>CAZRYJ010000007.1:0-35210 GCA_964604245.1 uncultured bacterium | reverse complement strand
GCTTTATAAGAATATTAAGTGAGGGACCGGAAGTATCCTTCATCGGATCACCTAACGTATCTCCCGTAACTGCTGCCTTATGAGTGTCAGAACCCTTTCCGCCATAAGCTCCTTCTTCGATATATTTCTTCGCGTTATCAAAAGCACCGCCCGCGTTAGCCATAAAAACAGCCATAGAGAATCCGGACGCAAGAGCTCCCACAAGGAAACCGATCACACCCGAGACTCCGAAAACCCAACCGATTAGTATGGGCGAAATTATCGCTATTAAAGAAGGTATTATCATCTGCTTCTGCGCTGCTTTAGTAACAATTGCAACAGTTCGAGCGTAGTCGGGTTTCTTCTTACCCGCAAGAATATCTTTATCCTTAAATTGCTCTCTAACTTCACCTATTACCGCCTGGGCTGTCTTACCTACGGAACTCATAGTTAAACCGCAGAAAAGAAAAGTAATAACCGCGCCAATCAGAAGACTTGCGAGAACTGTCGGATTAAGCAGACTCAAATTGTAATAATCCGCAAGCTCAAGAAAACTAATACTGCTGACACTTACAACTCGTTCTCCAAGATTAATAACCTCTACTCCAAGACGAGTTAAAGCCATTTTAATTTCGGTCAAATAGGCGGCAATCAAAGCAAGCGCGGTAAAAGCAGCCGAACCTATCGCAAAGCCTTTACCTGTCGCGGCGGTTGTATTACCAAGAGCGTCAAGCTGGTCTGTCTTTACTCTGACTTCTTTACCAAGTTCACTCATCTCCGCTATTCCGCCCGCATTATCCGCAATTGGACCGTACGCGTCCGAAGCAAGCGTTATCCCTAGAGTCGATAACATGCCAACCGCTGCCAGACCCACGCCGTATAAACCCATTATAAAACTATTAAACCCACCCGCAAAGGAGAATGCAAGTAATATAGATATACTTACGGTTATAACAGGAATAACCGTAGAATTAAGACCCAGAGCTAAACCGTCAATAATTAAAGTTGCCGGACCTGACTTTGCCGAAGCAGAAAGCTTACGAACAGGAGAAAAAGCGGAAGAGGTATAAAACTCTGTCGCTTTTCCGATAATAGTACCGGCTACAAGACCTACCAGAACAGAACCAATCACCCCCATCTTATCCGGCGTAATAAATTTCACCACGAATATCGCAACGATTCCCGTTGCAATCATTGCAAAATTTATCCCTCTTGAAAGCGATTTAATAAGACTATGCTGGGTGGCTTCTTTCCCTGCTCTAACAAGAAAAACTCCCAAAATGGAGAACAATATGCCAGCACCGGCAATAAGCAGGGGTTCAAGAATACCTTTCATACCAAGACCTGCCGCAACTCCAAGAGCCATGGTTGCGACGATTGCATCCGAATAAGATTCATATAAATCAGCTCCCATGCCTGCAACATCTCCGACATTATCTCCGACGTTATCCGCGATTGTTGCGGGATTTCGCGGATCGTCTTCAGGAATACCAGCCTCGACTTTACCAACAAGATCAGCTCCCACATCGGCGGCTTTAGTATAAATTCCTCCGCCGACCCTGGCAAAAAGGGCAACAAAACTCGCGCCAATGCCGAATCCAAGTAGAATACTTGTAACCTCGGCAAGAGGCAACTTTAAACCAAAATAAAATATCGCGAATAATACAGATATACCGAGAAGAGATGAACCGACAACCGAAAGACCCATAACGGAACCGCTCCTGAAAGCAATACTTAAAGCAGAACCGAGCGAATCTCTGGCTGCATTAGTTACTCTGACTGCGGCCTTTGTCGCAGTTTTCATCCCCAGAAACCCTGAAAGCCCTGAAAGAAATCCGCCAAGTAAGAAAACAAGCGGAATCCACTTAGATTGCACTCCAAGCCCAAAAGCGAGAACAGCAAAAAGGACAGCCATTACAATAAGAAAAATCGCCACAACGCTGTCCTGAACTTTTAAATAACTTAACGCTCCTTCTCTTACGGCATTCGCGATCTCGATCATCTTCGGAGTTCCCTCTTCTTTTTTCATCATCTGCGAGTAGAAAATCCAAGCAAAAAGCAGTGCGATAACCGAGATACCGGGCACAAACCAGAAAACGTTTTCCATAACTATTCCTCCTTTAGAATTATTGAATCAAGACCAAATTTCACGTTATATGTAACACTTTTTCAAGGCTTGTCAAGTCGCCACCCCCCACCAATTTTTTGAACCACAAAGCCCACAAAAATCACAAAGTTTCTTTTGTTTTCACTAAATCCTATATCCTAAATCTCAAATCCTAAAATAACCATTTGACTATTTTTTAATTCAACTATTCAACTTAGATCCAAAGCTAAAAGCAAAGAGATTTAATCTTCTAACAAAGTCCCATCCTTTTTAATTGTCAATTCCTTTTCCACATTATCTGTAAGGACTTTCACTTTATATGTTTCCCCTTTTTCAACGTTAACTTCCAGAATTTTGAAATCGTAACCTAATTCTTTCCTTAATGTTTCACGAATCTCTACACGAGGCACGAGATTATATGGAATAAGTTTTTCGGCTATTTCTTTCTCCTTTTTTGCCGCGGATAATCTGTTATCTCTAAAATTAACATTATCGACTGTACCCTTCACCATCTCTAAAAACGTTCCGGTTCCGGATTTCGCTGTACAGTTATGTATCATAACGTTACTTACTCCTTCAAGCTGGATCACAGGAATATCTGAATTGGGATCGGGATCTGTGAATCTCTCTATTTCTACATCTTCTACCTCTCTTGCGATAAGGGCAGGGCTGTATCTTGAATTTACCACTACATTATCAAGCAAGATCCCACGAACTTGATAAATCATCATCCCTTCATCAGAAGAAGTGACTTCGATATTTCTAAGACTAATATTTTGAACCGGCATCTCGGGCAAACCTCTTATTTCTGTAACCACATCTACGTCATATACAGATATATTGCTGAAATGTATATTACGGAAAATGGGGGTCTCTTCGCTAACGTCTTCAATTTTTATTCCGCTTCCCTTATAGAAACCATCGAGGGTCAACGAACCCTTCCAATCCTGATAAAACATACTAAGGGTAAAAGCAGTACCTATACTTCTCATTACTATGTTCGAAGCTCGTATATGTTCTACAACACCTCCTCTTCCCCTCGCGGTTTTAATTCTAAGACCCCTGTGCGTCTGGTCGAAAACACAGTTGTTAATTGTTACATTTCTAACATCACCGGACATTTCAGAACCAATAACCACACCTCCGTGTCCGTGAACCATCACACAATTTGCTATTACTATATTTTCGCAAGAGACACCAACCCTTCTCCCATCACTGTTATACCCGGATTTTAGTGTTATACAGTCATCGCCAACGTCGATATAACAGTTAACTATTTTAGAATCTTTGCTTGAATCAAAATTTATCCCGTCGGTGTTTGGCGAATCGTCAGGATTAAATACAGTTACATTATCCACTGTAACATTGGTACAGTAAACGGGGTGAACAGTCCAGGAAGGAGAGTTCTTTATGGTTATATCCCTAATGAGAACATCTTTACAATTAAAGAGATTTATAACTCTCGGTCTCGGCCATTTAAGAGGAGCTTCAGGGGGGTTATCGGGTTCTCTTTCTTTTATTCCGTGTTTTTCACGAATTTCTTTAGTTTTCAGGAAAGCATCCCACCATACACGCCCGCGAGCATCGATAGTACCTCTCCCGGTAATCGATATATTTTCAAGACCATGTCCTGTAAGAATAGAAGCATAAGTCTTGCGTTCTATACCTTCCCATCGACCCTGGATTCCGGGGTATCTGGATATTATCGTATCTCCCAGCAATATAGCCCCCTCGCTTATATGAAAATTTATATTGCTTTTCAGAAATACGGGTCCAGTCATAAATTCACCGGCCGGGACATAAACCATCCCTCCACCGGCCTTAGCACAGAAATCGATCGCATTCTGGATTGCCTTTGTGTTAAGAGTTTTCCCATCTCCTACGGCTCCGAAATCTTCTACATTATAAAACCCGGCACAATTGGGTCCAATTTTAGTTTTACCAAAAGTTTTCGCACCCGGGATAAATAACCCAATCAATAAAACAACTGTCAAACACCGTAATAAATTCCTAGTAAAATTTAAATTATACCGCATTTTTTTAACCTCCTTAAATTTTATTAAGTATGAATTTATCATATCAATTTGTTTATATTATGTTATATCAAAAATGCATGTCAAGGGTTAAGTTGCCAACTCAAAGCCAAAAAACCCTTGCGCTCTTAGCAGCTTATACCTATTAATGTAAAACTAAATATGAAAAAAATAGAATTAGAGAAATATTCATTCGGAGTGGGAGATAGGTTTGCCCACCAGGCAAAGGCGCAGCTCGGCGCTATAATCGAATTCAACAAACGGGAAAAAGAAGTAATACCCGTCTGGAACAAATCCTTCCGGGAACATGAACTTACCAACACCAAACCTGCTTCCGTCAGAGAACAGGCAGATAAGGCCGTAAAAACTCTTAACTGGAATCGTCCATACTACGTAGACGCGGATCATATAGATTTAAATAATGTCGATTTATTCATAGATTCATCCGATTTTTTTACAATCGATATTGCAGATTTTATCGGAAAAGAAGCAAAAACGGACAAAATGCAGGTCTTCGTTGAAAAATACAGTAAATACACCGGAACAATACATCTACCACTTACAGGCGAAAAATTTGAAATAACACAGGATTTTATAATGAAATCGGCAAAAAAGTATCTCAGAGCGTTAGAAGAAGCGAGTAGAATTTATAAAAAGATTGAATCGATAAAAGGAGAGGGCAATTTCGTTACAGAACTTTCTTTCGATGAAACAGAAAAACCCCAAAGTCCGGTAGAACTCCTTTTTATTCTAGCCGGCATTTCCGAAAATAATATCCCCGCACAGACCATAGCCCCAAAATTCATCGGGAGATTTAACAAATCCATCGATTACATTGGAGAAACCGAAAAATTCGAAAAAGAATTCAGACAGAATGCAGCGGTAATCGCCTTTGCTATAAGCGAATTTAAACTTCCCGAAAATCTAAAGTTGAGTCTGCATTCCGGAAGTGATAAGTTTTCCATATATAAATCTATAAACAAGACCATAAAAGAATTCAATACGGGAATCCATGTAAAAACCGCCGGAACGACGTGGCTCGAGGAATTAGCGGGTCTGGCTCTCGCGGGAAGAAAGGGACTCGAAGCCGTAAAAAAAATCTATAAAAAAGCCTATGATAATATAGATAAACTTTTCAGTCCATATCAACAGGTTATCGATATCAAACGAGATAATCTGCCAAAATATGAAAAAGTTTTCAAATGGAGCGAACATGATTATGTATACGCCCTGAGAAATAATCCTTCCTGCAAAGAATTCAATCCGGATTTCAGGCAGTTGCTTCATATAAGCTATAAAATTGCAGCCGAAATGGGCGATGAATACACTGGATTACTCGAACAATACTCCGACATCATTCACGAAAACGTAAAGAACAATATCTATCGTCATCTTAAAGCAATTTTCGGATAAAAAAAGTTTATAGGTCACAAAGACACGAAGCCACCCCACACACCAAATTATATTTTGTGTCTTTAACTAAATCCTAACCCTCAAATCCCAAATCCTGACTTTACCACGAAGTTACAAAGGCACTAAGTCTTCCAGCACCCAGACCGAAATTATATTTATTTGTTTTTACAATTTGATCATTTCCCTACTTAACCATTTAAATTGGATTCGAAGAATCTATCAAATCTTTTCACATTTCAATGTCTGGCCCTATAAACCAAAAGTATAATAGATTTATTAATTTGTAGTTGTTTTCTACTTCAACAAAATCATCTTCTTCGCATTCTTGTACTTTCCGGCCTCCAGAGTGTAGAGGTAGACTCCGCTTGGCAGTTCACTGCCGTCAAAAATAATTTCATAACTGCCGGCATTTTTATTATCATTTATCAGGGTTTTCACCCGGCGTCCGGCGATATTATAGACATTCATTTTAACTTTGGTGTTTTTAGGTAAATTATATCTTATCTTTGTTTCAGAATTAAAAGGATTGGGAAAATTGTTAAAAAGCCAAAACTCACCGGGAATTTTAACTAATTCATTATTCGGGTCATTGATGCCTGCCGGACTTCCGGTTTTATTAAAGTAAATATCATCGATGTAAATACTGCTTTCACCGACTCCCGCATTCATAATGGTGCAAAGCAGACCGGCTTCATTAATTTCAGAATTTGGCACATCTTCAGGTATCTGAAAAGATATCTTGTTCCAGGCATCGCCCTGCAGATCAAATAAGCTAACCCAAATATCTTTCCATTCACAGCCGGTATGTATCAGGTAGTTTTGAATGCCGCCTTCTTTTGATGGATCAATGGCTGCGGCAGCTTTAGAAGAGTCCACCATTGCCTGTGGAATCCAGACATAATAAACTATTGTTTCAATATACTCATCCAAAGGTCCTGGTTTTTTAAAAGCCATCTGAGAATTCACAATATAATTACCACTCAATTCAACACTGTAGGAACCACTATTGGCTTTTTCTGAGGTAATTACAGCAGTGGGGGCTCCACCTTCTCCCCAATTTTCAAAAATCCAGTCATCAAGTTGATCAGGGGTTTCAAAATTATATTCCGGCTTTTGATCTGAGCTTAGGGATATTATGTCTATTTTTACATCATCACTGGCATTTTCTTCATTGGCATCTTCCACCTTCAGGGTTATTTCGTAACTACCCGTATCCAGTTCCACAGTAGCAGTTTCTCCGGCTGCAATTTCTATCTCATTCAGACTCCACTTATAGCCTGTAATTTCACTATTGCTTGAGTAACTTCCGGAGCCATCCAATTGGACCATTTCTTTACCATCTTCATCTTCATCAAAAATTCTTTGATCCGGACCGGCATCAGCAACAAGTACCGGCGTGATGCTGCCGCCTGTTTGGGAAAGATTGTACAGATATGCGTATAAGAGGGTTTTCCCTCTCATATTAGTTCTTGGAGTGAGTTCTGAATGTGTCCAAATATATCTGGTATTAATATATTTTGAAGCATGCGGCCAACTCCCAATATCAGGGTAAAATTTATTAAGAACTTTCTGCGGATTGTTGACTACCTGATCTCCCTCTGGTTCAGTATTCAGATAAGGTGTATGTCCCGGATGAAGGCCAGGGGTTCCGTCGTCACGTCCGGATGTATAACAGTTTTCAACACTGCGTTTATCAGCCAGTTCTGTTGTTGCCGTGGTCATCTGGATCATATTGAGAGGATTTCTCCCCAGTCCCCAGTCTGCTTCCAGAGATAATGCATCCAAAAAAGTAATCCGGTCTGTGGGATTGTCTGTAACGGCATGGGCCAGGACAGTTCTGGGCATATCCTGATTAGTTTGAAACCAGGCTTGTTCATAGCTGTAACCACGGCGGGAAGGTCTTTGCTTTACATTGTTAGCTTCTTGACCCTTAGCTTTTGCGATAATTGCCGATTTCATGTTTGCATACAATTCAGGGTAATGAACGGTGCGTTTTGTTAAAAGATACGCGGCTGTTCCCCATAATTGATTATAGTAGTACTTCAGATAAATACTGGAAGCAGAACCGGTGACCATACTTTCACTGTTTATAATATCCTCATATGCTGTATCACCGGTCAAATTGTAAAGGTAAGCAGCAGCCATCATTTTAAAATCTATCCCTCTGATATTTTCTATCTGTGTATCCAGCATCGGATCAGCCAGAGTATCGGCATAGTAGTAAGCGATGATTGCAGAATTCAGATAGGTATCTTTCAAATCATTCAGTCCGGCAATTTGAAAACAATAAGCCAGCATCGAACTATTCAAAGCATTGGCCCAGGCTGCTATTGCTGTGTTTTCTGCCTGGTATAGTTTGTTATTATCATCAGGGTTAGTCAAGCCATGAGAATAACCGCCATTATAGCGAAGATTTAACCAGAAGTCGACTTCATTTCTGGCTTCATCAAGTATATCAGGAATACCATTTCCGCTTTCTGCAATTCTCAGATCATCATCATCCAAAGCGCCGTCACTCAGGATATATGCCAAACAGAGATCATAGATATTGACCACATGATTCAAAAACCGGTCCCAGTCATGAGCATCGCTGTGTCCGCCAATCGCGTTGGGATTGGTGGGACTGCCCGATTTTTTAAATGCTGTCCAATCTGCCGGTTTGTCCCATGGATCCCCGCCGGAAAAAGTATTCCATTGCGGATGAAAAGGATGCATATCTGTGACAAAAACTTCGCAGTCGGATGGATCCTCACCCTGAATGTATAGCGGTCTTCTGGGTACGGGTGTCATGTCCATATTGTCCTGACTAATTCGTATATAAAAATATCCCAATACAGAGACTTTAAATGGATCATGGTAAATGTCATCTTTGATCTCAAAATCTTCACTGCAGCCAACGCCATCCACTGCCAGACGATACGTTCCCTCCTGATTGAACCCTGTAAAGTCGATATTCCAGACATCTGATCCTGTCAGATTGTGATGTGTTTCTGTTTTATTTGTCATCCAGAAAGTCACTGAGCCTACACACTGCGATTCTTCGGTATTCACATTGTAGATATAAACTTCATTTCCAACGAAATCAGAATAATCTCTATTGCCGCCATCGCCCATGAAATGATAAAGGTCAGCCGCCTTGACTCTTGAACTGCTAATATACCCAACCAGATTGGTATGAATAGCCTCAGAAGGACAATTAAATATATCAAAAGTGAGTGGCTGCGAAATTGTATCGGCATTAATATTTGCATCTATCGCAACCGTGTAAATTTTACCCTGCTCCATTGATGAAGGTAGTTCAAGGTAGATAAAATGCTCTTTGGTATAATCAAAATCAGCAGCTCCATTTATTAAATCCCCTCCGGTATAGGACATTCCATTAATCCTTGATTTTCTATAGACGGCATTCGGAGATACTCCGGATGTTCCGTAATTACTGTCGTTATCAGATTTTATTGTCCAGTTGCCGACAGCCGCAGCATTTGTTAAATCAAGCGTATCACCGTATGAAACCACGTAGGAGTTATCCGGATCCAGTGAAAGGTGTCCACGATATGCTCCCGGGCCCAGTCCATCATCCACAAATTTTACCTCGGCGTCTTTGAAATGCAACAACAGGTAATCCTTGTCAACGACTTTCATTTCTACCAGTTCTGAGGCCCACAGAAATCGAGAAACCCCAAATACAAAAACTATCAGTACAAAATATTTATTAAGCCTGCCCACTTTTTACTCCTTTCAAATTTAATGCCAATATTTTATTTTACGATAATACTCGGCAATCTCGGTCGCTTACAAAATTTTTCATGTTTTCCAATATAATTCTCATTAATTGTATGGTTTAACAAGCTTATCCCTTTATATAATTTACATAATTAAACTCTCGTGTCAAGAATTTTATTTTTGTTAATACGAAACACACGGTAATTTTTTGTAAAACAAATTTTAGAAGTAAATGATAAGTTCTTGATTGTAAAGAAGTAATAGAAGCTAATGTCACAGTGTAAAGCACCGTCCCCTTTTCTATTCTCACACAAAGCCACAGAGAACACTAGGTTTATATTTTTACTATTTAATTATTTGCCAATTCAACCATTTAGCTTAGATTTGAAGAATTTATCAAATCATTCCACATTTCAATTCCTGACCGCGTTAATACTGTTAATATAATAATCAATTGAACTGATAAAGGCTTGTTCTATACCCATCATCATTCTCTATATATTAATTAACCTAACGGCTTTGAGGTGAGCAGCCCGTTCTCAACCTCGATAATAACTGAACTCTAGGCAAATCCGGCTGAATCTCGGGTCTGCTCGAGCGAATGGTTAGGCAGGCAGATTCTAAGTCTACTTCCCCAAGAAGAACAGCAGTTTTAAGAAACTCAATAGCCGCCTTACCGGAATCAATGCCGCTGTCTGCTTGATGTACTTCTTATGCTCCTCCCCAACCCTATTACTCAACTCCCGATCTTCCATATACCCAGCAGCTAATGCTGGTATCAACTGCAGAAGCGCGACCACCAGCGCAACCGTATTATTCCTCAAGAACGCCAATCCTATACAGCCACACGTCAATGCTAAATAGAGCGGATGCCTAATGTATCCATAGATCTCGCCGTACACGACCGTTGCCTCCCCAGGAAACACCGTGTAAACATCCATCCCATGGGTCACCATATGAAAGCCCGCTCGCTCAATGTGTAAGTTCGTAACCATCATAAGCAAGAGAAAAACAACCCCCAGCCCAATTGCCAACCACCAAGGCAATAACACTGTACCACTCACAAACAACGGATGAAAAAAGCAAGCATACCAGGTCACTAAGTACGGAATCATCAGCTGATAGAAATAGTACCGATACGCCAGAGTACCGTGCTTCTCTCTGTAGCCATTGACCATCTTGAAATGCATATAGCTGACTGCAGTCACGATCCACGCCATAGCAAACTGACTCAAGATTGGTGCATACCATGCAAGACGATCCACGTAGAAGAAGAACACTGCACATAATGCGCCAAGGGACAAAATGTAGAGCACTGTGAGAAACACCTTTCCCAGGCTCTTTAGATCAGGAATCTTATCAATAAACACTTCGACAGTCTGCTTTTCAAACATGCTCCTTACCTCCTTTCAGAATCCGGGTCAATGTTCGCCCTCCTAACATAGTTTATATGTGATAATATTATTAATGGCAAAGACTCCATTGTTAAGCAATATAAACCGATTTAAATATTTCCGGGTAATGCCATATAGACTATTATTATAATAAAAATCACATTATTGTCAACACAACTAAAATCATAACCACAAGATTTCACAGATTATCACAGATTTTTTATTTTGATGTTTCTTCACTCGAAACCTGGAATCCTTGAACCCTAAACTTTAATAAACCACAAATAAAAATCCTTTTTAATCTGCGTTTATCTGTGTCCTATTCTCTTCGTGTCTTCGTGTCTTAGTGCCTTCGTGGCTAATCAAAAAGAAAAACTTTAACTAAAAACAAAATAAAAATAAAAGCAACAGTCAGGTAAGTACTAAGTTCCATCCGCAGGGCATTTTTGCCCAGAAATTGTCCTGTTTTCCACCTCTTAAAATCCGGGAAGAAAGAAGGCGTGCTTTTTCTATATTGAATAAATCTCTCGCCAAATTTCTTCTCAAGATAACTCTCTTCCTCTTTAATAATCAAATAATAGTATATTGAGAAAATAAGAAAATAAAAGGGCAAAAGAAAAATAAGGGAAAAACTGGAAGCTAAAGTAAAACCAAAACCGACACAAAAATTACCCAAATACAAAGGATGGCGCGTAATACTATAGACACCTTCATCAAGCATATAATCGGCTTCCACTTCACTCCCCCTCATCCAGTCAGCCGCAAACCCCTGTGAAAAGAAACGTATTAGAAGTCCTAAAAGTACTATAAAGAAACCCATAAAAAAAGTCAGCCAATTGAATTCCGCAACAATTAGCAAAAACAAAAAATAAGGGATGGGTAAAAAAGATCTGTATTTAAAGAGAAATTTCCCCATATTACCACCAATCAACAGAATCACACAAACACACACCGAAATACTTTACAACAAAAAACACAGAATTTCTTATTATTCTCCCCCCAACACCAAATTTTTTAACAACGAATAGCACAAATAAATTAAGGATGTTTGTTTTTTAAAATAGAAAATTAAATCTGTTTTTTTTATTCGTGTTATTTGTGTAATTTGTTGTTTCTCTCTTTTGTTTCTATTTTTGAACTTTGATTTGCAATTTCCCATTTTGATACTTAATTTTTAAAATTCTATCCTTAAAATCTTACTATTACTGCTTCTGTCAACAGCTCTTATAGCACCGTACTTTTCTTTTCTATCAACCTTAAACACAAACTTTTCCTCTTTCTCATCAAAAAGCTTATCAACTGCCCGGGCTCTCTTCCAATGCAGTTTCTGTGTTTCCGCAGTACTGTACATAACACTGAGAACAGTCGAAAGTTCATCCGTCACGGTACCCGATACCAGAACGCTGTCACCTATGAATTTTTTTTCTATTCCCTTTAAAATTGGTGGAGTATGATCAACTAAAAAAGAAGCCTTTTTTTCCGACTTAAGAGGACTGGGTTGATCCAAATCGTCCCGCGCAATTACTCTAACATAATAATTACCATCAGGATAGGCTAAAGTATTCAAAAAATAACTATTATCCAATAAGTTATCTGTCATCTTATCCCATTTTTCGGAATCTCGAGAAACAAAAACATCAAATACTAAACGATCATTGTCCGGATCGTCGACCTCCCAATATATGCAACGAATCCCTTCCCCAACCACATAGGCACCCTCCGGAATATGAAATCCCATCCTGCTAAGACGATCTCTTTCCTCAGGGGGTATAACTCCCATAATAGCAGCACCCTCATCCATTTTACCCGTACCTATCTTAGGAGGTAAGACCTCTATTTTTTTTATCAGTGGAGGAGAATTCTGCTTTCCATAGGAAACCCTGACTCCCTTTAAATAAGTTCTATCTCCCTTTAATACCGCCTTCCATTGGATAAAAGGCTCTTCTATTTCAATATGTTTATCAATGCTTTCCCATCTACTCCAGGAAGAATCTACTTCTTTCTTCTTTCCCCCTCTTATAAAAAATCCGATATCTCCCCTACCTTCGTAGTCAAGATTACCCCATATAACCGAAACCCCTCCTTTAAACACAGAAGAAATATATTCTCCCTCTTTTAATTTTCTATTTGTAAATTTGTAAATCTTTGCCGGGTAACCAGTACCAATCCACATATTCCCATTAACTTCCTGCAGTGCAGTTACCTTCGATTCGTCCAGGTCCGCAACTATACTAAAATCACTTTGGTGGAATTCTCCTATTTGTCCATCTTCCGACTCTCCGGCATAAAATTTACCGTTTACCTCCTCTCCACATAATATAGGAGTACCTACATAAACCTCATATTCTCTATTCTTCAAATAAAACTTAATACCACCAACGGATTCGATCTCTTTTAATAACAGTCCCGAAACGCATAAAGTATCTCCAAGATAACCGAGCCCGTTTATCTCTTCAAATCCAGGATCGTAATAAATTTTTCCATCATGATTTCCATCTATCTTGTATACAAGACCCGGATTACTCGTACCTAAAAACAGTTCTTTCCCTTTTATTACCCATGCGGTAACAGAACTCGATTGCGTTTTATAATATTCCTTTAATTCTTTGTCATTTACCAGTTCATAGACTTTGCCTTCCGGACCGCTGCCGACTAAAAAGTTGCCGGCAAACTCAAACATGCAATAAATATTCTTAGCAGGAACAGATAAAGAGTCTATAATTTTTGAACCTTTTATAAAAAATAATTTTCCCTCGGGAGACAAACCTGCCACAAGAACAGTTCCCTTTTTACCTAAAGAAATCAAACTCCCTTCGCTCCTGAAAACAGTATCTATTTCTCCCCCGTTTTTCAATCGTACAATTATACCAGCACCGGATATGCTAAAATAAATATCCTTATCTATCTTGATTATATCGGAAACAAAACCGCTACTTTCCCAGGAAAATTCTTCTATTTTATTACCCACAAAAATCGAATCCGCCGTAATTGCTGACCCTTCAGAAAAACCTTTATAAAGAGAGTCACTTTCATACACCCATAGATACGCAAACGAAATCAAAAACAATACCATTCTACCTCCTTACTTCCACTACCTCTGAGCTCTCTCCACTTAGAGGACCATCAAACTGTATTTTCTCTTCACAAAGAGGATATAAATCATTGTAAATCCTTCTTTTTCCCTTTTCCATGACCATTCTAAGGCTCGGCGGAAGATTCTTGATTTCTCCGGCATCTGTATTTAAAGAAGCTCCCTTTTTATAAACCGATAAGATAAGCATATCAGGAGCCGGTAGGGAATTTAGAAAATCTTTCCACTCTCCAAAATTATCAAATTGGAAATTAAGCGGAACTCTTCCTAATTCATAGCTTAAGTATTCATCTCTACCTGAAACCCAGAGCGTCAACTCACAGGGACTCTGCGGAACTTTAAAATTAAAAATAACGGTTGTATCGGCTCTACGATACCTACTCAATACCACATTAATATCAATTACATCACCCAATTCAAATTTATTTTCTCTAATAATCATATCTTTAATAAAAAATTCTTTTACTTCCGGCTCACTTGATAAATTTACAGAAACAGAATCAACATGAACACCTTCAAACCTATTTCTCTGTATTTCCATTAGAGTTTCTTTTACCCATTGATACAAATCTCTCTGTATCTCTACTCCACTCATAGCAACAGGGACCGAAATATCCCCTTCATTGGTCCAGATACTGAGTTTTCCGCTTACGGTAACATTTTCATACTGGCCCATCTCTTCAATCCAATTTGAAGATACAAGAAAAGGCGGAATAATGGGAAAAATACTTTCTTCAGCTGTAATCTTATATCTTTTCCGGAGATCTCCAATCTTAATCTTACAATCAATCATAGGAGGTTCGCCGCCTATGACAGCTTTTATTCCTGCACTTCCATCAAAAATTACTTTTCCAATTATATCTCCCGGGGTAACGAATTTAAAAGAAGTCGCAAGAGAAGGGAGATAAGTTAAAACTCCTCCCCCACAAAGTGGAAGCACAGAAGAACCTGTCGCATAAGCAGAGTGACCGAAAGCAAAAATCGTATCCCCAATTATCTCGGTTATCGTACCCATAGCGGAAATATTACCATCTCCCGAAATAAGAGTTACGCCGCAAATTCCTCCCGGCACCAATTCAGTAACATCTTCTGCCTCCCCTCCCAACATTACTTCCGAAACAGTGAAGTCGAAAGGAAGAGAATCCAACTCGGAAACTGAAGAAGCCGTAAAACCTGAAACAGTAAGCATCGGCTTTATTGGCGTGAGGTTTGAAGAGCCAACCGTCTTTTTCACACACATTTTCCTCATTTCAGCAAAAGGAATAATACCGCAAATAGGTTCTTTTGAAAAAGTCCATCCATAGGCAATCGCTCCAAGGAGCTTTCCATTTATATAAACCGGACTCCCGCTCATACCGGCAAGAACTCCGGCTTCGTCCACAACTTTACCTTTCAACTTCGCGATTATCACATCTTTATTAAATTGATAATCCGGCATCCTTCCTAAAATTTCAACTTCAATGGTATCGATCCTATTCCCTTCAAAAGTACTTAATGCTATACCCCACATACCCTTCTCAACAGATTGAGGATTTATAAGGTCAAATGCGCAAAAAATTTGAAAAAATAAGATAGAACCAATTAACACGTCAAACCTCTAAATACAACAGAGAACACGAAATTAATAATAGCCACTGATTTTCACGGATAATCACGTATTACCTCCCAGACCACCCAATTTTAATAGCACGCAGATTGTCGCAGATATACTCAGATTAAACCACACCCCTCCCACTATTTTTTGTGTTTTGTTTAAAATTAAATCCTGACAATCAGCGTTCATCTGTGTCCAATTATTCCGTGTTCATCCGTGGCTAATTCTTTTTTTTAATTTTGACTTATCGCTTTCTATCATCCGGAGATTACGTTTATTACTTTCCTACCGTGTCTTGTTCCAAAATCTACCTTTCCGGACTTTAAAGCAAAAAGCGTATCATCTCCGCCCTTACCAACATTCCATCCTGGGTGGTATTTAGTTCCTCTCTGGCGTATCAGTATAGCTCCCGCCTGAACCTCCTCACCTCCAAATCTCTTAACTCCAAGAAATTTGGGTCCTGAATCTCGACCATTCCGTGATGAACCAACTCCTTTTTTATGTGCCATCTCCAATCCTCCTTTTATTTCTTTGTTTTTTTAGCGCCTACGGTTGTCTTTTTTGCTTTCTTATCTTTAGCTTTCGTTTTCTTAGTAACACTCTTCGTCTTTCCGGCCGTTTTCTTTACTTTCTTTTTCTCGTCGGTTGTCTTTTTCTTTGCTTCGCCGGTTGATTTAATTGTTTTCTTAACTTTAGTTGTCGCCTTCTTTATCCCACGAGTCGTTTTAGTTTCTTTCTTAGCTGCTACGGTCGTCTTCTTAACCTTTTTATCCTTCGCCACTGTCTTTTTCTCTGTTTTCACTTCAACTTTCTCACTCTTCTTCTCAGACTTTACCTTACCCCCAAGTATTATATCTTTTATTTGTATCTCGGTATAGGTCTGGCGATGCCCTCTTGTATTTCTGTATCGGTTTCTTTTTTTAAATTTAAAAACTATTATTTTCTTATAGCGACCGTGCTCAATAACCTCCGCTGTAATAGAAGCCCCCTCGATATAAGGCTGCCCAATCTTGGTATCTCCATTCTTAACAAGCAAAACCTTTTCAAAAGAAACTTTCTCCCCAATTTTCCTGTCCAACCGGGGAATTTTCAACTTCTCTCCCGGACTCCCAAGATACTGGAATCCTTTGGCCTCAAAAACTACAAACATTAGAATCCTCCTTCAAGTTGTATCAGTTACTTCCCTCGGGAATCGCACTTTCCTCCGGAATGAGATTTCCTTCCGGAACCACACCTTCTGGAGTAACTTCCTCTCGTACCCCTTCTTCAAAGGGTATACCTATTCTTTCCGGTAAATTTTCTCTTAATTTTTCCTCAATGCCACCTTTGTCAACTCTAACTTCCCTTGGAACTTTGAACGCAATTGTAATTGAAGTTAGAAAAAAGAAAATTGCCAGTACAATGGTTACTTTACGTAAAAGCAAAGAAGCTCCCCTTCCACCAAAAAAAGAACCACCGCCTGCTCCGCCAAATACAGAACTCATACCTGCACCCTGAGACTGCTGCATAAGAATGACAAGAATCAAAAAAACCGAAAAAAACACATGTAGTCCCACTAAAAAACCTAACATTAAATCTCCTTTGCTATATTTATCATCTCTACAAAACCATCAACGTCGAGCGCTGCTCCTCCAATTAGAGCACCATCAATATCTTTCTGGGTAATAAATTCCTTCATATTATGTACTTTAACAGAACCCCCATAAATTATCCTGATTTCCTCCCCTTTAGCACCTAACTTTTCTCTGATAATAGAATGCATTTCCTCTGCATCTTCCGGATGAGGGGTTTTACCAGTCCCAATCGCCCAGACAGGTTCATAAGCAACAGCAAGATCACAATCGTCATAGTCAACACCTAAGAGTCCTTCTTCTATTTGCTTATCTACGACTTCTTTTGCTTTACCTGCTTCTCTTTCCTCTTCGGTTTCACCTATACATATAACTACTTTCAGATGCTTTTGCAAGGCTTTCTCGACTTTCTTTCTGACTCCAGCATTCGTTTCGCCAAAATAGGTTCTTCTCTCAGAGTGACCTATTATTACCCACTCTACGCCAAGCTCTTTAAGAAAAACAGATGAAATTTCTCCTGTATAGGCACCTTCATCTTCCCAGAAAAGATTTTGGGCTCCAACTGATATTCCGGTTCCCTCAAAACTTTTCTTTGCCTCTACAAGAGAAGTAAAAGGAGGGGCAATGAATACATCAACACCTTCTGTTGAGACTTTCTTCTCCTTAATGCTACTTGCAAATTGAGCTGTCTCTTCCACACCCTTATTCATTTTCCAGTTACCACCGATAATCAACTTTCTCATCAAAACCTCCTCTACATTATTTTGAAAGCCGGCAACTCTTTGCCTGAAATAAACTCAAGCGATGCGCCGCCTCCTGTAGAAAGATGGCTTACCGAAATATCGGAATCTTCAAAAACTTTATCAGTATCTCCACCGCCAACCACAGTAAATGCTCCTTTTTTTGTTAATGCTCCAATTTCTCGCGCAATTTCCCACGTTCCCTTATCAAATGGAGGCACTTCAAAAACTCCCACAGGACCATTCCAGAATAAAGTTTTTGAGTTTGAGATTATCTCTTTATACTTCGCAACGGTCCGGGGACCGATATCTACACCCATCTTTCCATCCGGAATCTCGAAAGAAGGTACAACAGACCATTCGGCAAAACCATCAATCTTTTCCACATGATCTATAACTACCATATCATCCGGCAAGTTAAGATTCTTTCCATATTGCTCAAGTTCCGAAATCGCCTCTTTAACTTTATCAAACAAACTCTCTTCAAGAATAGAACCACCTACATTTCCGCCTTTTATATGAATAAAGCTAAAGGACATCGCTCCGCCAATCAAAATATCATCCGCAATAGGAGCAAGACCTTTAATTACCGGTATTTTTGTCTTCAGTTTTAAGCCGCCAAGAACAACCGTAAACGGCGATTCCGGCTTTTCCAAGAGTTTCGAAAGCTGTTCAATTTCTTTCATCATTAAAAAACCCACAGCTTTATCTTGAATAAACTCGGCGACACCATAAGTCGAAGCATGCGCCCTATGAGCAGTAGCAAAAGCATCGTTCACATAAACATCTCCGAGATTCGAAAGAAGCCTAGAAAATTCTTTATCATTTTTCTCTTCTTCGGGATAAAACCTGGTGTTCTCAAGCAGCAATAAATCTCCTGCCGTAAGAGTCTTGACTTTTTCTTCAACTAGGGGTCCCACAGTCTTTTCCGAAAACTGAACTTTTGTATTTAAAAGTTCGGAAAGGCGCTGGGCTACAGGACGAAGTGAAAACTTCTCAACTGCTTGCCCACCAGGTCTCCCTAAGTGCGACATCATAATAATAGCTGCACCATTTTCCATCAAATAACGAATAGTCGGCAAACTCGCTCTAAGCCTATTATCATCTTCTATCTTTCCTTTCGAAAGAGGCACATTAAAATCAAAACGGCAAAGAACTTTCTTGCCCTTTACGTTAAGATCCTTAATAAAAGGAACTTTCTTCATAGAGATTTTCCCATCATAAGAGCTACGTCTATCATTCTCATAGAAAATCCCCATTCGTTATCATACCAGGAAAGAACCTTAACGAGTGTTCCCCCGATAACCTTGGTAAACTCAGGATCGAAAATGGAAGAATGAGGATTACCTATAATATCCATAGACACTACAGGATCCTTGGAATATTCAAGAACTCCCTTAAGCTCACCATCGGCATATTTCTTGAAAGCCGCATTTACGGAATCAACCGAAGCTTCCTTACTTACTTTACAAACAAAATCTACGACTGCGCCATCGGGCACAGGTGCACGAAGAGCGATCGCATCCAATTTTCCCTTCAACTCAGGAAAAACTTTCGTGGTAGCAATTGCAGCACCGGTTGTCGTCGGAATAATTGAAAGCGAAGCCGCCCTACCTCTTCTCCAATCTTTTGCAGGTAAATCAAGCACTTTCTGAGAAGAAGTATATGCATGAGCTGTAGTCATGAGACCCTGTTCTATACCAAATGTTTCATTAAGAACTTTCACTACAGGAGAAAAACAGTTTGTTGTACACGAAGCATTAGAAACAATATCATGTTTTTCCGGATCATATTGATCATGGTTAACCCCATAAACAATTGTAAAACCTGCATCATCTCCCTTAAACGGCGCAGAGACTATGACTTTTTTAGCTCCCGCCTTTAAATGTTTAGTTGCCATATCTTTTGTTCTGAAAAGACCCGTAGCTTCAAAAACAATATCTGCTCCAAGACTCCCCCACGGAAGTTCTTCGGGTTCTCTCTCTTGCGTAAAAGGAACTTTCTTACCATTAACGACAAGAGAATTACCATCTACTTTAACATCGCCATCAAATCTTCTGTGAACAGAATCATACTTAAAGAGATATGCAAGATTATTAAGATCCGCAATGTCATTTATACCAACAATTTCTATATCGTTTCTATTTATAACTTCTCTTAGAATACATCTTCCAATTCTACCAAAACCGTTTACACCAACTCGAACTGCCATTTAAAAACCCTCCTTTTAAACATTTTTACATTTCAATACTAAAACCAAAACCAAATGCCAGATTATCCCATACATTTGCACTGCTGCGCATATCAAAAACGGCATCTCTATCTCCATCATTATCACCTAAAAAGTTATTTAGAACTGCTGTAGCAATATGGGATACATCGTACTTAACAGGCAGATAAAACTTCAAATTATCTCTTTCATAACTTAAAGACAACCCTAAAGTTGCGGAAGGAATCCACACCCAGTCCCAATCTACTTCCCTACCGCTGAGGATGAGAACACTTGCAGCAAGACCTATTCGGGCATCAACAACGGGAACAGGTATTGGGGTATATGTATATAGTCCAACTTCACTCAAAGAATAATCGGCAGGGAACGAAAGTTTACCTGTAATTCCCAGGTTTATGGGATCGATTATAAACCCAAAATTGAAACTGGAACCGCTAAAACTCATAATATAATCACTTTCAGATTCCGCATCACTGTCCCAAGTCGCACTGTCAATCGTAATTATAGCTCTACCCGATATCAACGAATCGCTAATATTATTCATATAAGTTGTTGTGTCAACAGTAAAGGAATCAATATCGGAAATCCAGGAAAAGTCCCAACTATAATCGCCCACGAGGTCGTAATTTCCACCAAAATCAAATCCCCATGAAATTTTCATCCCCGGAAAATCAATAATTGACCCAATACAAAAAACCGGGTGCATGGTTGATAACCCTGAAGAAAAAATTTCTCCGGTCACAAGATCTTCATCAAAGTTTAACGCGGCCGAAAAATTCCTAATTAGCCATTCATCTCCATCACTGTCAAAAACATTTGTATCTCTAACCTCTATCACCAAACTATCAATATGGGTTGAGAATGCTCCTTCTCCCAGAATTCTGCAATTCTGAAATTTAAGACCCGCACCAAAACCCAGAGGGCCAACATTAAGTCCAGCCCCGAGAAACATCGGAATATCGGAATATTCTACTCTTAGGGGAACCGAATTATCCAGAGTAACTGCTCCTTTAAATAATGGATTTACCCTGACTGTATCCCCATCGGGTATCTCAGAGAAATCATCATGAGTAAACTCGAAAACTTCGTCAGCCCGTATATCACCATAAATACTTCCACTTAAACTGGCTTCAACGCCTAATTTATAACCGGATCCGTAAGAAATTCCCACACCAAACATTCCAATTCTTTTCGAAAAACCAATAAAATTAACCCCCCCCAAAGCATGATATTGCCCATACAATCGGCTTCCAGGGTCAACAAGACCACTATTACTCACCGTATCTTCATCACCACTAACGTCAAAGGAAAAGGTATCAACATCGGTCGCGCTTATTCCCGCAAGGGAAAAAGCAGTAAAAAACTGCACATCAGGGGATTTTCCAAGAGCAGCAGGATTTAATCCGGCACCGATAATGCCGAACCCGCCGGCAGGGTTAAAAAAGCCTTTCTCAAGAAAGAAAAGATCTATCTCTTGTGAACTTCTATATATCTTAACATAATCTTGCCCCTCAATGTGAATAGCCGAAAAAAGTAAAAAGGATAAAAAAAACATAAACCCTCCTTTAGATTAAGGATATGCTCTTCCCAGAGTCCTGGGAAAAGGTATTGTTTGCCGGATATGACTGATTCCGCAAAGCCAGGCAACAGTCCGCTCTATTCCAAGTCCAAAACCGGCGTGCGGAACAGACCCATATTTCCTTAAATCAAGATACCACTTAAAAGCGTCCTCTGGTAGCTCTCTTTCCTTTATCTCCTTCTTTAATATCTCCTCTTCAAACTCCCTTTCTCCACCTCCCACAATCTCCCCGTATCCTTCGGGAGCAAGAATATCAAAGGAAAGAGTTGCCTCCTCATTTCCGGGTTCTTTTCGCATATAGAAAGCTTTAATCTCTCTTGGAAAATGTGTCACTATTAATGGAGAATCATAATTCTTTCCAAGAACAGTCTCCTGGGGAGCTCCAAAATCTTCACCAACATCCATTGTCTCACCTAATTCGTTAACTTTCTTTACCGCATCCTCATACCTTATTCTGGGAAAAGGAGTCTTTATAGCCTTAAGAAAGGATACATCCCTTTCTAGAACTTCTAATTCCCTTTTTCTATTATTTAAAACTCTCTTGATTACATATTCGATCATTCCGCTTGCAAGCTCTATAGAATCATCCATATGAGCATACGCAATCTCCGGTTCCACCTGCCAGAATTCAGTCAAATGGCGACGAGTTTTTGATTTTTCAGCTCTGAACGCCGGACCAAAACAATATACCTTTCCAAATGCAGCAGCAGTCGCCTCACAATAAAGCTGCCCACTCTGAGATAAATAAACAGGCGTACCAAAATAATCAACTTCAAAAAGAGTTGTCGTTCCTTCACAGGCAGAAGGTGTAAAAATAGGCGCATCAAACCGCAGGAAACCTTTTTCCCATAAATAATCTTCAACCGCTTTAACCACTTCCGCTCTTATACGTAAAATAGCCCATTGCTGACTGGAACGAATCCAGATATGTCTGTTACCAAGCAAAAAATCGGTACCATGAGATTTAGGAGTAATAGGGTAATCTTCACTGTTTCCGACGAGTTCAACTGAACCTATAGAAAGTTCATAACCGATGGGAGCTCTTTTATCTTCTCTAACCTTTCCCCTGACAATCACAGAACTTTCCTGATTCAAATTCTCCATAATAGAAAAACTCTCCGGATCAGTATCTTGCTCGGTTGCAACACCTTGAATTATGCCCGTACCGTCTCTCACCATAAGAAATCGTATCTTTCCGCTGGATCTTTTATTATAGACCCATCCTCGGATTTCTACCTGCTTATCTACAAATTCTGCAATATTCTCTATATACGTACAATCCATAGTTTTATTGTTACTCCTTAAAAAACATAAATACCCCTCTACCCACTCTTTAAGCTTTAATTTGAAGTGGTTTCCGAGAGTTCTAATTTTATTGTTTTTCTTAAATTTTCGCTTCTATTTTTCATTCCTATATTATGCTGTAATCAAGAAAAGTCAACACCTTTTCGCATAATTAGCCACAGAGAATATAGAAAAAGTCATACGTCACTAGTCATGAGTCATAAGTCAAAATAAAACCCACCCCACAACACAAAAAAACAATTGAACCACAAAGTGCACAAAGATCACAAAGCCCACACACCCTATTTATTATATTTAATTAACCACAAAGAACACAGAGAAAAAAAACGCACAGAGCCACGGAGACACTAAGTGTTTTTCAACTTGACAGAGGCTGGATTTCTATTACAATGATAATAGATGTATATGGAGTTAAAAATAAATGCGAAATGGTTAGTATTTTTTATGATAACAAAAGGTAAAAGTAAAACATGAAATTCAACATATTTATATTATTTGCGACCCTTATAATTTCCAACTTATCTTATTCACAAGAATTTAAAATGCCTGAAAGTGCAGTATTCGACGCTTTAGCAAAACGATATTTCGTTTCAAATTTCGGAGACGGAAACATTATTCAAATAGATTCAACCGGAGGAAAAACCTACTTTAAAAAGGGATTATCAAAATTACTCGGGATGTTAATATATGAAAATATACTATATGTCGTAGATAACCCGAAAACAATAAGAGGATTCGATATTACAGACGGAAGCACCAAATTAGAAATTCAAATAAAAGAAGCATCGTTTTTGAATGATATTACTGTCGACGATTCGGGATTTTTATACGTAACAGGCAGCAATACCGGTACAGTCTTTAGAATCAATATTGCATCTAAAACTTATTCGCCGTTTATGAAAACACATGGCGGTCCAAATGGAATTACGTATGATAAATTAAATAACAGGCTTTTAGTATGTTATTTTGTGGAAAAAGCTACGATAGACGAGATAAGTCTTGAAGATTCAACGATTTCAACACTTATAACAACAGAATTTACCAATCTCGACGGAATAACTCTTGACGACGAAGGAAACTGTTATGTTTCGGAATGGGGCCCGGGTAGTTTTGAATCCGGATACACAAAGGAAGGTAAAATTTATAAATATGACAACTCCTTTAAAAAAGAACCCGAATTAGTATCGAGTGTACACCATGGACCCGCGGATATCTATTTCAACATTTGGAAAAACGAACTGGTAATACCTTCATTATTAGCCGACACCGTAGAATTCTTACCTTTGGAGAGTAAATGAAATATACACAGATACTCTTGCTTTCATCAATAAATTCTATTATAATTAATAAAAAGCGATTGGAGGTTTAATATGCATAATGAATTCAATGCAGTAATAGAAAAAGATGGTGAATGGTTTATAGCTTATTCTCCTGAAATTCCGGGTGCCAATGGACAAGGGCTTACAAAAGAAGAATGCCTTAAAAGTCTCGCGGACGCGGTCCATCTCATATTGGAAGATCGAAGAAGAGATGTTATGCGAGGTCTTCCCAAAAGTGCTATAAAAGAAAAAATTATATTAGAATGAAACGAAGCAAATTGTTAAAACATTTGCGTCGTGACGGATGTTATTTAAAGCGTGAAGGACGGTCTCATTCTTTATGGTGCAATCCTCATACCGGACATATCGAAGCCGTTCCTCGCCATACAGAAATTCCCGATAGACTTGCAAAGAAAATAATTAAATCTCTGTCTTTACCTGAATTATAATAATCAGTTGTTAGAATACATGGAAAGTCAACAAGATCAGACCAAGGCAATCAAGAGCCATTTCTGAAATGCAGAGAGGAAAATAATAATATGTCACAATTTCAAGCGTAATCCCCATAGTCTCTATTATGTTTCAGACTATAACTATCATATTCGCCAGAGTAAATAATGGGAATATCACTCAAAACACATAAGATGTTATGGGGGCGTTCCGGGGGAAGATGCTCAATACCAAACTGTCGGAAGTTGCTTGTAGTAGATGAAACCGAAACGGACGATCCATCTCTTATTGGAGAGGAAGCCCATATCGTTGCTCGTGAACCGAATGATCCAAGGGGAAAATCCCCTCTGTCCCCAGAAAAGAGAGATAAATATAATAATCTCATTCTTCTCTGTAGAAATCACCATAAGATTGTCGATGACCAAGAAAACGAATACACGGTTGAACGATTACACGAAATTAAAAACAATCATATCGAATGGTTCAAAAAAACTGCTGAATATGACGAGAAAAAACAGCTAGATGACGAAATCTACGCGACATACATAGAAAAATGGGGCCAGTTATGCAACCTGAACACATGGAATAATTGGAGTTCATTTGTACTTGGAAGTGGTCAGCCTAAGATGTTAACATTAACTTACAAACAATTACAAAAACTGATAGAATACATTTTATCAAGGATTTGGCCGCATAGATACAAAGAGCTAGAATCATCTTTCACTAATTTTAGATTGGTACTCAGCGATCTTTTTAATACTTTCAGCAAATATATGATTCAAACTGGTGAGTGGTTCTTAACGGAAAAATTCTACAAGATTCAAGAACACGACAATAAGAGATACCATGAACTGTCTCAAAAATACGACTATCACGTTGATTTGGTTGAAGATTTAATGCTTGAACTAACACGAGTTGCCAACTATTTATGCGATCAAGCGCGAAAATCCATATCACCTTCCTTTAGATTAAAGGAAGGCTCTTTATTAGTCTCATCTGGACCATACATGGATCTTACAGTTGTAACAATGCGCGTCGAATATAGAAACGAAGAGAGAACAGAATACCCTTACCCTGGGCTAGAAAAATTTATGACGCTTAGAAAATCAAGAGATAAACACTTTGGAGAGGGATTTAATCCTGATTATTTTCCACCGTCAGACCTCCTAGGATAAAATACGACATCTATCAAAAACAAAAGATTATCCCACATCGTTAATCAAAAAATACTTGGATTCAAACCTCAATGATTGACAAATAAAGAAAAATATTCGTGCTATTTGTGTGATTTGTTGTTTCTCTTTGTCTTTAAATTTACAATTTGCAATTTTCAACTTACAATTTACAATAAGACACTAAGAACTGTTGTGTTCATCCGTGTAAATCCGTGGCTATATTATTGTTAGAAAGTTAGGAGGTTGGGAAGTTAGAAAGTTAAAACAACAAAATTCTTTTTTCTCTGTGTTCTCTGTGAATTTTATTTTTCTCTGTGCACTCTGTGGTAAATTTTTTTAAATTAATTTTTGAATTTTTATTTGTAATTTTACAATTTGATATTTGATTTTTACATTTTAGCGGCTTCTTCATGTTGTGCATCTTTGTGTTCTTTGTGGTTCAATTAATTTTTTTGGGGTTGGGATGGGTTTTAAACAAAAAATAACTTTCTGTTTTTTTTCTCTGTGTCTCCGTGTCTCTGTGTGAGAATTTTTTTTTTTTATATCTGTGTTAATCTGTGGCTAATTATTCGGTGGTGTGGGGTGCGGCTTTGCCGCTAATATCCTCTTATAGCATCAAGTTCCTTCTGCATAACTTTTTCGGGAATCTGCTGATATTTATGAAACTGCATAAAATGAACACCTCTTCCACCAGTAAGAGAGCGCAGGGCAGTTGCGTAACCAAATAGATTTGCAAGAGGTACAAGAGCTTCAATTATAGCAAGATCAACTACATGGTCAACGTGTTTTACTTCACCTCTTCTTGAGTTAACGTCATCTAAAATCGTTCCGAAATATTCATTTGGCACTGTGATTTCTATTTCCATAATCGGTTCTAAAAGTACAGAATTTGCTTTCTTATATGCGCTCTTAAAAGCCCTTGAGGCAGCTATTTTATATGCAATATCGGAAGAATCCACTTCATGACAAGAACCACCTGTCAAAGTGACTTTCCCCCCTAAAACCTCAAATCCACCAAGGCTTCCCGAATACATTGCCTCCCGTATACCTTCCTCAATTGCTCTCAAAAATTCCTTTGGCACCTCACTTACCTTAGCTTTATTTATAAATTCAAATTCTTCACTCGGTTCCAAAGTTAATACAACATGACCATACTGCCCTTTGCCACCACTTTGCTTTATGAATTTCCCTTCAGCGGTCGCATTCTGGGTTATGCTTTCCTTATAAGAAACCCTGGGGGTTCTTACTCTTGTTTCAACTTTGGATTCTCTTTTAAGTCGTTCCATAATAACCTCAAGATGCAGTTCTCCCATACCGTAAATTAAAGTTTCACCGGTATCAGGATCCTGCCTAACCATAAAAGTAGGATCTTCCTCATGAATTTTATTCAAAGCAAAAATAAGCTTCTGCTGATCGGCAATAGTCTTCGGAGAAACACTGGTAAAAATTACGGGTTCCGGCAACTCCGGAGGCTCAAAAAGAACCGGCCTTTTAGGATCAGTCAACGTATGCCCTGTTGAGACTTCTGAAAGTCCAATAAAAGCTGCTATTTCTCCCGCTTCAACAGAATCTACTTCTTTTCTCTTATTAGCATGTACAAGAATAATTTTAGAAAGTCTCTCCGATTTATTCGAATTAACGTTTAATATCGTGTCTCCTTTCTTAACTTTTCCCGAATAAATTCTCACAAAACATAATTTGCCATGAGGATCTGATATTATCTTAAAAACAAGCCCGCTAAAAGGCTCCCCGGGATCGTTCTTTCTCACTTCTTTTTCACCGGTTTTTGGATTTTTACCCTCGGCAGGAGGAACATCCAGAGGAGAAGGCAGATAATCCACAATGGCATTCATGACTTTTTGTACTCCAATATTCCTTAGAGCAGTACCGCCAACAACCGGGAAAAAGTCAGCTCTAATAGTACCTTTCCTGATTGCTCTTTTTAAAATAGCAGGTTCTATTTCTTCTTCTTTAAGAAATTTTTCCACAACCTCATCATCATAGAGACTCACTCTATCAAGGAGTTCCTTCCTATATTTTTTAGCTAAATCGGAATATTCTTCCGGGATCGGTACTTCTTTAAAAACAAGACCTTTTTCATCTTCCCACACCCAGGCCTTCATATCCACAATATCAATCACACCTTTAACTTTCTCTTCTAAAAAAAGAGGCAAATCAAGGATTAAAGGCGTTACTTTAAGTCTATCTTGCATCATTTCCACAGTTCGAAAAAAATCCGACCCTTTTCTATCTAACTTATTTATATATGTAATTCTTGGAAGATGATATCTATCTGCTTGCCGCCAGACAGTTTCGGATTGCGCTTCTACCCCTTCTACACCACTAAATATAACTACTCCACCATCAAGAACTCTTAGGCTTCTTTCAACTTCTACCGTAAAATCAACATGTCCGGGTGTATCTATTATATTTACCCTTTTCCCTTTCCAAAGAATAGTAGTAGCAGCGGAAGTAATAGTAATACCACGTTCCTTCTCCTGATCCATATAATCCATAACAGTAGAGCCGTCATCGACCTCTCCTATCCGATGAACTCGCCCACTATAAAAAAGAATTCTCTCAGTTAGAGTGGTTTTACCCGCATCTATATGAGCTATTATTCCAATATTTCTTATATCAGGGATATTAACCCTTTTATTTGAATCAGGATTTTGCGGCATTAAAAATTCCTAAACGATTAATATAAATATAAGCGCGTTACCAACCGAAATGAGCAAAAGCCTTGTTGGCTTCCGCCATCCTATGAGTATCTTCTTTTTTCTTGTATGCTGAACCTTCTTTTCTGGAGGCTGCGATAAGCTCGTTACAGAGCCTATCTTTCATCAAATATTCTCCCCTACTCCTCGCGGCCTTTACCAACCACTTGATACCAAGTGAAAGTTTTCTACCGGGTCTCACTTCCATCGGAACCTGATAAGTCTGTCCGCCTATTCTTTTAGGTCGTACCTCAACCATTGGCTTTACATTATTAACAGCCTGATTAAAGACATCAATACCCTCTTTTCCTGTACGTTCCGTAATAAGATCTATAGCACCGTAGAAAATACTTTCTGCTACGCTTTTCTTGCCTTCATACATTAGATTATTCACAAATTTCGATACAAGCTCAGAATGATACTTACAATCAGCAGGTATTTCTCTTACCAGAGCTCTTCTTCTTCTCATTTTCCCTCTCCTGTACTGCTTTTAGGTTTTTTTGTCCCATAGCAAGAACGGCTATTTTTTCTATCTTCAACACCTGTTGAATCATAGACTCCCCTCACAATATGATACCTGACCCCAGGCAGATCTTTAACTCTACCTCCTCTAACCAGAACTATAGAATGTTCCTGCAAAGTATGACCTTCACCCGGGATATACGCAGTAACAACTTTTCCGTTAGAGAGTCTAACTCTAGCCACCTTACGGAGAGCCGAATTCGGTTTTTTGGGAGTAGTCGTATATACCCTTAAACATACTCCCCTTTTCTGAGGGCTGCCATCAAGAGCCGGTGACTTTGTTTTCTTCTTAGCTTTTGCTCTTCCTTTTCTTACTAATTGATTTATTGTCGGCATACGAACCTCCTATGCTCTTTTTGCTTCTTCTGTTGTTTCTTCTTCTTTATATTTTAACTCTATTTCACTAAAATCTTTAAATCCTGTACCTGCGGGAATCTTCCCTCCTATTATAACATTTTCTTTTAATCCCTTAAGATAATCGGATTTTCCCTGTAAAGCGGCGTTCAAAAGTACCTTGGTAGTATGTTGAAAAGATGCCGCTGCTATAACCGAATCGTGGGATAGGGAAGAGTGTGTAATACCAAGCAGCAATGGTTCGAAAATCGCAGGTTGTCCTCCTTCACCGGTAACTTCCAGATTGACTTCCTTAACTTCCTTAGCGTCCATAACCTGTCCTTCCAGGAATGTAGTATCTCCACTTTCAGCAATTCGTACCTTTCTGAACATCTGACGGACAATTATACCTATATGCTTATCATCTATATTGACTCCCTGCATTCTGTAAACTTCCTGAATTTCATTCAGCAGGTATTGCTGTGCCGCTATTACACCCTTTACCCGAAGCACATCATGGGGATCAACAAAACCCTCGCATAGCTTATCACCAGCTTCTACCCTCTGACCTTCATGAACCATAAAATACTTACCATAAGGAACTTTATACTTTCTTTTGTCTTTATCAGATTCGACATAGATAATTCTCTTTCCCCTAGAGACCTTACCAAAACGGACAATTCCGTCTATTTCCGAAATTATAGCTTTATCTTTGGGAGATCTGGCTTCAACCAGGGCTTCCACTCGTGGAAGTCCTCCCGTAATATCCTGAGTACGTGCAATATCACGTGGTTTTTTTGCCAAAAGAGAACCAACCTCTACTTTAGCTCCATCATTAATAAACAGATAAGATCCTCTGGGAATCGGATACTCAGCCACTTTTTTATTACCCGATCTAATCTCAATAGTGGGAAGATATTTACTCTTAGAGCCATAAACCAACATCCTTTGCCTCTTCCCGGATTCATCTACCATTTCCTTAAGAGTAATTCCTTCTTTAATATCAATAAATTTGATCTTACCCTCTTTCTCCGCTATTATCAAATTAGAATATGGTTGATACTCGAAAAGAACCGCTCCTTTTTCAACTTCATCTCCATCGTTAATTTTAAGTATTGATCCATAAGGAATTTTATACTTTAACTTTCCCTCGCTATGAGTTAAATAAAGGTGAGAATTCCTGGAAAGGACAACCATCGGTTTTCCCTTAACATTCTTATAAATCAAAGCCTTTGCAAACGTAATTTTCCCATCTTTAGGCGATTTCTGATAAGACTCGGCAGCTTCACCCGATGCTATTCCACCAACATGGAAAGTTCTTAAAGTCAACTGTGTACCAGGTTCTCCGATGGATTGAGCAGCGATAACCCCAACCGCAGTTCCTATTTGGACTAGTTTCCTGGTCGAGAGATCTCTACCATAACACCTCTGGCAAATACCTGTTTCCGATTCACAGGTGAGAACCGAACGATTTCTGACAGACTCTACACCCGCCTCTTCAATTTCCCTACCTATGCCTTCATCAATCCACTCGCCCGCCTGTACAATAATTTCGCCTGTTAGCGGATGAATGACATCATCAGCAGTATAAGAACCTTCGATTCTGTCAACCAGAGACTCAACAACTTTCCCTCCTTCGACAAGTGCCGATACATCCACACCCATAACCGTACCACAATCTTCTTCAGCAACAACGACTGCTTGAGCTACATCAACCAATCTTCTGGTTAAATAACCTGCCTCAGCAGTCTTAAGCGCCGTATCGGTAAGACCTTTTCTCGCTCCATGAGAGGAAATAAAATATTCCATCTCATTCAATCCTTCTTTAAAGGAATGAAGTATGGGAGTTTCAATGATCGCCTGGGAAGAAAGTTTTTTCTGAGGCTTAGCCATCAATCCTCTTAGCCCGCAAAGTTGTCTTATTTGATCCATATTGCCTCTTGCACCGGATCTGCTCATCATATGAATAGGATTGAAACCTTCTCTATCAATCATTAGAGATTTTTCTATTTCTTTCTCGATTATCTCCGTAGCTCGAGTCCATGTGTCAATAACTTTATTATACCTTTCTCCTTCTGTAATGACACCCTGTACCTTATGCTGCTTTTCCGCCTCCAGTACTTTTCTCTGAGCATCTTCTATAATCTGTTCTCTCTCTTTGGGAATAATCATATCGGTAAGACCAATGGTTAGACCCGAACGAGTCGCAAATTCAAATCCAAGTTCTTTAACCTCATCGAGAAATTCTGCTGTCTTATCCATACCAAGTTTTTTATAACATCTCAATATTAGATTTTTTAGTTCTTTACTCTCCAAAGGCTGATTGACCCATCTAAGAGGTTCGGGAACTATTTCATTAAATATAACCCTTCCTACGGTAGTCTCAAGCCAAGCATCCTTATACATAAGATTAATCCAATCATGAAGTCCGACTACTTTCTCTTCATACGCACAAACAACCTCTCCGATATTCCCAAAGAAACGTTCTATCTTTTTTTCTCCCTGACGTTCCTGTGTAAGGTAATAAACCCCGATAACTATATCTTGAGTAGGAACCATTAAAGGTACCCCATTGGAAGGAGAAAGGATATTTCTGGATGACATCATAAGAAAATAACTTTCCAACTGCGCATATGAAGACAACGGAACATGCACTGCCATCTGATCACCATCAAAATCAGCATTAAAGGGAGGACAAACCATAGGATGAATACGTATTGCATTTCCCTCTACAAGCTTAGGCAGAAATGCCTGAATAGAAACCCTGTGCAAAGTAGGGGCACGGTTTAAGAGAATCGGATAACCATCTACAACCTCTTCCAATAAATCCCATGCTTTTGGATCATTTGCTTCTAGCACTCTCCTTGCCTGTCTTATCGAATCAACAACTCCCGACTCTTCCAATTTTCTAATAATAAAAGGCTTGAAAAGTTCTTTAGCCATTTTCTTCGGGAGACCGCATTCATATAATTTTAAAGTGGGATCCACTGTAATGACAGATCTTCCGGAATAATCAACCCTCTTACCCAAAAGATTCCTTCTAAATCTTCCTTTTTTACCTTTTAAGGAATCGGTTATAGATTTAAGTGGCCTATTACCTCTACCGGTAATAGATCTGCTCAATCTTGAATTATCAAGCAAAGCATCTACCGATTCCTGAAGCATTCTCATCTCGTTTCTGAGTATCGTCGGAGGAGCATCAATTTCTATCAAATTTTTAAGCCTGTTATTTCTCGTAATCACTCTCCGGTAAAGATCATTCACATCAGAGGTAGCAAAAACTCCTCCTTCAAGAGGGACCAGAGGCCTAACATCGGGTGGAATTACCGGTAGGACTCGCAGGACCATCCACTCCGGCTTATTACCTGATTTGAGAAATGCTTCTATTATAGAAAGCTTCTGCAATAATTTTTTCTTTTTATGCTTTGAACCAACGGATTTTATTTCTCCTTTTAGTTCTTTGGATATTTTCCCAAGATCCAACTCTTTTAAAAACTCATAGATACCATCTCCTCCCATCTTGGCAACAAACGCTCCCTTATATTTCTCTTTCAAACCTACGTATTTTTCATTGGAGATAACCTGTCCCTTCGTAAGAGGAGCATCACCGGGGTCTATCACAATATAAGATTCGTAATATAAAATTCTTTGAAGATCTATTTTCTTTAAACCAAGCAATTTACCTATAATACTCGGATTAACCTTGTAATACCAAATGTGTACGACAGGAACCACCAATTCGATATGCCCCATTCGCTCCCTTCTTACGCTGGACTTTGTGACCTCAACCTTACATCTTTCGCAGATATGCCCTTTATATTTTGGTCCTTTGTACTTACCGCAGTTACACTCATAATCTTTAACCGGTCCAAAAATTCTCTCACAGAACAACCCACCCATCTCGGGTTTCTGGGTTCTATAATTTATAGTCTCAGCCTTCTTAACCTCGCCATGAGACCAGGACAATATTTTCTCCGGATAAGCAAGAGAAAACCTTATAAGGTTAAAATGTTTTGGAAATCCTTCTTTGAATCTCCCCTCGTTAAATTTCATATTTCTCCTCCTCACCTTTCCTAAGGAGTTCAACATTCAAGGCCAAACCTTTCAACTCTTTAACAAGCACATCAAAGGAAGTCGGCACTCCCGGTTCCGGTGGGGGATCTCCCTTCACTATTGCCTCGTAAGCCTTATTTCTTCCTTCCACATCATCAGATTTTATAGTAAGCATTTCCTGCAAGGTATGAGCAGCCCCATATCCTTCCAACGCCCATACCTCCATCTCACCAAACCTCTGCCCGCCATACTGAGCTTTTCCTCCAAGCGGCTGCTGGGTGATTAACGAATATGGACCGGTAGCCCTGGCATGATGTTTGTCCTCAATCATATGATATAGTTTCATTAAATACATATAGCCGACAGTTATTTTTTGATCGAAAGGTTCACCTGTTCGCCCATCGTAAAGTGGAACTTTACCATCTTCGGGAAGACCAGCTTTTTTCAATAATTCTCTTATCCTTTCAATAGAAACTCCTTCGAAAATAGGACTTCCCACCTCTATATTTAACTTATCTGCAGCCCAACCAAGATGGGTTTCCAAAATTTGCCCTACATTCATTCTCGAAGGAACACCTAAAGGATTAAGTACAACATCTACAGGGGTACCATCCTCCATGAAAGGCATATCCTCTTCCGGTACCACTGCAGCAATAACACCTTTATTACCATGTCTTCCGGAAACCTTATCTCCTATCGATATTCTCCTACGCTGACCTATATAAACTTTAATCATCTTATTAACGCCCGCAGCCAACTCATCACCTCTTTCTGCAACCTTGAGAGCGTTTTCCATTTCTTTCTCTGTCTTCTTAATCAGTTGATCTACCTTTTCAACAAAATCTTTTATTTTCGGATAGACTTTCAAATCTACCCGTTGCTCCAATTTTTCCAAATGTTTATCTTTGATTACCTGATTTTTTCTAACTAATAATTTTTGCTTTTTTCCCTTTTTTGCATCTATAAAAATCGAATCTTTAGCTTTTTTTCCGAGAAGTTCTTCTCGAATAACCGAAATTTTCCTCTTTTTAAGTTCATGTATTCTGTTATCATATTCCTCTAAGATTTTATCTATGTTAACCTTACGGACGTTCCTTTCTAGAATCACGGTGCCAATAACCACACCATGCACATCAGAAGGCACCCTTAATGAAGTATCTTTAACATCTTCGGCTTTTTTACCAAAAATTGCCCTCAAAAGTTTTTCTTCGGGCGTCAGTTCTGTTTCTCCCTTGGGAGAAATCTTCCCTACGAGAATATCGTCTTCTTTAATTTTCGCCCCAATTCTAACTATACCTTCTTTATCAAGATTAGATGCGCCTTCTTCAGAAACATTTGGGATTTCTCCGGTCGTTTCTTCCGAACCCAACTTCGTATCTCTAACCTCACAAGTATACTCCTCAATATGATACGACGAAAAAACATCCTCTTTTAAAAACTTCTCTGAGACCACTATTGCATCTTCATAATTCCAACCAAAATACGGCATCAAAGCAACTAATACATTCTGCCCAAGTGCAAGTTCACCGTTACAGGTTGCTCCTCCATCTGCAATAACTTCTCCCGCTTTTACTTCATCACCTTTCTTAACAATTGGTTTCTGATTAACACAAGTATCCTGGTTCGTTCTTTCAAATTTTCTAAGATGGTAAACATCATAAGGGTCTACTAAGAAAGCTCCTTTAGTTTTTATCCATACTTCATCAGCTGTTACTTTATGAACGACTCCATCTCTTTTAGCAAGAACTACCGCACCGGAATCCCTTGCAACTTTCTCCTCTATTCCAGTCCCAACAAGAGGAGCCTCAGGTTTTATAAGGGGAACCGCTTGCCGCTGCATATTTGAACCCATTAAAGCCCTGTTGGCATCATCATGCTCTAA
>CAZRYJ010000006.1:18938-37377 GCA_964604245.1 uncultured bacterium | reverse complement strand
AGTTAATTCATTTTTACTTTGGTGTCGATCACAATCTTGTCTGGAATACAATAAAAAAAAGAATCCCTAAAATCAAACCATTTATAGAGAACATCCTAAAAGAGAAATAGCGGGGTCAGGTCTATATGTACAATGGCTATCACTATGGTTGAAAAATTAACCAGTCTTTAGTCGTTAGTCTTGAGTCTTAAGTCAAAAAACCCTTTGACAAAAACGATAAAATCTTTATTATGATATAAATAAAGGAGAGGAAAAAATGAAGAAAATAGGAATTATTGCCGGACTGGGACCGGAATCTACAGTCGATTATTACAAAGAGATAATCTCGGCGTTTAATACGCAGTATAAAGATCTGGCATATCCGGAAATGGTTATATACAGTGCTAACATTAACAAGCTCCTGGAATTCGTAAATTCAAAAAAATGGTCAGAATTCGCAGAATGGTTAGGGGAAAAAGTAACATCTGTTTACCGTGCCGGTGCAGAATTTGCTGCTATTGCTTCGAATACACCCCATATTGTTTTTGAAGAAGTTAAGAAAAACTCTCCGATTCCTATGTTGAGTATAGTCGAGGAAACATGTAATACCGCTTGTAAACTGAAAGTAAAAAGAATTGGATTGATGGGGACAAAACTAACGATGGAATCCGATTTTTATAAAGAGCATCTCCAGGATAAGGGCATAACTGTAATTACACCTTCTGAATCCGAACGAGATTTGATTCAAAAGAGATTATTTGCAGAAATTGAACTGGGAATTTTTAAAGATTCTACAAGAAATGAGTTGTTAAAAATTATAAAAAGAATGATTGACGATGATAAAATCGATTCCTTAATTTTAGGCTGCACTGAATTGCCTTTAATTTTAACTGAAAGCAAATATGGTATTCCTTTTTTAAACACAACTGCGATACATTGCGAAAGCATTGTGAAATATTGTATTGAGGGATAAAACCGACCGATGACAGAAAAAGAAAAAGACGAATAAAATGATTGCTTATTGTGGTCTGGACTGCTATACGTGTCCTATATATTTGGCAACAAGGGAAAAGGACAAAGAAAGGCAGAAAGAAAAAAGGAAAGAAATCTTGGAGTTTCTTAGAGAGCATTATGGGTTGGAGTACAGATTAGAAGATATCACTGACTGTGATGGTTGTATGGCAGAAACAGGCAGATTGTTCTCAGCTTGTAAGGATTGCCCTATCAGGAAATGCGCAGGACAGAAAAATCTCGAAAGTTGTGCTTATTGTGAGGAATATGTTTGCGAAATACTTGAAGAGTTTTTTGATAAAGAACCAACTGCCAAAACGCGTTTGGATAAAATCAGCAATCCTTCGGATTGGTGAATTAGTAAAGTTGGGATTTTGGATTTAGTTGAAAAAACAAATAAAATCCTGATAATCCTTTTTTTATCCTGTCTAATTATCTTTGTGGCTTTGGGTGGAAATTTTTGAAACATTTTGTAGTATTATAACGTCAAATAAGATAAAGGAATTAATTATAAATCTTAAAAAATTGTAAAAAGGGAGGTAAAGGATGAAGATGTTAGAAAAGTGTCTTTTTGTGCTATTTGTTGTGTTTTTTTCTATTGTTATGCAGGCTAAGCCATTGAAGGATTATATCGAGGAAGCTAAAGGCTTGCAGAATTCCGGTAAAGTCGCGGAAGCGGTAAATCTTATGGAAAAAGCTCTGGAAGAATATCCGGATAGCGCAGGTGTTTATGCTTATTTAGGTCTTTACACAGGCATGCAGGCAGGACAAACAGATAATATGGCATCGGCAGGGGAGCTGGCTGCGAAATCTTTTGAGCTTTTAGATAAAGCTGTTTCGCTCGACTCTCTTAATTTAATCGCCCGATTACATCGGGGCATTATGGGTATTAAGTCTCCCACCTTTTTTGGTAAACTTAACGGCGGAATTAAAGACCAGGAATTTATTATTAAAACGCATAAAAAATCACCCAAAAAGGTTTCGAACGACATACTTGTTCAAGTGTATAACTTTCTCGGAGAAGGATATCAGAAACAGGGAGAAAACGAAAAGGCTGTTTCTGCCTGGAAAAAAGTAATTGAGCTTGCTCCCGGTTCGAGCTTTGCTGAAGAGGCGAAAAAAATGATTAAGAAGACTCCTGTTACCGATAGTAAACCATCGAAGGAAATAATTAAAGAGGGTTCTAAGGATGCTAAATCTCTTATGAAAGAGGGAAAATCCTATTTAGAGAAAGGGAATTGCGAGGAAGCAGTCAATACTTTTAAGAAATTGACGGAGATAGATTCAAAAAATGCTGAAGCTTACAAGCAACTTGCTTTGTCTCTGGGATGTCTTGCTGAAAAGGGATATGATGAGAAAATCTATGAGAGCACGGAATATCGTTCAGAATTGGCATTTGGAGCAATGGATGCTCTGGATAAGGCGGTTGCTCTCGCGCCGGAGGATGGTGAACTCAGACTTTCAAGAGGAGCTGCCGGAGTGTATATGCCTTTCTTTTTGGGAAAACTCGAACAGAGTATAGAAGATTTGAACAAGGTGCTGGAGAGCGATGCCGAGAAATCTGTGAAAGCTGAGGCTTTATATCATCTTGGGATAGCGTACCAGAGAAAAGCTCTGGACTACTGGGATAAAGTGGTTGTGGACTATCCTTCCTCGGAGGCATCAAAGATGGTGTTCGATGGGATGCGTCCAAAGGTGAAAAGAGTTGACCCTGATAAGTTCAAAAATTCGGTTGTGGTTGTGGATTTTCTTCTGGGATTTCAGGACGCGTTGGCTCCGCAAACAGCGGTATGGATCGAGGATAAAAATGGTAAATTCGTAAAAACTCTTTACGTATCGGGTTTTAGCGGGTACGTTAAAGAAAAACAGCTTTGGTTGAAGAAATGGGCGGAATCTTCCAAATTTGTGGATACTGACGCGATTACATCAGCAAGCATCGATGTTGGACATTACATTTATATATGGGAACTGAAAGATCATACCGGCAAAAAGGTAAAGTCGGGAGAATACGTGGTGAAAGTTGAAGTTTTTTCCTGGCCTTCCATGAAATATCAGCTGGTTTCCGCTGCGATAAAGATCGGAGGTAAAGGAAATAAATCGAAAGCGGAAGAAGGCAATATAATTCCATTTCTGGAAGCCACTTTTTATCCGAAGAAATAAAAAGGAAATCAGAACTATATATAAAATAGCTATCGCTATGATTAGACGGATCCTTCGGATCGGTTAAGTGGTTAAATTGTTGAGTGGTTGAGTAGTAACAGAAAAAATAAAAATCCTGTTAATCCTTTTTTAATCTGCGTCCTAATTTTAGGATTTGGGAATCGAGTTTATTGAGTTTGTAGAGTTTATTGGGTTTGTTGGGTTAGGGTTCTGGTTTTACAATTTGACCATTTAACCATTCAACAATTTAACTAATTTTTGGCTCATGACTTTGGACAAATTGAAAATCTTGTGTTAATCTTGTGTAATCTAGTGGTTAAAATTTGAGGTGTTGGGTGGTTTTGTGTCTCTGCGATAAAATCGGAATTTTGTTTTTATAGTTGAATGTGCAAAGTTACACGCAAATTCCACTTTCCCTTGACTTTATAAGTAAGAGGGATATATTTGCTTATATGAGAACAGGTTATGTTTCAATAATTGGAGAACCTAATGTAGGGAAATCTACGTTAATAAATCGTCTGGTAGGGAGCAATATTTCCATTATTACAAAAAAACCTCAGACAACAAGGAATAAAATTGCAGGGATTTGGACCGAAAATGACAATCAGATTATTTTTGTGGATACTCCCGGTCAATTCAAACCGGGAAACGAGATGGAAAATGCAATGCAATACCAGATAAAAACGGCTATAGATGACGCAGATGTTGTTATGCTGATGGTTGATCATCGAACACATATAGAAACAATAGAAGTACCTTCAACAGACGGCAAACCGGTTTTTATGATTATAAATAAGATAGATTTAATTGCCGAAGAGGATCTAAATAAAATAATAGATGATATCGATATACACTCTTTCCATAAGATTTTCCCCATATCTGCCTTAATAGGAGATAATGTTGAGAAGATAATACCTTCCTTGCTGGAATATATGCCCGAAGGGCATCCGCTTTATCCTGAGGATTACCTGTCCGATCGTCCTGAGCGTTTCTTTATAGAAGAATTTGTAAGAGAACGGATACTTGAGGAATATTCTCAGGAAATACCATATTCTGTAGCCGTTAAAGTGGAAAACATGGAAGATAATAAAATTGATATTAAAATTTTTGTAGAGAGAGAATCTCAAAAAGGCATTATAATTGGTAAAGGCGGAAAGAAATTAAAAAAAGTGGTAAGTGAAGCAAGAAAAAGCATCGAAGAACTTATTGGCAGAAAGGTATATATGAACACCTGGGTAGCAGTTAAAAAGAACTGGAGAAAAGTAAAAGAGGAAGTAAAAAGATTGGGATATTATGAATAGAAAAAACTTTTTATTTGCTCTTATTGGAATTCTTCTTGTGTTAAACAAGAAAATATCATTAATGTTTAAAAGAGATAGCACAATAACCGAAGAATCGCTTAAAACTAATAATAAACTGCTGGGATAAATTTATGATCTGTTTTTTACTTTTAATTACTCTTATATCTGCCGAAGTCCGATCTCCCGAGGAAAGATTAAAAGTTCTCAGACAACAGTTAAAAGAACAAAAAGAAAAAATAGCGGAGTTAAAATTTGAAAAAACCGATATTTTAAAAAACATACAGGAACTTGACAAGGAAATAAGTTTAAATGCCGAACTCATCAATGTACTCAGAAGAAAAAGGAAAATAACAAATGAAGAGAAAAAGAACATCGAACTCCTTATGAATGAAATACATTATCGACTTCAAGAAAAGAGAGAAGTATTAGGTGAAAGAATTAAAGAAATATATATACATGGGCCGCTACACCCAATAGAAGTTATACTGCTCTCTTACTCTTTTTCTGACGCGGTAAAGAGGGTAAAATTCCTTTCTATAATTGCCGATCAGGATAAAAGAGTTCTCGATGAAATCGAACGATTAGAGGGACGCCTTCAATTACAAAAAGAAAGAACCGATAAGAAAGCAGAAACCCTGGACGAAATATTATTTGAGGTAAAAGATCAAGAAACTGCATTGGAAAAGACAAAAAATGAGAAAAACGAATATTTAAATGAAATTGAGGGAGAGAGCAAAAAAGCTGTAGCTATGTCCCAGGAAATGGAAAAAGCAATGAGAGATCTTGAAAAATTGATAAGAAGCCTTTCCAGAGAAGCAAGCGCTCCCGGCAGCAGATACTTTTCTGAAAAAATACTTACTTTACCGGTAGATGGCATGGTAACCGGGTATTTCGGAAAAGAAAAAGAAGAACGGTATGGGACGGAAACGATAAACAGAGGGATAGACATTGAAGTTCCATGGGGAACAGACGTAGAAGCAGTAGCGCCCGGAAAGGTCGTATACAGTGATAATTTTCTTGGTTATGGCAAGTTAATCCTAATAGAACACGGAACTGGTTTTATCACCTTATATAGTCACCTCGCCTCCGCTAGCGTAGAAAACGGAACGGAAGTAGAGGCAGGAGATATAATTGGTAAGGTAGGTCAAACCGGTTCTGTTAAAAAACCTTCACTTCATTTTGAAATAAGAAAAAACGGCAAAGCGGTTAATCCTTTCAATTATATAAAACTATAAATATATGGAAGAAGTAAAAGAACAAAAAATTCCAAAACAAATCTTATCCTCGCTACTTAAAACAGGGAAATTTCCTTCTTCCTTTCTGTTTTATGGGCCACCCGGGATAGGCAAGTTCACTACAGCACTGCATTTTTCTGCGGGAATACTTAAAGATGAAAGGAGGGCATTTAAAGGCACTCACCCTGATCTCGCGATTGTCTTTCCGGAATTTGACGGATATGAAAAAATGGAAATAATAAACCTGCGAAGGAATAAGGAGTATTTCACCATTAGACAGAATAAGGGAAGTATTTCTATCGATACGATAAGAAAGCTGCAAGATTACGTATACATTACCCCTATGGAGAACAAGTGGCGAATTGTAATAATTGTTCAATCTGAACGCATTACAAAAGAAGGACTTAATGCATTCTTGAAAATACTCGAAGAACCGCCCGAAAATGTCATTTTTATTCTAATAACACCGGAAAAACACATTTTACCTGATACAATAATATCCAGAAGCCGGATTATAAGATTTAGCCCTCTTTCCCTTGAACTACAGAAACAAATCTTACAAGACAAATCTATAACCCGTTTTGGTCGAGGAATAGAGGAAACCCTATTTATTAATTCCCAAAAAACCCTGGAGAAAAAAATAGAGGAATTGTTTTTTGGTCTTTCACCAAAATCGCGCATAAAAAACTGGTCGGAAGCATTAAAAAAAGAATGGAAAATAGAATTTCTTTTACAGTATTTACAAAAGCGGATAGAAGACAAATATAAAAACAAAGAAATAACATTTGCCAAGACCTGGGATTCTTTTAACTACCTTAAGAACGCCTATAGATATTACTATTCAAACATAGGACCGGAAAAGATAATCTTTTACCTTCTATTAAAAGTCTAATGTTATATTTTGTAAAATTTCACGGCGTAAAATACCCCATGGAATCTGAGTTTACCCTCAAAAACGGAGAATATATCCTCTGCGAGATAAAAAACGAACGCTTTGTAGGCAAAGCGGGAAACGAAATTCATTGTAAACTACATCCGGAAGGTAAGGTATTGCACCTCATTTATGATAGCGAAAAAGAGAAATTAAAGGAAATCTTAAAGGATGAGAAAAAAACTCTTATCTACTGTAAAAAGAGAATTAAACACCACAAACTTGCAATGAAAGTAGTCGGAGTTGATAAGGAATGGAATGGAAAAAGGTATAAATTTTATTTTCTTGCCGATAAAAGAATAGACTTTAGAGCTCTTGTCAAAGATTTAAAGAAAGACTTTAATTGTATAATAGAACTAAGACATATAGGAGTAAGGGATTATGCCGGGTTTGCCGGAGGGTTAGGTTTATGCGGAAACCCGCTTTGCTGCAATACTTTCTTAACTGAAAAACCAAGAGTAAAGCTTGAAACTGCGAGAAATCAGGATATATATATTAGCCCTTCAAAAATTTCCGGTCTGTGCGGAAGGCTGCTCTGTTGTTTGCAGTTCGAACACAATTTTTACGATGAAATCAGTCTTAAGTTCCCCGAAAGAGATAACAAAGTTAAGACTGAAAAAGGAGAAAGTACAGTAATGCACAGAAACATGTTGACCGGTATTGTAACCGTCTCACATCCGGATGAAACTCAGGAAGAAATTCCCATTGACGAAATAAAAAGAAAAGGCGATACGTGGGTCAGAATACAGGAAAAAGGAAAACAATAGTAACAGGGGCACTGCCTTACGCAAATGGACCCATACATATTGGACATCTCGCAGGTGTTTATCTTCCTGCCGATATTTATACCCGATTTTTAAGAAAAAAAAATGAAGATGTAATTTACATTTGCGGTACAGACGAAAATGGTGTCCCGATAACTCTTTCTGCAGAGAAAGAAGGAATTTCTCCCGGGGAACTTGTAAATCGTTACCATAACATTATAGAAGAATCTTTAAAAAAATTAGGCGTGGAATTTGACAATTTTTCCGGAACTTCAAGAAAAGTCCACCATGATTTATCACAAAAAATTTTTCTCCAGTTATACGAAAAAGGTTATATAGAGGCAAAAACAACCAAAGAGTTCTATTGTGAAAACTGCAGGAAATTCCTTCCCGATAGATACGTTGAAGGTTTTTGTCCATACTGTAACTACGAAGAAGCAAGAGGAGACTCCTGTGATTCCTGCGGGAGCTGGTTAGAACCAGATCAATTAAAAAATCCAATCTGTAAATTATGCGGGTCGACACCAATAAAAAAAGAAACTAAACACTGGTATCTTCTACTTGATAAATTTCAAGGCCAGCTGGAAAAATGGATAGAAAAAAAGAATTGGAGAAAAAACGTAAAAAGCTACCTTAAAGGCTGGTTAAAAGAGGGTCTCCGACCACGACCAATTACAAGAGATCTCCAATGGGGTATTCCGGTTCCTTTAGAGGATGCTCCGAAGAATAAAGTTCTTTATGTATGGTTTGATGCACCCCTCGGTTACATTTCTTCGACAATTGAATGGGCAAAAAAGATTGGTCAAGAGGATAAATGGAAAGAGTATTGGCAGAATCCCGAAACCCGCTTGATTCATTTTATAGGCAAGGATAATATTGTCTTTCACGGTATTATCTGGCCGGCTATTATTATGGGAACGGGAGAATATACTTTACCTGACGAGATACCGGCCAACGAATACTTAAATCTTGAAGGAAAACAAATTTCTACGAGCAGAAACTGGGCTATCTGGTTGCACGAATACCTGGAATATTTCAAGCCTGACTTTCTAAGATATTACCTGGGAAGTATAATGCCCGAAACAAGAGATTCGGAATTTAAATGGAAGGAATTTCAGGAAAGAGTAAACCAGGAACTTATAAACAATCTGGGTAATTTCATAAACAGAACGTTAAAATTCATTGACAAATATAATGATGGCATAATTCCCGAACAGGGTGAATTAACAAAAGAAGATAAAAGGATGTTATCTGAAGTTAACTCTTTAATAGACAAATTAGACTCCGCTCTTTCAAAATTCAAATTCAGGCAGGCTATAAGATTATGGATGCAAATAAGTACAACCGGAAACAAATATTACGATCAAATGAAACCCTGGGAAAGCAGAAAAGCCGATCCCGATCGAATGGCTACAACGATCTATCTTTGTTCTCATTTGACCCATGTTCTCGGTACTATCGGAAAACTTTTTATACCTTTTAGCGCAGAAAAAATCCTTAACCAGTTAAAATTAAAAGAAAAAGAATGGGATAAATTAAAGTGTATAGAGCTGCAATGCAAACATAAAACCGGAAAGATCGAACCGCTTTTTCAAAAAATTGAAGACGCCGATGTAGAAAAACAATTGAGGAGGTTGAAAATGTCTCATGTTACAATAGATGATTTTACACAAATGGGTTTAAAAATAGGAATAATAGAAAAGGTGGAGGATGTAGAGGGCGCCGACAAACTTTATAAACTTACCGTTAACACCGGAGAAAAACGTACGCTCATAGCGGGGGTAAAGCAACAATACACTCCCGAACAGCTGCAAAATAAAAAAGTCGTTGTTATAACAAATTTAGAACCCGCAACAATACGAGGAATTACCTCGGAAGGCATGTTACTTGCGGCAAGTAGTGGAGACAAATTATCAATTATTTCTCCGGATAACGATATTCCTGCCGGTTCAAAAGTCTCCTAACGCGGCAAAACCGCAAAAATGTAAAATAAAAAAGGAAATAACCACGGATTAACACGGATGAACACAGATAAAGACAAATCAAAAAAAATTTTTGTTGTTTTTATAAAAACAAAATATGGATGGGGGTTGGGAAATCCGTGCATATCTGTGCAAATCTGTGGCTAAAAATATGAGGATTATTAACGCGCTAATGGCCGGAGGAGTTGTAATTCTTGGCGGTTTTCTCACCCCGGCCTTTATAGGAATTCATGTTTATCTCGCGGCATTATCTGTAATACTAATAACCATAGCCGGAAATCTCATCAATGATTACTTCGATGTCTCAACGGACCAGATAAATAGACCTGACAGATTAATACCTTCCGGCAGATTGAAGAAAAAGCAAGCATTACTGATTTCAATCTTCCTGTTTATACCGGGTAATATTTTACTAGGTTTTATTGACTGGAACTTATTAAAGCTTGGATTAGCATCTACATTCCTACTAATCATATACACACCTTTTCTAAAAAGACGTCCTCTAATTGGGAATATAACGGTGGCTTTATTACTATCTATGACTATAATTGTTGGGGCTATTGCCTCTTCTGCCTTTCTTAATCTAAGAAACTCAATATTGCCTTCTTCACTAATATTTTTTCTTAGCCTGCCCAGAGAAATATTGAAAGACGGAGAGGACATAATAGGAGATAGAAAAGCAGGCCTGCGTACCTTCCCTATCGTATTCGGAATAAGACGGACTAGACAACTGGTTGTTTTTACATTATGGCTCCTGATTTTTTGGATATGTGCTGCATCATTTGTATTCGGAAAACTTTTTGCAGCTTGTGCTATTCCAGGTATCGTATTCCCTGTTTTTATTATGATAAAAAGATCAAGGGTAACCCCTTTGTGGTTTAGCAATACACAAAGAATACTGAAAATTTTAATCGTAACGGGTTTTATATCACTTATTCTAAGTAGAATATAATGAAACATCTGCTGTTAGGAATTATTCAAGGTTTAACCGAATTTTTGCCTGTATCCAGTTCCGGACACCTGGTTATCTTAAAATACTGGCTCAATTTACCCGGTGAAGGTGTGGTAATGGAAGTTACACTTCATTTTGCAACTCTATTAGCAATAATTATGTTCTTCCGAAACAAAATATTGGATTATGCAACCAAAGAAAAGATACCTTTAATAATTGTGGGGACAATACCAATAGCCCTTATAGGGATCCTTTTTAAGGATGAAATCGAACTATTATTTAACAATTATTTACTTGTAACTTTAATGTTTTCTCTAACCGGATTCATACTTTTTCTAAGTAGAAAATCAAAAGAAGATAAGGAAGATATAGATTTAAAAACAGCTCTTATCATAGGCATTGCTCAAGCCATAGCACTCACACCCGGAATTTCCCGTTCGGGTGTTACAGTTGCTACGGCACTTCTACTCGGAGTAACACGTAAGAAAGCCTTTGAATTCTCATTTATTCTCGCCATACCTGCCCTTTTAGGAGCTTTTATAATTAATCTCCCCGATATTTGCGAGACTGATATAGAACCCGTAAGTCTAATTACAGGAGGGATATTTGCTTTCCTTTCCGGACTTCTTGCCTTGTGGATATTCTATAGAATAATAAGAAAAAAGGATTTATATTTATTCAGTTACTATCTTTGGCTTGTTTCGGCAGTGAGTCTGCTTCTTCTTTTAATCGCTCAAACTCCTTAATAATAAATTGCCGTATTTCTTTGTTTCCATGAGATATAATAGCCTCTGCTATCCAAGACCATTCTTCTTCAGGCATATCAAGCACTTTATACACCGAATCCTGTTTCCTGTCCCAGTCTTCCCGAAGAGAATCCCAGGCAGCCACAACCGCAGGGTATTTTTCTTTGTACTCATCATCATCAAGTTCAGCCATGCTTGATGAAATCCCATGTTTTTTCCTGAGTTCCGCAAGTTTCACAGCTTCATCTTCTGTAATTTTTGTAAGAGCAATGGAAACCGTAACGTACCTTGTAGCCATTTTTTCAGTTACGATACCATCTTCAGGTGGCGTAAATTTACTTTTCTTACATCCAGGGGCTAAAAACACCAAAGCCAGAACAAATATATATTTAACGTTTTGAATTCTCATTTGCTATCTCCTCCTTTCCATAATTCAAAATAATTCAAGATTCTTTTATGTCAAGTCCTTTCATACGGGTTTCGACAAATTTAATAGCTTCTTCTTTTGTTTTGATTTCTCCCTCTTCGTAAGCCATCTGTACTTTACTTAATATCTCACCGAAAACAGGTCCCGGGGCAAGATTAAAATGCTCAATAAGATCGCGACCTTTTAGTAAGGGCTCTTCCACTTCATCTTTCATTGAAAAATAATAACCAATAATTTGTTTGCAAACTTCGATAAGATGAGGATCTTTTTTTCCCGTCGTAGCTATCTGATCTGCTAATGAAAATAGGGCTAAACCTATAATATCATTCCCCAATTCGAAACACAGCCTTCTCTTAGCTCGCTCGGTTATCTCTTCTTGAGCAGCAAGAAGATGTATCCACATATGATACATAATCATTTTTGTAATATAATTTCTCTTCTTGGAAGAAAACTTTAACTTTTTTCCGATTTTTTTAAACCAATCTGAAGCCATTTTATCATGTCCGTAGAAATGAACTTTATCTCCTTCAACTTTCTTAGCTTCCGGCTTTTTCATATCGTGCAAAAGGGCAGCCAATTTCAAGCCTGTTTTATTTTCGGAATAATATGCTTCCACCTTTTTTTTATGAACTCCGAAAATAGCAAAATCTTGGGAAAGAGAACCGATCTCTTCAAGGGTTAATATTGAATGGGCCATAAGATCTTCGGTTATTTTTCCTCCTTTAATTTCTTTCATCTTTAAAAAACCGGGAAATATTTTATCAAAAATTTCCGGTACTATCGCAAGGTGTGAGTTTTTGGTTTCAAATATTGATAGAAGCTCAAATTGTATTCTCTCCGGAGCAACTTCTGAGAGCTTATCTGCATACTCCATAAATAAATCTGCTGTTTTTTCTTCAATTTCGAACCCAAAAGAAGCTCTAAAACGTAAACCCCGGAGGATTCTACAACTGTCTTCCACTATATTTTTTCTTCCCATCGCCCTTATGATACCTTTTTCAAGATCTTTAACACCGTTAAAAGGGTCTATAAAACGTTTATCAAGAAGATTATAAGCCATAGCATTTATTGTAAAATCTCTTCTCCCAAGATCTTCTAAAATTTCTGTAGAACCAAGGCCTAACACATCAATATTAATATCCCCGTTTGTTACTCTGAATTCATTGAGGTCCTTTTTTAATCTAAAGCTCTTACCGAGAGCCTGCGCGAACTCCTTTCCTTTACCGCTTATCGCAATATCTATATCGTTTATTTCGAGACCGAGCAGAAGATCTCTGAGCATTCCGCCTACGAGATAAACCTTTTTATTTGCTTTGTTTGCGTATTCTTTTATTTTTGTTAAAGGTTTTATTTTTCTAAGAACATTCTCAAGATTCTGTTTTTTTATCATTGCCTTTTTAGTAACCACGAGATTTCGCAGATTAACACAAGATTACCCAACCTCCCCTAATATTTTTTATTTTTAAACAAACAATATTAAAATTTGGGTGGGATTTGGCTCTGTGTTCTCCGTGGCGAATTTTTTTTAATTTATTTGTGATATTTGTGTGATTCGTTGTTTCTCTTTTTTTATTCATTTTTGAACTTTGATTTGTCATTTTCCATTTTGATATTTAATTTTTGCATTTTAGCGGCTTTGCCGCGATCAGCAATAAAATAAAAAACAAAAACAACCATCCGAAAGTATTCCCGATTTTAGAATAAATCGTTTTACCTTCCAAGAGAGGGACTTTACAAACAATAAAATCTTCATGAAATATCTGAGTTTTATTTAAAATTTTCCCATAAGGACTACAAACGAATGAAACACCCGTGTTCGCAGACCTTACAAGAGCTCTTCGGAATATTATCGATTGAAAGGCAGCCATTTGAGCATGCTGGTAGGGTCCGCTCGTTCTTCCGAACCAACCATCCTCTGTAATATTCACAAGCAATTCAGCCCCACCCGTAACAAACTCTCGTACAAGCTGAGGGAAAATTGCTTCATAACAAATGTAAACGGAAAAATTTATACTGTCAATCTCAAAAACAGTAAAGTCGGAACCCGGAGTAAAACTTCCCTGTCCCAAATTAATATCCCTTAACTTTGGAATAACATCATCAAAAGGTAATCTTTCTACAAAGGGAACAAGGGAAACCTTTCTATAAATTCCCCTGACGCCGGATGAATCGACAACCGATGCGGCATTATAATATACAACTTCTCCTTTTTTCCGCTGAAAATCAAGCATGCCGGTAATAATAGGGGCTGTTTTTTCTTTCGCAAGGTTTCGGAAAAGAATCTCTGCGCTATAATTGCTGGAAAGAGAAAACGGAGAGGCTGTTTCCGGCAACACATATAAATCGGCATCGGGACTTTTTTTTACAATATTTTTTATTCTGATTAATCGCTCAAAATCGCTTTTTCTTTTATCTGCTGGTAAAACGTTAGGCTGTATTACTACAATGGTTTTATATTCGCAAGAGGAAATCTCTCTATGAAGTATTATTTGGGAATATACAAAAGGTATGATTAGAAAAGAAATGAAAGAACACAGGTAGATTATTTTCGCTTTTGTTTTTGAATTAAAATGGGTAATAAATAAATATAGAAATATGTTCAGAAAAAGGACCCATAATGTAACAAGGGGTAACCCTCCGATAGCTGCAAATTGAATCAGATGAATTAAGTTGCTCTGGGAAAAACCAATAGAACCCCAGGTAAAACCCCAAACAGACGAGAGACTTCTCAAAAATTCTAATCCGGCAAAGACAATCGGAAACAAATAGGAATAACCCAGTTGATTCAACTTATTATACAAAATACCTGAAAAACCGAAAAAAGAAGAAAGATAAATTATTAAAGCAAAAGACCCGAATATTACCTGTGGAACAACCGCACCCTCCACATCCGAAAGGGGAATCCAGTAAAGAAGCGTAGAAAAAAAAGCAATGCCCATTATAAAACCCTTTAAAAAAGGAAATTTACCATTACGAAGCGTATAAAATAAAGGGATAAAAGAAAACCAGGCAAGAATGAAAAAATTAAAAGGGGCAAAAGAAAAGGTTAAAGAAACTCCACCTAAGACAAGTAGAAAATAATCAAAAAAAGGGTTCTTAAAACGATCGAGAAAATTCGACATAATCTATAAGGAAATTCAGTCCAGGTAAATTTCTTTTTTCTCCTCCGCAGACCTGTAGGCAGCATCTACTATCCTGGCAACGGTGTAAGCATCCTTCCAGGTATTTTCAGCAAGATGTCCTCCCCTGACAGCATTTATGAAATGATCAATCAGGCCCTGATAAGAACTTTTTACCGGATGTTTAGGAATATTAAGAGGAGTAATATCTTTAACTTTATTATCCTCCAACTTCTTTATCTTCAGAGGATTCAAAAGCCCAACCCCATCACTTCCGTAAAGGTTAAAATAAGTAAAATCCTTTTCGAAAAGAAGAGTCCAACCCACTTCCAGCAAAAGGTATCTTCCGTCCGTATAACGCAAGAATATTATTCCTGAATCTTCAATTTTATCAGTGGTATGAAATCCCGCATCCACAGAAGAAATATCCCAACCGAAAAGGTAAGTAACATAACCGAGAATTTGTACCCCTAAAGTCATTATTGCCCCGCCTCCGGATTTCAAAGGATCTCTTCTCCAACCATCCAAATGTTCTTCGTGTAATGATTTTAGCCACCCTGCTTTGGCAAAGGAAAGCTTGCCTAACTCCCCGGAAAAAACAAGTTCCTTTAGTATCTCAACATCTGGTCTGAATCTTCCATTAAACGCCGGCATTAAAATGAGCTCGGAGGAGTCAACAACCTCCCCCAATCGCTTTACTTCTTTGGAATCAAGACCAAGAGGCATCTCACAGAGAACATCTTTCCCATACTCGATTGCTGAGATAGCCATCGGAGTATGCAGATAATTAGGTGTCGCAATTATAACAGCATCAATTTCCGGATCCTGTAACATTTTCTCATAATCCACAAATGCTTTTTTTATTTTGTACCTTCTCGAAAGAATTTCTACTTTTTCTTTGTTTGATTCACAAACCGCTTCAAGGACCAGGTCCTCCCTTTCTGTAATAACCGGTAAATATCCAACCTGCGCAACAGCGCCGGCACCAACTAATCCTATTCTTATTTTATTCTCCATTAGTTTCCTCAATAAAAACTTTATTATTTCTAATTTTTAATTTATTCCTGAAAAAAAGATCTATAGCCTCCGGATAAATTCTATGTTCTTCTTTTAATATTCGCTCAGAAAGACTCTCCTCGGTATCATCCTGATAAACTGGAACCACCGCCTGTAAGATTATGGGACCTCCGTCTACATCTCCGCTAACAAAGTGAACGGTAGCACCTGCAAAACGCACCCCATAATCCAACGCTTTTTTCTGTACATTAAGACCTTTAAAAGACGGCAGGAGTGAGGGATGAATATTCATCATTTTCCATTTGAATTCAGATATTAACTTTTCTTTTACTATCCTCATAAATCCTGCGAGACAGACAAGATCAACCCTATGTTCTTTCAGGGTATTTATATAATTGTCTTCTGCCTTCCCGGTTAATATTGGCTTTGAGTTTTCAGGGTCAATATAATAAGCCTTAATTCCCTCTTTCTTCGCTATTTCCAAAGCATAAGCTTCCCGGTTATCCGAAAGAACAAGTTCTACTTCAGCATTGATTTCTGAAGATTTACTTTTATCAATAATAGCTTGAAGATTTGAACCTCGCCCGGAAACTAAAACGCCTACTTTACACGACACTTTTTTGCTCCTCTGTCAGCTTAAAATAAATTTCTTCCAAAGTCGAATCAGTTTTCCCTATACTTTCCTTAAGTTCGGAAATTTTTCCCGTTTCCATTAAATTTCCTCTATCAATTATTCCAACTCTATCGGATACTTCTTCCGCAAGCGAAAGAGAATGAGTAGACATAAAAACAGAAACGCCCTTGGAAACTTTATCTCTTAAGATTTTTCTCACCGTTCTTGCGGAAACAGGATCCAATCCTACCATAGGTTCATCGATTACCATAACATCCGGATTATGAATTAATGCCTGTATAAATATAACCTTTTGCCTCATGCCATGCGAATATTCACAAGAAGGCAAGTCGATCCACTCATCCACTCTAAATTCCTCAAATAAATACTCCATCCCTTCTTCAATAGTTTTCTTTTCCAAGCCGTAAAGTCTGGAGACGAAAAAGATAAACTCTCTTCCTGTTAATTCAGGATAAAGAAAGGGCTCATCGGGAATGTATGAAATCATACTTTTAGCTTTTTCCGGTTCCTTTAGAATATCAACATTATTAATATAAATTTCTCCCTCTGTTGGCAATATAAGCCCTGTAATCATTTTTACAGTCGTGGTTTTACCCGCCCCATTTGGCCCCAGTAGCGTAAATAATTCTCCCCCGGGTATTAGAAGTGTTAAATTATTAACAGCTCTAACCTTCCCAAAACTTTTGGAAAGATTTCTAAGTTCAATCATAATCTAAAACCGAAATTTGAAGTTTATTTATAACTTTATAGAGCTTAGCCTGATTCTCAAAACCTCCGTATTCTAATTTTACATGAGTCGGATCAGCAATTCTCTGTCCAAAAGTAGGGTCAGTTGAGATCCATTTCCCACCTAAATAAACTCCAACCCAGGCATGATAATAAAAAGCCTGGTTAACATAAACAAGCCCAACTTCCACCCTTGCGGGTATTCCCACAGCCCGCAGAAGTGCCACGGCAAGAGCTGAATGCTCATTACAATCCCCTTCTCCGGATTTCAAAGCATCAAGAGCGTTTGGTATAGAAAATGTGGGTTTATCTGCTAATTTTTCATCAACATAGGATATAATCTTCCCTACAGCCTCAAGACCCTCTTCTTCTCCGATAACATCTTTTGCAATTTCCTTAATTCTCTCATCATCTGAAGGGATAAAAGGGGTATCTTTCAAAAATTCCTTTACTTCTTGGGGAATGAGCGATGATTTCCCGGGAGATATTTTCCTTATAGTAAGAATATTTCCTTTAAGCGTTTGCCTATCGTCTCCTATCCTGAGCCCCGTAAGATCAACCGAATCGAGACGAATAGTTAACATAGATATATTACGAGGATTATTTATTTCTTTTTCAACTTTGATAGCATAAGAATCATACAATTTAAGTCCTACTACTTCGATATCCTCCTTAACTATCCTTTCTTCCTTCTTCATAACCAGCCCTATTGGGGATTCGGATCTCAGAAGTTCTCCGTTATCGGAAATCCAGAAAAATATTTCTATCCCTGATTGTTTTACCGCATATTTCGTAACCGGATTATCATCTAATATATCTTTCCCCAGTTTAGTGACTTCTATTTCGAATAATGACTGTAAGGTAGGATCAAAAAACTCAAACTTACCGGTTTTTCCACTCTTAACTAAACCTTCTATGGTGGCCGGCATGTAAGCAGATCGGATCTCATATTCCTGCTTTCTTCTTTGCCCCCCAACATTAACCTCAACTAACAGTTTACCATTTTGTCTTTTTCCTTGGGCTTCAAACAAATAATTATCCGAAAACATTGAAAACTCAAAATCCTTTAAATTATAAGTCAAATCGGTACTGGCAGACACTTTATACATAATCTCTTTCTCCATACCAGCTATAGGAGATAATTTCATATAAGTACTTGAGTAAACCTTATATCCATCCTCAACAGTATCGATCCTGGAAGCAAGATAACCAACTTTATAACCTTTAAGATATATACCTAAATACTCGGTATTGGACCCACTCGTGAAAAATTCATCAGAAAATACCTCTTTTGAATTGGAATTGCCTTTTTTTATATAAAAAATCACACCAATTCCCAGCAATAAGAATATAATTGGCAACCAGACTCGAAATTTTTTCAATCCCTCTCCTTTTCAAAAAGAATAACTTTGTTTATTTTAAAGTCAAGGGGGTAGGAAAACCTAATTCTCACAC
>CAZRYJ010000006.1:0-18838 GCA_964604245.1 uncultured bacterium | reverse complement strand
AGAATAACTTTGTTTATTTTAAAGTCAAGGGGGTAGGAAAACCTAATTCTCACACTGAGACACAGAGAAAAAATTTTATTTACCACGAAACACACTAAAACCACCACCCTAACCCAACAAACCCAATTAACTCTACGAACTCAATAAACTCGATTCCTAAAACCTTATTTTACTTTTCCTTAATCACAAACGCATTATGAGTTATATGAACTATATATTTTTTATACTCTACTGCATCTTTGAATGAAGAAACACCATAAACCGCATCGATACCGGGTATTTTTTCTCCATACTGCATCAACCATCTCCACATTATCGTTTCTTCAGCAATTTCATAAACGCTACGCTCCTTTTTCTTTTCATCGTTAACTGAAACATAGCGCCCTGTTAATCGCGTAACCTGGTATAAAGGTTTCATTCCAAGAGTAACGAAAAAATTTTCCCACTTAATTATATGCCCTTCAATAACGAATTGCTGTCCTTTAACACGATAATACCTCGCGTTACTATTTTCCTCATCTAACGGAATGAATTTAAGTTCAAAATAGTCATCGCTTTTAATGGGACACTCGATTGAAAAAATCGGCTTGGTATAAGTAAAATTCTTATACGCTTTAAAACTTGCATAAAAGAGCATAAACATAGAAGATATAAGAGCAAAAATTACAACGATAAGAAAGTGGATAATGCAGATAAGTATCCTTTTTCTTCTGTTTCTTATTCTCTTTATAAAAAGAAAAAAAAGCAGTAATGAAATCAATCCCGAAACCACACCTGCAATTGGCACAAAACTCAAATAATTCATACAATAATAATACAAATTTTCAGAAAAAAATCAAGAGGCACAAAAGAATAAGCTCTTTTGCCTTGACAGGAAGTTGACTGCTATTTATTATCTCAATATGATAATCATTAAGAGCAACAATGAAATAAAAGGCATAAAAGAAGCTTCTAAAATCCTGGCTGAAACTTTTGAATACGTAAACGATATCATTCAAGAAGGAATGAAAACATTCGATCTTGATAAAAAAATCGAAAAATTCATCACAAAAAATAACGCAGTTCCTGCATTTAAAGGCTACAGAGGGTTCCCCGCATCTTCCTGTATATCGATCAATGAAGTTGTAATACATGGTATTCCTACTGAACGAGTAATCAAGGAAGGCGATCTCGTGGGTGTTGATATAGGTGTTCAATACCGCGGATTTTTTAGTGACGCCGCTTATACTTTTGGTATAGGTAATTTAAAAGAAGAATCGAAGAAATTAATAAACATTACAAAAACTGCACTTTACAATGCGATAGGCGTTATGAAAAAGGACAATAGAGTGGGAGACATATCTTATATTATTCAAAAAACAGCTGAAGATGCTAACTTTAGCGTTGTAAGGGATTTTGTCGGACACGGGGTCGGAAAAAGTTTACACGAAGACCCGGCTGTACCCAACTTTGGAGAAAAGGGCGTTGGCCCCAGATTGAAAAACGGTATGACAATTGCAATTGAACCTATGATAAACGCCGGAAGCCATAAAATTAAAGTCCTTAAAGACGGCTGGACAGTAAAAACCATAGACAAAAAAATTTCTGCACATTTTGAACATACAATATTAATATCAGGTACAGAACCTGAAATATTAACAAATTCCTCTTTAATATGAGCAATTTTAGACAACATCTTGAAGAAATTGAAGAAAAAACTTTTGCACCTTATGCGGTTTTCTCCGGAAAAAGTAGAGGCAGAACCCATTCTGAATCGCCTCCCAAATACCGTACTCATTTTATGCGGGACAGAGATAGAATCATTCACTCCACTGCTTTCAGGAGATTAGAATATAAAACACAGGTATTTGTAAACCACGAAGGCGATTACTACAGAACGAGACTGACCCATGCTCTTGAAGTTCAACAAATCGCCAGAACTATAGCAAAGGCGCTCGCTTTAAATGAATCTCTTACTGAAGCAATAAGCCTTGCACATGACATAGGACACACTCCTTTCGGTCATGCTGGTGAAACTAAACTTAATGAACTTATGAAAGACCACGATGGATTCGAACACAATGTTCAGGGTCTTAGAGTAGTAGATGTTCTCGAACACAAGTACAGCAAATTCTCCGGCTTGAACCTATGTTATGAAACAAGAGATGGAATAATAAAACACGAAACCGACTATGATACTCCTAAACAGGTAAAAAGCGAATTTGACCCAGCTTCTTCTCCTTCTCTTGAAGGTCAAATTGTAAATATTGCGGACGAAATCGCATACAATGCTCATGACCTTGACGACGGCCTTAAATCCGACTATATAAACCTTAAACAATTAAACAAAGTCGACCTCTGGAGCAATATTTACAAAAAAACAGACCGCAAACTCGAAAAACAAGAAAGAATCTACATGGCCATAAGAAATTTTATCAAACTTGAGGTAAGAAATGTAATCGAAACAGCATTAAACAATATTAAAGGGAATAACATAAAGTTATTAAAAGATGTCTACTCAAACCCACCTGTGGTTAAGTTCTCTAGGGATTTAGAGAATCTGAATCGTGAATTAAAAGATTTCTTAATGAAAAATTTATATCAGTATTATAAAGTTATAAAAATGATGGAAAAATCAAAAAGAATCATTGAAGCTCTTTTTTCAATTTACATAGAAGAAACAAATCAGCTTCCACCTCAATTTCAAAAAACAATACCTAAATTTGGCAAAGAAAGAGTCATTTGCGATTACATTGCAGGGATGACCGACCGCTTTGCCCAATGTGAATATGAAAGACTTTTCTTCCCATTCAAAAAAATGTAAAATTTCTCGCCTGAACAAATATCTGATAAAACAGGCAGTGATTCCATTTTTTGCAGGATTCGTACTCTTTAGTTTTATCCTTTTAATGGATAGGGCTTTCCAATTAATTGATTTTCTTATAGGTAAAAACGTCCCGCTATTATCCGTAATTGGCATTTTTGTATACAGTTTGCCTTTTATTTTCGCTTTAACTGTTCCAATGGGTGTACTGGTTTCAACTATTGCAACTTACGGAAGAATGAGCGGAGACTTCGAAATCCTCGCAATCCGTGCTCTTGGAATTAGCCCTTTAAGTTTAACCAAAGGATTCTTCCTGGCTTCTTTTGGAATAACAATCGGAATGGTGTTTTTTAATATCTACTTGCTGCCTGAGTCTAACTTCAGACTTAAAAAACTTTACCTGGAAGTTTCAAGAGCCAGACCGACACTACACTTATTTCCCGAAAAATTCAACGAAATCAGCAATGGATATAACCTCTGGGCAAAAACAATCGACCACGGGAAATCTGAGCTTACAAACATTATGATACAGGAAGATTTACCTGAAGAACCTATAAGAACAATATATGCCGAAAAGGGTAAAATGAAAGTTTCAGGCGACAGCTTAACGTTTTCTCTACAGCAAGGGGAAACCCATATATTTGATCAAAAAAATCCCTCGGAATACAGAATAATAAATTTTAATAATTATATTATAGCTATCCCTCTTGGACAAAAGAAAGAAAGAACGGCTAATAGAAGTTACAGAGAAATGAATTTAAAACAACTATTAGAAAAGGCTCGAAGAACAGATGTTAAAAGAAGAAAATGGCGCTATTTACTGGAAGCCCATAAGAAATTTTCCATACCTTTTGCTTGTTTGGTTTTTGTATTGATTGGAGTACCTCTCGGAATACAAACAAGAAAAGGAGGACTTGGAAACGGAATAACGTTGAGTTTCATTATGTTCATGCTTTACTATATATTGTTAGTAGGAGGTGAAGAATTATGTGAAAGAGGGTCTCTTTATCCTTCAATTTCAATGTGGTTTCCGAATATCGTTATTGGAATCGCAGGCTTATATCTCTTTTACAGAATAATCTATGAAAAATAGAATTTTAGATATTTACATAACTAAGAAATTTCTCTTAGCTTTACTCTTTTCTTTAAGCGGATTTCTTTTTATTTACATAATCACAAACCTTTTCGAAAACATCGGGTATTTTGTAGACAGAAAAGCTACTTTCTTAATTATTTTAAAATATTATCTATTGTTCTCGCCAAAAATTATCGTCCTTTTAATGCCTCTTGCCGTTTTAATGGGAATCTATTTTTCTCTTGGACTAATAACAAAACACAATGAAGTATTGGCTATAAGAGGGCTTGGAATCCCTCCCTTTAGAGTATATCGACCCATATTTCTTTACGGTTTTTTAGTTTCAACAATTGTTTTTGCTTTTAATCTCTCTTTAATTCCAAGGTCAAAACACCTCCTGAAAGAGTTTAAAAGCGGCGAAATCGATAAAGTACAGGATCATAACAAACGCTATGCCAGAAATATAAACTACATAACAGATACAGGAAAAATAGTCAACATCAAAAGACTAAACGAAGAGGAAATTCACGGAATACACATTTTGACCTATAAAGATGGAAAAATCATATCAAGGGTTGACGCAGAAAGGGGAATTTGGGAAGATTCTTCATGGACTCTTTTCAATGTTTATATCAGAGATTTCGTTGACGATCTGGTCATACTTGAATCCGAAAAGACAGAAACAATCGAAGACTTTAAAAGCTCTCCCGATGAATTGGCTAAAAGTAAATACAATCCGATAAACCTGTCTTTCTTGGATCTTTTGCGCTATATTAAGAAACTTGATAGAAGTGGTCAGAAATCAAATGCGGAAAGGGTTGAATTGTTTGAAAGAATCTCGTATCCCTTTGTCAGTTCTATCCTTCTGCTTTTTGGCTGTCCTCTTGCGCTTGAAGTAAAAAGAAGAGGACTGCTCTTTGGCTTCGGACTCGGTACTCTTTCCGCTTTTACTTTCTGGGGTATAATTCAACTATTTAAAGAACTCGGCATAAAAGGTAACCTAACGCCCTCACTCTCGATTTTGATTCCGGATATCCTTTTTCTTACAATAGGACTTTACTTTATGCTGAAAAAAGAACACTCATAATTAGCCGCGAACCCCCTAAACCCCAAAAATTAATTTACCACAGAGAACACAGAAAAAAAAAGAACACACAGAGTACACAGAGCCACACACCACACCCAATTATATTTTGTTTGTTTTATCAAATCCCAACCCCCGAATCCAAAATCCTAAAAAACTATTTGACTATTTTTCAATTCAACCATTCAACTAAGATTCGAAGAATCTTTACTTCGCTACACAGTCTTCCCATTTTTTGGAAAATTCTTTAGAAAGACTTATTTTTCCTGTTTTATTATAAGCGTGTGCCAGAAGCTGATATGAATCACATTTACCCGGGTCAACTTCAATTGCTTTTTTTAAGGCTTCTATAGCTTCACTGTATTTCTCTGTATAAATACCCGACATACCGAGAAGGATATAAGCCTCTGCTTTAGTGCCCGATTCCACCTCAGGCAAACCAAGAACCTTCTCAGCAACACCTTTCATGAGAGAATAATCTTCTTTCTGTAAATATGCATAAGCAAGATTATATAGAACATACGGATCGTTATCAACTATTGAGGACGCTTTCTCAAACATCTCTATTGCCAAATCATACTTTTTTACTATGAGATAATTCTGCCCCAGCAGTTTATATCCTTCAAAAATCTCCGGATCAAGAGAAATAGCTTTTTTGAGGTAAGAAATTGCCTGATCGGTGTTATTCTTGTACGTGTATGCCTCCCCAATGTAAATATAAGCATCCACATTATTGTCATCAAGATCAAGCGCTTTTAAAAGATATTCAAGCGCTTTATCGCTATCTCCTTCCATAATATAAATTCTACCATGAAGAACATAAGCCATAGCTTTGTACTTACTACTGGTAACGTCTTCTGCTTCTTCTATCAATCCCAGCGCTATTTTAAATTGCTGCTCCTTCATAAATTCTTTTGTGCCATTATAAAACACTTTCCATATATAACTATCAATCTCCAATAGGTTTTCATAAAACATCACAGCTTCTTTGGCTAAACTTTTATCTATCTCAAAAGCTTTCTTTAAATACTCTGCCGATTTTTTATAATCTTCTTGTTTATAATACGCAAGAGAGAGAGAAACAAATGGTTTTGGATTATCAGTTTCTCTCTTAGCCCATTTTTTATACTGAGCAGCAGCCTTTTCGTACTCCCCGCTCTTAATAAAAAGGTCTCCACTTAGCTTGTACTGCTTCGCAGTACATCCGGCAATAAGTATAAGAATGCAAACAGAAAAATCTAATAGTTTTTTAATTTGACCTCCTAAGCCTAATTTATTCCCCAATATATACAATAAACACTCATCATGTCAAGCCAGAGGGTTGAAAAAAAGAAATATATTATTATTATTCTCATTATGAGACCTTCTCGGGTCGAAATAAACTTAAAAAATCTGGAAGAAAATATAAAAAACGCAAGAAGGAAACTTGCAAAGAAAAAACTCCTTGCTGTAGTAAAAGCAGACGCCTATGGACACGGCGCTGTGGCTGTTGCCTCCCGTGCAACAGCAATGGGAATCGATTTTCTCGGTGTAGGGATAGTCGAAGAAGGAATTGAGCTAAGGAATGCCGGCATACAGGTTCCAATTATAATCCTCGCTCAAGAATTAAAAGAAAGATCGGAAGAAATCGTTCTTTTTAATCTTATTCCGACCGTCTGCTCCAGAGGTTTTCTTGAAAGTCTGGAAAGAGAAGGAGAAAGACAGAATAAAAAAGTTTCCATATTTGTGATGGTAGACACCGGAATGGGAAGATACGGAGTCTCCGCAGATGAATTTATATACTTCATAAAATTATTGAAGAATATGAACTTCGTTGAATTGAAAGGAGTAATGTCGCACTTCCCGGTTGCTGATTCGGACAAAGATTTTACTCAAAACCAAATCAATAAATTTAACGAACTAACAGAATTATCTGAATCGTTGGGTATAAAAATACCCATAAAAAGTATGGCAAACTCCGCAGCGTTTCTTTTATATGAGAATTCGATATTTAATATGGTAAGACTTGGTCTTTTGCTGTACGGAATATCACCTGTGCGGGACCTGAACCTATCTGAATATAAACCTGTAATGACCGTTAAGAGTAAAATATCTTTTATCAAGACAATACCTCCGGGACATTCTGTAAGTTACTCAAGAACTTTCGTTGCAAAGAAACCAACAACAATAGCCACCGTACCTTTAGGTTACGCTGATGGTTACGATAGAGCATTATCGAACAAAGGGTGGATGGTAGTACACGGTAAAAGAGCTCCTGTTATCGGCAATGTTACTATGGATACAACAATGATAGACGTCTCCGATATTCAGGAAGCTAAAATCGGCGATGAAGTAATTGTTATGAACACACTGGTAACTGCCTGGGATATTGCAAAAACAATAGAAACAATACCCTACGAAATCGTATCCCGAATGGGAAAAAGACTTCCAAGATTGTATGTATAGTAAATATACATTAGTCCAAAGTCCAATATCGGAAAATCAAGCTGATATTTTGTGACAATTAGCTTTTAGAGCTTGGGTTTTAGCTATTAGCAAAAAAACAAAAAAAATCTTTTATTTTTTTTATCTGCGTCCTCTGCGTCTTTGCGGTAAAATCAGTTTTTTAGGAAAGTTTATGCTCTACGAAAGTGCGTATTTTTTTGGAACGATCACGGCGCAGAGTTTTTAGTAATTCCGCTGCCCTCACCCCTCCTATTTCCGCGGTAGCCTTAACTGCACTAAATCTAAGATCATCAGGAAATAACGGTATCCCAAAAACTTTTTTTGCGCTAATTATATGTGTTAACGCTTCTACTGATTGACTATTTCCCTTGTCCGCCAAAACATTACAAATACTTTCCTTTATCTCAGCTTCCTCCTCTTTGGAAAACTTTTTTGAAAGTAATCTTTTGTTCAAAGCTGTCACCCCTTCATCTGAAAGAATAGCGTTAAGAACAGAAAGTACATATTTTTGCACTTCTGAATAATTTGAATCTAAAAAAGCTAATAAATAAGGTTCTGCTTTTGTTTTTAAAATATGCCGGAGCGTCCTTATAAGCTCTATCTGAACTTTCTCGTGATCGTCTTTCAACGCGTAGATATCGTCTAAAATTTCCTCATTACCAATATTGCCCATAATTAAAACGGCATTTCTTCTAACATACCACCTTTTATCTCCAAGATATTTTCTAACAACTCCCAGCGCTTCCTTGCCAATACCTTGAATTATTCTTAAAAGAGAAAATCTGACCTCCTTATCCTCTGAATCTTTTAGTAATACCATCAGATATGGGATAGATTCTACTCCAAACCCATCAACTTTCTCCACCACAATTTTACTAAGGTCTTTTTCCCATAAAAGAGAGAGTAAAACGTTTGTTGCTTCTTTTGTTTTGAACTCGGCTAAACGAGGGATAATAATCTTTGCTTTTGCCCTATTGCTTACTTCACCTGCATAAAAAGAAACAATAGAACTTACCAAAAAATCATACCCTGCAACGTTGCTCATAAGACCCACCCGACTCAGAGTATCCACATGCTTTGTGTAAACATCCTTGTTTTTCTCTTTCTTTGCATGCTCCATCAAGGTATCTGTAATTTTACGGATAACGGTAACTTTCTCTCCCTTAAAAAACTGCTCTATCAGATTCCTAAGGTTTATAAGTGTATTCCCCCTGACTTCAGGTGACTCTGCTTCAAGGCTCTCATAAAGAGAATTAAGTAAAGATTTAATATCGGTTAAATCAATACTGGCTTTTAATTTATCCTGCAACCTTCCATATGCTCTCATACTGACTCCGCCACTTCTTTTAATGTTTTTCGGAGAAGTTATCAACTTTTCCCAAAGCTTTAAAAATTTATTCTCGCTAATCCCTATTTCTTCTAAATGCTCCTCCGCAAACTTACGTACCGAAGACAATTTCTCCTTATCCAAAGATGACAAAAACCCCCCAAGCATCTCTTCCTGTTTATCTTCGGTTAAAAAAACAACCATTGACATAATGCTTTCCGCATCCATTAAAGGCAACAAGATTCTGGCCATTGTAATCCTTACAGGGCTTTTGCTTTTTATAATCCTGGCGAAAACTTCTTTTCTGATTTCATTTGGAACTTTTTCAAACGTTTTCCTGATCTTTACAGATTCATGTAATAAATTATCTTGCCCGAACTGTTTTACAAATTCCTTTACAAAGTTCTCAAGCCCCTCGTTTATCTTACCTGTTTTATCCTTGTCATCCTTTTCAAGGGAACAAACCGAGCTAAAAAAACGCTCAATTTCATTTACACCGTATTCTTCGGCAGAAACTTCGGAAAATTCACTTACAAAAGAAGTAATATTACCCGTACCAGCACCACTACCACCGGTACCACTACCACCGGTACCACTACTATCACCAGCTACTCCTGTCTGTCCTTGTCCTTTCTTACCCGCCCCTATCTTTCCCCGAAGTTTCTTCTCAAGATCTACTATATATTCTTCCTCTATTTCCATCGTCTGTAATTTTTCTCTAATCTCCGGCAAAATACTGTCCAGTCTTTCCGGCGTCAGATGCGTAAGTAACTCTTCAGCATCGAAAACTCCCAGAAGTTTAACCCTGTTTACAAAAATTTCTACAATTTCTTCATCAGAAAAAGTCATTATAATCGACTTTATTATTGAAGAAATCTGTTTAAGTTTCAATTTGTCCTGGAGTATAAATCTTTTAGCCTCTGGAGTTATTGAACTCATAACTTTCTCGAAAACAGTTTCACGAGCTCCTATATCCTCCTGCCCTGAAGTAGAAATCATATTATCATATAGTTTGACAAGTCCATCCGTAACCTTATCCGCTTCTACCGAAGGGGGATCTTCATCCTGTACTTTACAAGTAGACTCAAGAAAGCGAACTAGATCAAATTCCTCATCTTCGACTATATCTATAACGCCTCCTCGTCCTTCCCCATAGTCTTCTTCCCCTTTCGTTCTTATCTGAAACTCAACGGTATTAAAATAGATCTTATCCGCTCTTCTTTCTATCAAAAGCGTATTTATGTCTTCATAAGTATTAATATCCTTGGGAGGCTTCGCTACCAGATCTAAAAATCCACCTATATCTATCTCGTTACAACCCGTATCAAAAGTTATACTCTCAACATTCATTCTCTTGAGTTTCTTAACAAAAAACTGCACGCTGGGATAATCCGAAAGATCCACATTTATGTCTTCTACAATTACACTATCTCCCAGAAAAACTATTGATACTTCACCGGTTTCCTCTGAAAAAGAATTAATTTCATTAACGATTTTCTGCTGCTGTTCCTTTATAATTGGATGCTCTCCCGGATAGGCAATTTTGTGATTGACTCCAAGAGCAAGATCTCTCAGAAGCCTTACTAGAATTTTTTTTTCGATTTTTTCCTCCTGTATAGTAATTATACTGTTTTTCCAGAATTTTTCAAGCTATTTATTTTCTATCAATACATTATCTTTAAATTCAAACCTTTAATTATATCTTTCAACCTTTTTACGGGCTTATCGCTCATAATATTTAACCTTCTAACTGTACCACTATGTGTATACCTTCTCCCTGATTCCTCTTATTTAATACTTGACATTTAATCCTGTTACCCTTATAATACCTGAAACATTTAAAAAGAAGGAGGAAAAAATGAAAAAATTGTTTTTATTGTTAGCTGTTTTACTTGTAGTTTTACCCCTAAGCGCAAGACCTAGGCTTGAGTTTTCACCAAGGGGAACCCTTTACATTGGCAGGGGTGATGGCGATGTCGATTTTGGGATCGCCGCTGATATTATAGTAAATCCAAAGAAATCATTCGGATTTAGGACTAACTTAGCTGAAATGGTTTTTGGGGACGCAAACGCCTTTTCTCTCAACGGAACTAATATGTATAGTTTTACCAATTTTGATATTCTGTATTATACGAAAATTTCAAGTTTCATATCGTACATTGATATCGTTTTTGGATTATATTCTGAAGGAGGAAATACCGCATTGGCAGTTGGTGGAGGCGTCGGCATTGAAAAATACATGGGAAAAGGCAATTATATATTTCTTGAACCTACCCTGGTCTTTACAGATACCGGTGTAGCAGGTGCAGATAATGATCTTATCTTCAGAACTTCATTTGGAATGAAACTAGGGATATAATCAACAAATAGCTTAGAATTTTCTTTTATAATTTTTTTAAAAAACCGCATGGGCAACCCACGCGGTTTTTTTTATTTTTAAATCAAAATTTACCCTTGTTTCAAACACAAAACATCTGTATAATTTTAAAACATAGGGGGAAATAACAATGAAGCTTCTAAGTGCAAAAACAGAAAAAGATATAGATAAAAAAATCATAGAGAACATACTAAAAGAAAACTATGGACTGGCAGTCAAAAATATATCTTTGGTTTTTGATAAACTCTACAAAAAAATTCCCGATAAAAAAAGAATTTCTTACGGAAGAGTTCATGTTATAAAACTCCTATCAAAAAATATTTATGCGAAACTATCCGAAAGCGGATCGGTAAACTTCGAGATAGCCGCCGATTTACACGAAAAAAGCAAAGATTTTAAAAGCAAGGGCGTCTCTCTCGGAATAATTTCTTTTTGCGGTTTAGAAGAACCTAAAAGAACTTTACCTTATTTTGTTTCCGCTGCCGACTCTCCCGATTTTGACCAGAGAGAGATGGCTCAAATGTTTTTCAGAAAAATTATAAAAAAGCATCCCGCTACGGCGAAAAAAATATTACTAAATCTTGTAAATTCAAGCTACTCGAATGTGCGTCGATTCGTTAGCGAAACCTTAAGACCGGTTCAGGAAAATAAATGGTTCCATGAAAGACCGGAATATCCTTTATCTATACTTAGAAATTTATTCAAAGAAAGTTCTCCTTATCCCCGTACCTCCGTTGGCAACAATTTAAGCGATCTCGCAAAACACGATCCGGACCTCGTTTATGAACTAATAAAGGAACTGGTTGATAGCGGGAATGAAAATTCATACTGGATTGCATACAGGGCGTGTCGAAACCTGGTAAAAAAAGAACCAAAAAAAGTTATGACCTTACTAAAGATTGACGAATACGAATACAAAGACAAAACTTATAAGAGAAGTGCACGTAAAAGAAATTAAAGCAAAATCAATCTTACGTAAAGGGAAAAAACCCGATTCGTGGTTTCTAATAAATTACGGAATGAATCTTTACAGGGGATGCGCGCATAACTGCGTATACTGTGACGGAAGAAGCGAAGGGTATTATGTTAACGGAGAATTCGGATTTTTGCCACATTGGCAAAAGGAGGTACGATGTTAAAGATTAGATACTTATTTTTTATCATTATTCTTTACTGTTTTTTAGGCGGTTGTATAAAGAGAGAACAGGATAACGACGTTTTATTTCAGATATCCACAATTAACGCATTACTCGAAGGAATATATGACGGAGAAATCACTTTTAAAGAATTAAAACGTCACGGAAACTTAGGTCTTGGAACTTTTAATGCTCTTGATGGTGAGATGTTAATGCTTGACGGAGAAATTTATCGGGTAAGGGCAGACGGTAAAGTTTATCCGGTACCAGATTCGATGAAAACACCTTTTTCGGTAGTCACTTTTTTCGAGGAAGATACAACATTGGTTTTAGATTCCAACCTTGACTATAAATCACTGGAGGCATTTCTGGATAATATTCTACCTACAAAGAATATTATTTACGCGATTAAAATAGAGGGACTCTTTGAATATGTTCGTACACGCAGCGTGCCGGCTCAAGAAAAACCATACCCGCCCCTTGCTGAAGTCGTAAAAACTCAACCCGAATTTGAGTTTCACAATGAAAAAGGTACACTGGTTGGTTTTAGATTGCCGGAGTATTTAAGCGGAATTAACGTACCCAAATATCATCTTCATTTTATAACGGAAGATAAAAAAGGAGGAGGGCACCTGCTTGAATGCGAGACCGCCAAAATACAAATCGGCATAGATTTCACAGAAAAACTTTTTGTATCTTTACCCGAAATAAAAGAATTTTACGATGCCGATTTGAATAAGGGAGAAGATATGGAAAAAGTCGAGAGATAATCCTATCTGGAACTATTGTAAATTTTGCGGGGTCTTATTGAAAAAAGGAGGCAGTATGTCCGTATTTAAAAGTATTTTCGTGCTTTGTTTAACATGCATATTTGTTCTATCCATATTTGCTGAAACGCAAAAAGAAAGTTTAATACCGTCCGATTTGGAAAAATACAGAACCGGGGTTTCTGTCGGAATAAACGATTTACCCTGGGATGCCGGTGGGGTTTCTTTCCGCTGGTGGAGAAAAAATGGAAGCGGGAGAGAGTTGACGATAAATGCGAGTAGTCTTAGTGGCAATTACGGCCGAAGAAAAATGACCGAGGAAGATTCTATAGGAACCGAAATCGAAGATTCTCACGAAAAAGGTTTAAATTTCCCTGACATTACATACTATTTTTTGAATAGAAAAGCCCTCAGTACAGAAGGAATGTATTTTGTAAAAGGCATAGGTTTTGGCACGGGGTTCGATATTTATTATCGTGAGGTTTTTCCCATTGAAGAGACAATTGGCAGAGACTATAAGTATTATTCTGGAAATATAAAAATTTCCTTTCCAGTGGGAATAGAACATTTCTTTTGGGAAAAGTTCCCCAATGTAAGTTACTCTCTGAGTGCGGATATCTACGGGAGATTAGTCTTTAGGTATAAGAAAGAGAAACTAGAATATCCTGAGGATTACATTGTCCAAACTCGTGAAATATCCGAATGGTATGTAACTCCTTCATTTGGTATTTCTCCCGCTTTTTATCTTAGAGTTTACTTCTGACTTCAAAAAGCTTTTGATGCGGAAGTCAAGCTTAGTTTAAAGATAAAAAGCTCTCTCGAATCCTTCTTTGCAAAGGGTTGCTGTGATGTTCTCAAATTAACTTCGGAACTAAATTTTAATTCTTGAATCAAAATAGATAAACAACCCTAAAAGGAGGGATAAATGAAAAGAGTTTTAATTGTGATAATTTTTCTAATAATAAATTTTATCAGTGCACCTATTAACGCCCAGCTGAAAGAATCTTCCGGGGAAAGTGATGCCTCTTCTCCATATTTTTTAGTACAGGGAGAAGCAGATGTGGAAAGTTTTCCGCTCCTTGAAACAAGAGCAGACGTAAATATTGCCGGAGTAACCGCGGAAATAGAACTAACGCAAGTCTACAAGAATGACGGCAAAAAAACCATAGAAGCCGTATACATCTTCCCGCTTGGCACAAAATCGGCAATTCACGCCATGAGAATGGAAATAGGAGACCGTATAATCGATGCCGACATAGAAGAAACGGAAAAAGCAAAACAAATATACGAAGACGCGAAAGATGATGGAAAAGTCGCATCACTTTTAGAGCAGAAACGTCCTAACGTTTTCCAGATGAAAGTTGCCAATATAATGCCCGGCGATGAAGTAAAAGTAATAGTTAAATATACCGAAATGCTTGTTCCGGAAAGAGGAATTTATGAATATGTATTTCCGACAGTAGTGGGTCCAAGATTTACGGGAGAACAAAAAGACAAGGAAGACTGGACAGCTACCCCCTACCTTCACGAAAAGGAAAACCCTCCTTATAAATTCGATATAAAAGTTAATCTCAAAACAGGAATCCCCATATCAACTATTTCCGTCCCGACACATAAAGTTAATATAGATAAAAAACACGACGAAGCGGTAATAAGCTTATCGAAAAAAGATAAATACGGAGGAAATAGGGATTTTATCCTCCGATATTCACTTAAAGGAAATAAAGTACAAACCGGTCTATTACTGTATCCCGGAAAGGAAGAAAATTTCTTCCTTCTACTCCTTGAGCCGCCGGATAGAATAAACATCAAGATGGTTCCTCCCCGTGAATATCTTTTTGTTGTAGACGTCTCAGGCTCGATGAATGGCTTCCCTCTTGACGTATCAAAAGCTCTTATGAAAGATATAATCGAAGGATTAAGAAAACAGGATTATTTTAACATTCTTTTCTTCGCGGGAGGCTCCTCTGTCCTTTCCTCCGAACCACTCTCCGCAACAAGAGAAAACAAAAAGAAAGCAATTGAAATGGTTATGTCTCAAACCGGCGGAGGCGGAACGAGACTATTGGATGCCCTAAAGAGGATATCAACTCTTCCCAAAAAGGAAGGCCTCTCAAGAATTATCGTAACTGCTACCGATGGATACATATCCGTGGAGAAGGAAGCATTCGATCATATAAGGGAAAATCTCGGAGAAAACAATTTCTTTGCATTTGGTATTGGTTCGTCGGTAAATCGTTACCTTATCGAAGGAATGGCGAGAGCGGGAAAAGGTGAACCTTTTATCGTTGTAAATCAGGGTGAAGCGAAGGAAACGGCTGATAAATTTTTAAATTACATACAACATCCGCTGCTTACCGATATAGAAACCAACTTTAAAGGATTCGATGCCTACGATATTGAACCTATCGCCCTGCCTGACCTTTTCGCGGAAAGACCGCTTATCCTTTTCGGTAAATACAAAAAAGCCTCTGGAAGCATAACGGTAACAGGTAAAATGGCAAGAGGTAAATACAAAAAAGAAATAAAGGTAAAGTCCTCGATGGAAGATATGAGTAACTCTGCTATAAAGTATCTCTGGGCAAGAGAGAGGATTGCAAAGCTTGATGATTATGGAAAAGTCGGGTCTGACGTAAAAGACGAAGTTACCAGACTCGGACTCAAATACCATTTGATGACCCAATATACGTCATTTGTTGCGGTAGATAAAATTATCCGCAAAACAGGTGAAGTTGTTACAGTAAAACAGCCCCTACCTCTTCCTCAGGGTGTTAGCGACTATGCGGTCGGAGAATCTTATTCTGCAACAAGATTTGGATATGGTGGGGGAGTCATGAAGATGCAAGCTCCGATGACTGTCACGGCAAAAGAGGTAGATGCGGCATCCACATATACTCAAGATAAAAGAAAAACGAATCTTAATTTCTATATAAATGCCGCCACTATAGGCCCAAAAACGGACTTAAAAAAATTGGAAGAATTCCTTGAAAGTGAACTTAAAATAAGTTTTAAAAACATCTTAAAAAATTGGAACCTTAAAACTTTAACTCTTTCAATCGAAGTGGACGGCGGCAAAGTCAAAAAAGTAACAATAAAAGACTATAAAACTTATCAAGGAAAAGCATGTGAAGAATGTATTGAGAAATCGGTAAAAAGAGAATTAAAAAAGCTCAAGATGCCGGTTGATTTAAAAGGCACTCTGGAACTAACCATAAACTACATTTAAAATCAGATAAGAACACTCTCACTGTTCAAGACTCTGATAAGGCGCCCCTTACCCTTATCAGAGTCTCCTTTTTAACAAAAATCGTATATATGTTCTTGACTATCTGTATTTTATTAATATAATCCTGTAAATGAGGCAATCAGTATGAAAATATGCGATATTTACAAAGATAAGAAAATTATTTTTTCCTGTGAAGTCTTTCCTCCCAAACCGGGAGCAAAGAAAGACGGAATATTGGAGACTATAAAAGAGTTGAAATCAATATCTCCTGACTTTTTAAGTGTTACCTACGGAGCTGGTGGTGAAACAAAGGGCGAAACCATCCAGATGGCGATTAGAATAAAAAACACATATAAATTGGAACCACTTATGCATCTGACCTGCATCGATACAAAAAAAGAAGATATTGATATAATATTAAATAAAATAAGCCAAAAAGGTATTGAAAATATACTGACTCTTCGCGGAGATATACCAACCGATAGGGATTTTAAATCTGTAGTCTCCGATTTTTCATACGCTTGTGATTTAGCAGCTCACATAAAGTCCCATACGGATAAATTTTGTTTGGGAGTGGCAGGATATCCGGAAGGACATCCTGAAGCATATTCTATGGAAAAAGACATAAAAAATTTAGCCAAGAAAATCCAGGCAGGAGCTTCCTTTGCAATAAGCCAGATGTTTTTTAAAAACGACTTTTTTTACACCTATTTGGATAAGATACGTGAAATGGGAATTAAGGTTCCCGTTTCTGCCGGTATTATGCCTGTTTTTAAGGCAAAACTTTTATCTAAAATGATAAAATTGAGCCGTGCTACGGTTCCATCCGACTTAATCTCAATAGTAGAAAAATACAGAGATAACGACACAGAAATGGAAAAAGCCGGAATAGAATTTGCTACGAAACAGGTAGAGGATTTGATAAAAAACGACGTGGATGGTATTCACCTTTTTACAATGAACCGAGCTTCTCTTGCGAAGAAAATTTCTTCCTATTCGGGGTTGAGGTAGTTTTTCGATGAAATATATGTTTCTGTTCATCTCTTCTTTCATATCTTTTTTCTTGGTGGCTCATCCGCATGTTTTTATTGACAACAGAGTCTCGGTGTTTTTCGATGATAAAGGGCTTGCAGGTTTTAGACATGAATGGAGCTTTGATGAGATGTTCAGCAGTACCATAATACAGGAATTTGACCTTAATGCAGATGGTAAGTTCGATGAAAAGGAAATCAAAGATGTAGAGAGAGGAGCTTTTTCTAATCTCAAAGAGTATAATTATTTTGTCGACATAACCATAAACGGAAAGCATTTCAAAATACAAGGAATTAAAGATTTTTATGCCGAAATTGATAGTGGGGTAATGATTTACGATTTTTTTCTTCCGTGTGAAGTAACTGCTATCCTTGATAACCAGGAAGTGAAAATAGCTGTTTACGACCCGACTTATTTTGTTCAAATAATATGGGTATCCGAGAACCCTTTTAGTTTTAAGGATATTTCAAACGTAGAGCTCGGCTATGAAGTTATCGAAGATGAAAAAAATTCTTATTATTACGGACAAATAATCCCGGAAGCTTTAAAAATACAATTTCGGAAGAAACCATGAGAAAAATTTTTATTCTGATGAGTTTGTTTTTTGTTCTTAATTCGGTTATAGCGCAGGAAAATCCTTTTTTGTCAAAAGGAAAATCAACTTCTGAAAGAAAAGAAAAAAGAAAGACGCTGCGCTATCCGGGTTTTACTCAGAAAATCATTGTCAAAATAGCTCTCCTCCAACGTTCTTTCAATAAACGTCTCACTGAATTAACGAAAAAAGTAAAAGAAACAAAATCAACGAAATTGCTTTTTTTTATAATATTTATTACATTTATTTATGGAGTAGTTCATGCACTTGGACCCGGACACGGCAAAACTTTAACTTTTTCATATTTCCTGTCAGAGGAAGCGAATATCAAAAAAGGAATTACCGTAGGTTGCATAATAGGTTTCTTGCATGCTTTTTCTGCGCTGGTTTTAGTATTGATCCTATATTTTACTGTCAAAAAAGCTTACTTACATAACATTGAGAGTATGAGTAGAGTAATTAAGATAATAAGCTATAGTTTAATAGCTGGTATAGGTTTATTTTTGTCAATAAAAGCCATATATGACATTAAGAGAAGAAGAAACACTAAAGAGAAAGAAATTGAACCTCTTCAGAGTACAAAAAGTGTAATCCCCTTTTCCATTGCCGTAGGATTAATTCCTTGTACAGGAGCTACGATAGTACTACTTTTTTCATTATCATTGGGAGTATTAAAAATTGGAATAATTTCTACGATTTTCATGGCTTTGGGTATGGCGACCACCATTTCCATGGTAGGTGTTTTGACAATCCTTGCAAAAAGCAAAGTTAAAAAGATGTTTTCAGAAAAAAGTAAAAGGTATTTACTCTTTCAGAATATTGTCTCGATTCTGGGGGCTTTCTTGATTTTCTCCCTGGGAGTAATATTGTTTATGGGTGTTTATGTAAGATAAGGAATAAGAAAAAATGGATTATGTAGAAAAAATAAATGAGTTAAAAGATAAAAAAAATGCGGTTATACTGGTACATAACTA
>CAZRYJ010000005.1:25306-37733 GCA_964604245.1 uncultured bacterium | reverse complement strand
CTTTATTCGCGTATTTCTTTCTTTTTAGTCTTCTTTTTTTGCTGCTTTACATGCCGAAATTTCTAAAAAAATTAATTTATTCTTTGACCTTTAGAAAAGGAAAAAAGACAAAAATAACAACTATAATATTCGGGCTTTTAAGGGAAATAAAAAAAAGCAGAGGAAAAATGTTAGAATTCGTTAAAAATAAAAAATTATACGCTATGGCTATCATAGTTACGACAATTATCGTTTACATTCCGAATTATTCTATTGCTTATTTTCTTCTTAAAGGGCTTTCAATAGATGTTTCTTATGTGGACGTGATTTTCCGTCAGGTTTTCCTTCTTTTCGCGGCTTTCTTTTTCCCCACACCGGGAGCAGAAGGTATAATTGAAGGGGGTTTTGCAGTTTTATTTTCTTCTTCTGTTCCTAAGTATATGATAGGTGTTTTCGCGATTTTATGGAGATTTATAACTTACCATCTGGTTGTTATAGTGGGCGGTATTTTAACGTTAAGGGTATTGAATCTTACAGAAATAATTAGAGAAAAAGAAAATTAAATATTAAAAATTAAAAAGCAAAATGACTAAATTGGGATTTAGGGATTGGGATTTGGTTTCGACTTTGGATATTGGACTTTGGACTAAAAAAATCTTTTGATATTTGATTTTTGCATTTTAATATTTGATTTTCAAATTGCTGTGAACTTGCCACGATGCTTTCTCTTTTAAATCTATGATTGATAATGTAGGGGTATTATAAATTATTTAAAGTGCACGTAGGACTCTAACTACTTTCCCGACTACCTGAACTTCTGATTTATGATAGACTTGAATATCATATTCGGTATTTGAAGGTATTAATATAATTGTGCTTCCCACCTTTTCGATTTTTTTAAGGGTTAGTTCTCCTTTGTTTTCTTTGTCATAAAAGATTGCAACGACATAAATATTTTTAATATGAGGATCAACAATAGAGATATCTACCACAACCCAGTCGCCTTTTAATATGCCTGCGTTTTTCATGCTGTCACTTTCGACTTTTATAAGCATAAAATCGGCACCTGTTGGCAAAATTTCTTTAATATTTATATTTCTACTAATATTTTTAGATGCCAGAACAGCCGTACCGGAGAATATCCCTTCAACATAAGGATAGGTTATTTTATCAGGTTTTTCTTCAAATAAAAGACTCGGAGATATTCCAAGCACCTTACACACTTTATCAACTTTAGTAGAAGGGATCCCATATTTACCCTTTTCCCATGCCTGGATCGTAGTCCAGTGCAGCCCCAGATTGCCGGCCATTTTTTTAAGAGTCCAACCCTTATTCTTTCGAAATTTTCTTAACTTTTTACCTATTTTTTCAGTTTGTTTCAATGTTCTTCTCTTCTTTTATTCTACGTTTAATGTCAATTTTGCATTTTCCTTTACAATAATATAACAATAAGTTGCAATTTTGCAATGTCTCAATCACTAAATTTTGCTATTTCTAGTTATTATTGATACTCTTCTGTTTTTGTTTTTTTTGAGCCAAATTCCCGCGTGATGTAAAAAAGCGGTCCGTATCTGTTAGAATATGTTAAACAAAAATCAAATTTTGCAATTTTAACGCCCATTCCAGCTCCAAAAACTAAAGAATATTCATCTCTTTCTCCAATAGGGTAGAGAGGAAGAAGTTGCAAACTATCCTGTATTGGAAGTGTTATATATTCTTGCATCGAAAAGCCTGTTAATCCGATCAGGATAAAATTCTTCAAATACTTCCTGGCTACGAATTGAGCTCCCACTTCGTTTCTCTCTCTATATTCGGTAAAGTATTCTCTGGGATAGTCCCTCCAATTACCCCAATTGTAAAAAGGAATATCGTAATGCCAAGGGGCATTTCCGGTCATAGACATTGTGAGTTTAGTTCCGATATCTAAAGTAGGATTAATTGTTTTCCCGAAATCTAAAGAAAAAGTCAATGCATCATTATATCCATGGTAGCCTCCAACTCCACCCCCAAAGAAGTACTGAAAAAATATCAGAATTATCATTATATCGTATCTCCTTTGCTTTTATATCTTTTAAAAATTTTCATTATTTCAAACACAGCAAGAAATACGCCCATTGCTCCTAAAACATACAGCCAATCGATTGCTTTTAGAACCGCAAAAGACAAAAAGTTGCTGATAAAAGGTCCGTAAATACTTATAAGAACGAGTCCTATTGAAGCTATTATAGACAGGAGTAATATTTTATTACTTAAGAAATTCCGATTAAAAATCGAAGAAAGTTCATATCTCCTTGACATAACGTTTGCAAACTGGCAGTAAGCAATCGTTAGAAAACTTATTGTTGTTGCCCTGGCATACAGAATAGTATTCTCATTTCCTATGGTAAGCATTACTCCTTCTCTCAACATAAAGAGCACGAAATTAGCAAAAGCAAGAGAACCTATTAGAACTCCCAGTAGGGCTACCTCGATAGAAGTTTTTTTGTTTAGTATATGTTCTTCCTGTTTTCTGGGAGGGGTATTCATAAGGTCTTTTGGCGAAGGATCGTAGGTTAAGAATGTCAGAGGCATAATTTCGGCAAGCAGATCAATTGCCAGAATCTGGATGGCAAGTATAGGGATAGACCAATTCCATAAAGCAACGCTTGCAAGTCCCAGAAGAACAATAACAAGCTCTGCCCCATTTGTGGTCATAGAAGCCAGTACGGTTTTCTTAAGATTGCAGTAGATGGTTCTACCTTCTTTTACTGCCTGGACAAGTGTAGGAAAGCTATCATCCAGGAGTACAAGTTCGGAAGCTTCCTTCGCCACATCTGTTCCCGTTTGTCCCATTGCTACACCGATATCTGCTTTCTTTAAAGCCGGAGCATCATTGACTCCATCTCCGGTTACTGCCACTACTTCTCCATTTTCCTCAAGAAGCTTTACAATGCGAAGTTTGTCTTTGGGATCTACACGAGAGAAAATCAAGAATTTGTTCTTCATCATAATTGCTGATAGGTCTTCGTCTCTCATCTTATCAAGTTCCTGCTTACTTATTACCAGAGGTTTTTCACCTTTCTCCGAAAGCCCGATTTCTTCTCCAATTGCCTGTGCCGTTATGGAATGATCTCCTGTCATAATAAAAATCTTAATTTTTGCGTTTTGACAGTTTTTTACAGCTTCTCCCACCCCTTCTTTAGGAGGATCCATCATACCTGCCAGGCCAAGGAAAATAACGTCTTTTTCAACTTCTTCCACAATATAATCCCTTCCGTCCTTTTCCAAGGGTCGATATGCAATGGAAAGTACTCTTAAGGCTTTTTTCGAGTACTTTTCATTTAATCTTCTTATTTCCTCTCTGTCTCTTTCCTCCATAGGTTTGATTTTACCGTCTTTGTATATATATTTACTGATAGATAGAATACTATCAGTTGCCCCTTTCATAGTAAGGACTTTCTTATCTTCAAATTGTCTGATCGAGCTCATTCTCTTTCGCTCAGAATCAAAAGGAAATTCGTGTAGCTCGGGGTTTTCCTCGTCTTCTTTCGGAGAACGGGTCCCCAGTTTTGTAGATAGAGTAATTAGTGCTGCTTCGGTTGGATCTCCCAGAGGATACCATTGACTGTGTTTTTGATCAGGTTGGTGAATCTCGGCGTTAGAAGCCATTGTTGCAGCATCCATCATAATTTCAATCTCATCTATTTGTTCTTTCGAAAGTTCTTTCTCTTTTCCATCAAGTATTTTTCCCTCAGGTTTATATCCTATACCCGTTACCTTGAATTCCTTTCCATCGAACCATACAACCTTGACCGTCATTTCGTTCTTGGTGAGAGTACCGGTTTTATCAGTTGCGATTACTGTTGTAGATCCCAATGTTTCTACCGAAGAAAGACTTTTTACGACTGCTTGCTTACTTGCGAGTCTGTTGCTGGCTGTTGAGAGAGCCACTGTGACCTGGGCAGGTAATGCTTGAGGCACGGCAGCGACTGCAATACCGAGGGCGTACATCATGCTGGTGAAGAAGTTAAACCCCTGGGTTAAAGCTACAAAGAATAAGGCTACACTGATTACAACCACAATTGCCGTCAGACGATTTCCAAGAACGCCCAGTTCTTTTTCAAGAGGTGATTTTGTATCCTGGGTTTCTTCAGTCATAGATGCGATTTTACCCAGTTCGGTTTCCATCCCCGTTTTTACAACAATCCCCCGTGCATTTCCTGAGGCGACTGTTGTCCCAACATATGCCATATTATCCCTGTCTGCTAGAGGACATTCCTCTTTTATGGCGTTACTATGTTTGCCCTGTGGCATCGATTCGCCCGTTAAAGAGAAATCGTTTGTTCGTAAATTAAAAGATTCCATAATGCGTACATCAGCAGGGACTTTGTCTCCTGCTTCTATCTGTATTATATCTCCGGGTACTAATTCTCCTTGCGGAACTTCTGTCAGTTCTCCTTCTACAAGTTTCTTTGCTGGAGATTCAATTAAAGCTTTAAGACGTTCTAAGATTTTTTCCGCTTTGTACTGCTGCACAAAGCCAATTATAGCATTAACAATAACGATTGCAAACATAATTGTCCCATCACGTACGTTGCCAATAGAAAACGAAATGATGCCTGCAATTATCAGTATTACAACAAGAGTCTCTCTCAACTGGAATAGAAACATGAGCCACTTGGGGGTAGCGCCTTTTGTTTTTAGTTCGTTTTTACCGTACTCATCGAGTCTTCTCTTGGATTCTTCGGCGGATAACCCTTTTTCGTTAGTTCTGAGAATCTTCAGAGTTTCTTTGACGGTCATCCGGTAATATTCTTTTTCAGGCATCTATTTCCTCCACTGTCTTTTTACAAATAATACAGACATAAAAGTACTATTTAGATTATACGGTAGCCTTCTATAAAAACAACCCTCGGATGGAAATCCTATTATTAAGATACGTTTCGTTACTTGGTAGCAAAAACCGCGCGTTTACTTACGCGGTCTATTAATAGAAATGGATTGTTGGAAAGGATAGAATTAAAAGAAGATACTTCCGCAGGCTAACAGAAGTTTACGTCTTTTTCTTCTTATGTCTATTAGCTCTTCTTTTCTTTTTTCTTTTATGTTTTTTTATTTTCTTTAATTTTCTTTTTCTTCCGCTTGGCATAATCTTTTTCCTTTTTACCTCCTTTTGTCTTTATCTTGAGAATGACAAGAAGTTAAACAAAATTAGAGTTCTGTCAACCCTTTACGATAAAACCACTAACTATGTTTTTAAACCACGAAAAATATTATTTTCACCGCAAAGGCACCCTGATACGGTCGATTCCTCCCTACAAGGCAAGCAGAGAACACAAAGCCCAACCCATAAAAACTCTTTTAACCACTAAATACACAAAAAACACGAAAACCCACAATGCCCCAAATTTTATTGTGCTTAATTAAAACCCATCACACAACCCAAATTTTTTAACATGTAGAACATGTAATGATTGTAGTTTTTATTTTTCCAATTAACGATCCAACCTCTCCCGACACAAGTGCGAAAAACCCTTGACAAATTATCAAAAAATCGTAGAATAATAGTCAAGATTATATATTTTTATAAAATTTTATTTTACCATTAGAAGCAAGGTTTAAAGAGGTGTACACAATGCATGAATTTGCAGAGTTCCGTCAGAAAGTAATTGACTGGGAAAAGGAGAGTTCTAACCGTAAAGATACTGCAGATGAGTTGCATAAGCGGTTTGAAACTCTAAAAGAAACAATAGATGATTCTCTTCCCGCTGTTGAAAGATACGTGGAAAGTATAGACAATCATATCAGCAACCATCAGAAAAAAGTAGCAACACTTAGTGAAGCTGTAGCCGAATATATGGAACTTAACCTTAAAGATAAGTTAGTCTTAAGAGCTGCCAGCAAATTACACGATGTGGGGAAAGTATGCATACCTTCAGAAATCCTGAACAAGCCTGGGAGTTTAACCAAATTAGAGTATGACATTACGCAATTTCATTCGTATATTGGTTACAAAATAATAGCAAAAATTAGAGTCATGAAAGAAGCGTCCAAAATAGTTCTTCAGCATCACGAAAGAATTGATGGTTCCGGTTATCCCGCAGGACTTAAAGGAAACGAAATTGATATAGGGGCAAAAATCCTTGCGGTAGCAGATGTCCTAGAGGCGATGACCTCTTCGCAGCCTTACAGGTTTTCTCACGATCTAAAAAAGACCCTCGAAGAAATTTCAAAGGGTAAGGGTGTTCAATACGACCCTGATGTTGTTGATGCCTGTATAAAACTCTTTGAAAAAAAGATTTTAAATTTTTAAAAACTTAAAAACTATATAATTCCCAATTACTCCCCGTCCCATCCCCCAAGCCATGCCCAGAGCCACCACGCAGCGTATGCTTTCTGATTCGCGTTTAAAGACTCTGAATGTGCTGCACTACAGTTATACCACTCCTCTCCTATTGTATGTGAATTCTGCCACGCTGTAGCCCAGTTAGAATCTCTATTGCCATTACCGTCCGAATCATAATCGCAGGCATCATTAGGGATTTTATCTCCATAGTAGTTGCCATCCGGATCGTACGTTTCGATGTCAGCGAAGTCGTACAGGATCTTATCGTTTTCTCTGCAGTATTCTCTAATCTGTTCGTTTCTTAAATGTAAGTTGCCAGTTAAACCGCTACCGTCTAAATGCCCTGTCATATATACAAAAGCCACATTTGGATAATCGTTTTCAAGTTCTGTCATTGGGATAAGATAAGTTGATAGCATTGTTTCTTCTGTCCTACCGGATGCCTGTCCACACCAGGACCACATAACCAAATTAATATCCGAATTTGCCGGATCGTCCAGGTATTCTCTGGTTTCATTAACCCATTGGGGATAGTATCCAACGTCTCCAACCATTACCCCATCACGAAGATCCAAAGTTCCTCCGGTTCCACCATTATTATATGCAAAAATATTTTCTGGCAAAGAAAGCCCTTTCCCTCCGTTATTTGCAAATTCAACAAGCCCACTCATACCGGTTGTTATCTGTGATCCATGAGAAGTATGTCCATAAACTATATGGAGGTCATTTTTTGCTGCTTCAATCCAGCTTTGGGGTATTTGGGTTATGTCAACACAGTGATGGTCGATTGTTGAACCTGAAAAATCAAAGATATCTTCTTCATCGCAAGATAAACCGGAAAGCAGAATAAAAAGTAATACAGAACAGGCAAAAAATGTTATTTTTTTCATTTTTTCCTCCTGTGTTTATAGCGAATATATATAATTGTAATAATTGTTTCGGCAGTTGTCAAGGATGTTCTTGGGAAAGTTTAATTTCTCTCGATAAGATGGGAACACATACTTATGAATTTAACAACACCAGGGAAAAAAGAAAAGACATTGTTTCATATATTGATACAGAAAGCGCGGTGTGTGTTCTAAAGTTAAAAACCTATTTTAAACATTAACGGAGAAAGAAGATAAACAACTCTAACCACAACTAAACTAAAAATTTAACCACAAGATATCTTATTCCTCCCCCTATAAACTCCGATTTAGTATAAATTTACACAAGATTTTTTAATCTGAAACCTCAGACCAGATACCTGAGCTTATTATTCGTCTCCAAATTGACAGGTACAATGAGGACAGACTTTTGCGTTTATCCAGATAAACTCTCCGCATTGCGGACATCTTTTCTTATCGAAAACCTTGGGAGATTTCCGTATATCATTAACATAGTTTTTTATCTCATGCGGATCACGAACACCTTCGAACGTAACTTCCACCCCTCCCGTACCTGCAGATGCAAAATATACACTGCCAATTCCAAAAAGTCTTTGTCCTACACGCTGCGTTACTCCAACTTCCCTTATATCCGTTATTCTTATTTCGCTTTCATTTCTTGCAATGAGACCGTTTCGAGAGCGAACACAATCTTTTGTTACTGTGTATGTGAGTGACAATCTCCTGAATAAAACTCTCAGGAGAATAACAATCCCAAGTACTACTGCAACAAGCGGCCACAATTTAATTTCTTTGACGTACATCACAATAGCAACCACAATAAAGATCAAGGCAAAAAAGAATTGACCGATATAATTAAACCAGGAAGGATGAAGATTGGCTCCCATTAAATCTATATCTTGATCTTCAACACCCATTACTACCTCCTTTAATATAAAAAATTTACGAAACAAACTTTAGATGTCAAGTGTTAAGAGGTACTTAGTCGCGAGTCATGCGTCCTGAGTCTAGCATCAAAAAACAAACCCTGACTCGAATTAATCTCGCACAAAGATACAAAGCTTCTTTATTGTTTTTACTTAAACCTGATATCCGAGATATACCAAAGAATTTGTATTACTATTTTACCGATATACCATTTGGATTTCAATTGACAGAAACGGAAGACTTTATTATAATTTGGTTCCAGGAGGCAAAAATGAAAAAATTAATTATTATTGTTATAATAATAATTTCAGCATTAATACTAATAGGAGGTTTAGCTATGTCTTTCTTACTTAATAAAATAGGCGATACGGAACCCGAAATTATTACCTTACAAGAACCTATTAAGTTTGTCGGGCTGTCAGTAAAAACGGATGTTAAAAATATTTATAAAGATGCCGCCCAACTTGGAAAAGATTACTCGCAATTCAAAAAAACACATAATATTCCCAATTTAAAAGACCCCTGGGCATTCGTAGCTTATAGCAGAGATTTTGACGAAAAAACAAGAAGTTGGGAATATATTATGGGTGATGTGGTGACAAATTTAGAAGAGGTCCCTGAAGGATTAAAAGGATACGAAATACGAGCCGGGAAATATGCTATATTCCAAATGAAAGCAAAATTTAACTTCCTGTGGGGATTGGAAATAGGCAGAATGAAAAAATATGTTTTCGTAGAATGGCTTCCACAATCACAATATGCGTCTACAGGAAACGACTTTGAATATCATGACGAAAGAAGCACTGGTAAAAACCCAAATATTGATCTATACGTTGCAATTAGAGAAAAAGAGTGACATTCGTGATTTGGTTCGGAGTCAATAATCTCTCCCCGCTTACAGCTTACCGCAAACTGTTTCACAACAAATCTCTTCACATTTTTCTATTAATATCTTTGGGGGGTATGTGGTGGGCTTAGCGGTCAGCGGATAGCCTAATAGCGTTGCATCTCCGCAATTAAACCATGGGGATTACCCTCTTGACTTATCGTTACCTAATTCATATATTTTAAGAAATGATAACGGAGGGGAAACAATGAATATAGGATTTATCAAAAAACTAATAAGCATAGTAGAAGAAGACAATATAGAGGAAATCGAATTTCAGCGTTTCTGGACCAGAATAAGAATATCAAAAAATAAAAGTCAAAAAGGATCAGCCCCGAAAGTATCAGTAACGAACTTAAAAAAGGAAGGAATAGAAGACCTAAGTACTACAGCAGAAGTCACAACAGAAGGAGAAACCGATCTACAAACTATCAAATCTCCAATGGTAGGAACTTTTTATCGAGCACCGTCTCCCGATGCTCCTCCCTATATCGAGGTAGGGGATAGAATCAAGAAAGGAGACGTGGTTTGCATTATTGAAGCAATGAAAATAATGAACGAAATCGAATCCGATATAAGAGGGGAAATTGCAGAAGTCTTAGTCTCTAATGAAGACCCTGTTGAATATAACCAACCTTTATTCACAGTCAGGAAATCATAAACTATGGATATTAAACCAATTTTGAAGAAAATGATGGAAACCGATGCTTCCGACCTTCATTTGAAGGTGGGAACGCCTCCAATTCTCAGGATAAACGGGGAGCTTGCTCCCTTAGAGATGAACAAATTGAGTAAAGAAGACGTAAGAATAGCCGCCTCTTCTCTCATGACAAAAAAACAGCAGGAAACATTTTTAAAAGAAAAGGAAGCGGACTTCGGTATCGGGATTCCCGGTGTTTCCAGATTTAGAGTAAATATATACATTCAGAGAGGCAGTATAGCTCTTGCCATAAGACCTATATCCAGGGAAATAAAAACCATTGAAGAGCTCAACCTTCCTGCGGTACTCAATGACTTAGCATTTGCGACAAGAGGTCTTGTTTTAGTAACAGGAACAACAGGTTCGGGAAAATCAACTGCCTTGGCTTCGATGATTGACTATATCAACAGAAATAAAAGAAAGCACATTATTACTATCGAAGACCCCATAGAATATCTGCTTACGGACAAAAAATCTATTATCTCACAAAGAGAAATCGGGACTGATACGAAAAGCTTTGCTAATTCTCTAAGATACATTCTCCGTCAGGACCCCGATATTATAATGATCGGAGAAATAAGAGACTCCGAAACGATGGAAACGGCAATAAAAGCAGCAGATACAGGGCATCTGGTCTTTTCAACTCTTCACACTTTAAATGCACCGGAAACAATAAACAGAATAATAACTTTTTTCCCTCCTTATCAACATCATCACATCAGAACTTTGCTGACCAGTGTATTAAAAGGAATAATTTCCCTCCGTTTACTCCCTAAAATGGACGGCACAGGACGTATCCCCGCCACAGAAGTTCTCGTTTCCACCTCAACAATAAGAGAATATCTGTTAGACGAGGAAAAAATAATGGCAATCTTAGACGCTATAAGGGAAGGGGAAAAATACAATATGCACTCTTTCGACCAGAGTGTAATGAACCTGTATAAAGATAGAGTGGTTGACCTTGAAGCTGCCCTTGAAAATGTCAACAATCCGGACGAATTTAAGATGAGGCTTAAAGGTATCGAACAATCGGCTAAACGCTGGTAACAGAATGGAAAAAATCCTTATTGCGAACCGGGGAGAAATAGCTCTCCGGATAATACGAGCATCCAAAGACTTAGGACTCAAAACCGTAGCAGTTTTTTCTGAAGTCGACAGGGATTCTCTACCTGTAAGATTTGCGGACGAATCGGTTTGCATAGGAAAAGCTTCCCCTTCTGAAAGTTATCTTAATATACCCCGTATTATTGCGGCTGCAGAAATTACAGGATCGGATGCCATTCATCCGGGATACGGGTTTCTCGCAGAAAATCCTTCGTTTGCAGAAGCGTGCGAAGATAATCATTTTACATTTATCGGCCCTTCTTCTAAAGTTATTAAACAAATGGGAGATAAAGCGGAAGCAAAAAAATTTATGGAAGAGGCTGGGGTACCTGTAATCCCCGGAAGTAAAGGGACTGTCGAAAACGAAGAAGAAGCCCTTCGTGTCGCGAAGAAAATTGGTTATCCGGTATTCGTAAAAGCAGTTGCCGGAGGTGGCGGAAGAGGAATGCGGCTGGCAAACAACGATCTTGAGCTTAAGACCGGTTTCGTAATGGCACAATCGGAATCTCAGGCTACATTTGGAGACAATAGATTATACGTCGAGAAAGCCATCGAAAATCCTCGCCATATAGAAATACAACTTCTCGCCGATTCTTCCGAAAACATCGTACATCTGGGAGAGAGAGAATGCTCTATCCAGAGAAGACATCAAAAATTAGTTGAAGAAACCCCCTCACCCGCAGTGGATCAAAAACTCCGGGAGAAAATGGGAGAAACAGCTAAGAAAGGCGTAAAGAAATTGGGTTATAGGTCTGCAGGAACGATCGAATTCATGGTTGACGAAAAAGGCAGTTTTTACTTTATGGAAATGAACACGCGCATACAAGTTGAACATCCGATAACAGAAGTGACAACAGGGATCGATATCTTAGCCCAGCAGATTAAAATAGCAAACGGATCCTCACTTCAGATACCGGAGCAAAACGAAATAAAAATAAAAGGACATGCAATAGAAGTTCGTATCAATGCCGAAGATCCATCCGCGGGATTCACACCAAGACCCGGAACAATACATGCCTTACATCTACCGGGAGGACCAGGAATACGAATAGACTCTCATATTTATCAGGGCTATAAGATTCCCCCCAATTACGATTCGCTTCTTCTGAAAATAATTGCCTACGGAGAAGACAGAGAGCAAAGCAGAATAAGAATGCTTAGAGCGCTAGACGAATTTGTGATAAGGGGCGTTCCAACAACCATACCTTTGCATAAAGAGATTTTAAATCATCCGGATTTTATTGAAGGAAAAATAAACACAAACTTTCTGAAGAGGCTGGGATATTAGAATTAAAACATGGCTGTAATCAAATATGCGTCTAGAGAAATTGTCTGCAAAATCGTTTATTATGGACCAGGGAGGGCAGGAAAAACCACCAATGTTAAATATATTTTTTCCAGAATACCGGAAAAAAGAAAATCGGATATCGTCTCAATGGCAACCAAACAAGACAGAACTCTCTTCTTTGATTTTATGCCCGTAGAATTAGGATCTTTTAAAGGATTCCACACAAGACTCCAGATATATACTGTTCCTGGCCAGGTAATTTACGATTCTACCAGAAAGCTGGTTTTAAAGGGAGCAGATGGAGTTGTTTTTGTGGCGGATTCTCTTAGAA
>CAZRYJ010000005.1:10882-25206 GCA_964604245.1 uncultured bacterium | reverse complement strand
TATCGGTACAGAAGTATTAAAACAGGTAAAAACTAAATTAGGAAATTAATTTGGATAAAATAATTTATTCAAAGTTTAATGTAGAAGTTGTTAAAGCCATAAAGAAAGCTCTTACTTCAGGAGAAGTCAATCCTCTTCTCGTATATGGACCATCCGGTTCAGGAAAAAGCTTTCTGGTTCAAAATATTAAGGAATCCTTTACAGGCATCTCCGAACTTATTAATGCAGAAGAAATAGATTCTTCTCTTTTAAAACAATACTTAAATAAAGATCTTATAATTATTGAAAATCTCCAATTGCTAAAACCTTCAAAGATTTCAACCGACACTCTATTTAACATACTCGAACACTACACAAAAACAACTTATAAAAAAATAATACTAACAGCCGACCGGCATCCAAAAGGAATAAACCTTCCAAATAGAGTTTTTTCCCGGATCGAGAGCGGAGTTATCATTTCAATAAAAAATTTTGATTCTGTTTCAAAAAGAAAGGTTTTAGAAATACTTGGCAAAGGATTATCCGAAAACCTTTTAAAGAAACTCGAGCAGTTAGATATAAAAACGATGAGTCAGGCAATCGGAGCCGTCAAAAAAGCGCGAGTACTTGGATATGTTCCTGACGAAAAAGATCGATTAGAAGAAGAAGAAAAAACGAAAAAGCAAGAGGAAAAGAAAAAAGAAGAAGCAAAGAAACAAGCCGGCGAATTCGAAAAGTTCATTCAAGACGTAAAAAAAGGGTTCCCGGAAAAATTTGCTGAAACAGAAAGAGCAGAAACCCTTCGGGATGAATATCGCGCCAAGATGTTTGTCTGGAAAATGAAAGGGTTTAATACAGACAGAATCAAGAAAGTAATAAACAAGAATTTGGATTTGTTAACCGGAGAATTTGTATCTTACACAACAGATATACAAAGACTTATAGAACTACAAAAAAGATACGGTATGCTGGCTACAGATAATTTGGTAAAAAGTTCAATAATATCGAAAGAAGAAAACAAGGAGATTGAGGACGCCCTTTTCAATCCGGACAAAGTTGAATGGCTTGCAAAAACGATCAGCAATTTGGAAGAAGAGGAAGACAAACTGGCAGAAAAAGCTCGCAGGAAACTTGAAGTTACAGCAAAAAAACTGCTACCTGAAGACAAAATTTCAAAGGAAAAAATAAAGATTTTGAATAAATCATTAACAATGGATTTGCATGACAAAAGCTTCAGGCTGATAGAGGATTTTTAAAATGCCTATAAAAGGTTCTCTTTCCGATCTCTCAATCACTGACATCCTTCAGATGTTACAAATTGGCAGTAAGACAGGAGAACTGGCAATAACCAATGAAGAAAATCTGGTTTATCTTTCCCTGAACAAAGGGGAACTTTCTCATATTCACTGGATGAACAGAAAAGACCGGCTGGGCTCCATACTTGTAGAAAATGGGGTCATCGACGGAAAAGATCTAAAGGAAGCTTTAGACCTACAGCAAGAAAGAGAAAATACACATTTAGGAGAACTTTTCATGGAACTCGAATTAATAGATAAAAAAACCTTAACGAAATATATCAAGAAACAAATGCGAGATGCAATAATTGAGTTATCCGGATGGTTAAAAGGGTATTTTGTCTTCGAATCAAGAGAACCTTATGAGCCGGAAGGGCTACCTGTTTCAATCAAAATAGACGATGTTCTGCTCGAATCCGCAGCCCTTAAAGATGAACTGGCTGCATCCTCTCTTCCCGACAAAGACTCCATACTAATAATTGCTCCTGATTGGAGCGATGCTTCGGAGTTAACGGATGAAGAAAATATGATCCTAAACAAGGTTGACGGAGAAAAAACTTTATCCTCTCTAATCAATGTGCTTCCAATAGAAGAATTTAAAGCTTTAAAACTCCTTTCCGGACTCTTAAAAAAAGGAGCCTTAAAAGAACTCAAAATAAAAAGGGAAACACTGGTAAAAGACAAAGATAGAATAGATGAACACAGAAATCTGGGAATTGCTTTTGTAAAAATCGGAATGCTAAATGAAGCTCTTCGGGAATTTCACAGAATACTCGAACTAAAACCTAACGACCCTGAAGCGCTTTTCTACAAAGGAATCATTTGCTTCAAGATGGACGATCTTGAAGAATCGGAAAAATGCTTTAAAGATAGCCTTAATATTGTCAAACGAACGTCAATTTTGAACAACATTTATCTGGTAAACGAACTAAAAGGTAATACTGAAAAAGCCCTGGATTATCTATCAAAAGCTCTAAAAAAAGAAGGAGATAACGAAAAGATTCTCTTGAACAAAGCAATTATTTTTCTGAAAATGAAAAAAGACACAGAGGCTTTAAATGTTTTAGATAACATTAAAGTAAAGACCGCATATACGGAATTCCACTATTCTTATATTATGGCAAAAAAAGGAAAAATTAAAGATGCAATAAATCGTTTAGAAGAAGGGCTGTCTTTGGCTCCTGAGTTTGGAGAATATTTCTATAATCTCGGGAAATTATACGAAACTTTCGGAGACGAAAAGAAAGCCACAGAGATGTATCAACAAGGCCTAAAATCAGATCCCGAGTGCGTCATACTCTCAAAAGCCTTAATAGATTACTATTATAGAACTAAACTTTTTGATCTTTGTGAAGTTAGAATTGAAACTCTTATATCCACAGGCATTAGGGACTGGGACTTATTCTTTAAAAAAGGCAATATTCTTTTTCAGAGAGGAATAACAAAAGAAGCAGTAGAATTATGGGAGAAAGCTTTGGAATTAAACCCTGACAATAACCTTATAAAAAGAACTATAGAGCTGGCAAAAGGACATGAAGAAATCTGAGGAGGACGACTTCGGGAAAGTCGTCACAGTAATAAAAAATTTCATGGATTTCCATCCTGAACATTATAAGGTAAAACCTTTAGTAAGAAGAGTTCGCTCCAGAATGAGAAAAGTAGGGGTCAATGATTATAACGATTATGCCGAATTGTTAAAAAGAAGCAAAGGAGAAAAGGCCAAACTTAAAAATGCGCTTACCATAAATCTTACGAGTTTCTTCAGAAACAAAACCGTTTTTGACACCTTGAAAACTGAAATCCTTCCATATATGAAAGACCCTGCAATATGGAGTGCCGGTTGCGCTAACGGCGCCGAACCTTACGCAATTGCAATTCTATGCAAGGAACTTAATCTGGACTGCTCAATCCTCGGAACAGACATAGATAAAGAATCAATAAAGGAAGCCTGTAAAGGTATTTATGACGATGCCGCTTTAACAGGCATGGCGTCTTATTATAAGCTTAAATACTTTGAAAAAGTAGAAGTAGGATACCGGCTAACCAGGGAGATTAAAAATTCGGTAGAATTTCAGAATCTCGACTTAAAGGATGTAAACTATAAAAACAAATTTGATTTAATTGTTTGTAGAAATGTGCTTATATATTTAAACAAAGAATTCCAGGAAAAAATCTTAAAATCTTTCGCTGCGGCTTTAAAAGAAAACGGGTTTCTTGTACTTGGCAAAGTCGAATCCATACCCAACAACGCAAGAAATCTCTTCAATCCGATAAATATAAGAGATAGAATCTATGCAAAAAACTAATGAAATAATAGTCGAAACAGGCAGTCTTAAAATTTCCAACGGCTCTACCGTTCTTATAACAAGAGCGCTCGGATCTTGCGTCGCTATAACCCTTTACGATAAAAACCAAAAATTGGGAGGCATGGTACATTTTATTTTACCTGAGAACCCAGGAGGAAAGAAAAAGGAGAAATATGCAGATACGGGAATTCAACTCCTTTTCGAAAAGATGATAGAGTCAAATGCAAAAAAGAAAGACCTCTCGGCAAAGATGATCGGTGGGGCAATAATGTTTGAAGATTTTATGGATGATGTTGAAAATTCCATTGGAAACAGAAATGTCATAAAAGGGAAAGAAATTTTAAAAAATCTTGGAATAAGACTTTTATCTCACGATACAGGGGGCAATTACGGAAGATCGGTGAAATTTCAGTTGGCCGATGGAAAAGTTTTTATAACTTCATATAAAACCGGAGAGAAAATAATTTGATAGATGTTTTAGTTGTTGAAGATTCAGCGTTTATGCGAAAGGTTCTTTCTGAAATTTTAAATGAAGACCCGGAAATTAACGTAGTGGACACTGCTTCAAACGGTATAGAAGGCATAAATAAGGCCGTTCTTCTAAAACCCGACGTAATAACAATGGATATAGAAATGCCCGGGATGGATGGGATAGAAGCTGTAAAAAATATAATGAAAAAAAATCCAACACCCATAATAATGATATCCGCTTACACAAAAAAAGGAGCACAAAAAACCATAGAAGCCCTCATAGCGGGAGCTGTGGATTTCGTGGAAAAACCGGGAGGCACTATTTCTCTTAATATTAGAGCTACAAAGGAAGAGATAATTAAAAAAGTTAAGATTGCCTCAAAAGCTAACCTTAAAACGTCAAAAAAAAACAAAAATTTTAACTCAAACAAAAGAAAGATGAGTGACAGTTTGGTTATTATAGCAGCCTCTACAGGAGGACCGAAAATAATTACATCTATTTTCAAAAAACTTCCCGCTAATTTTGCTGCTCCAATAGTTGTCGTTCAACACATGCCGGAAACTTTTACTAAAGCTTTTGCTAAAAGATTAAACGAACATTCTCCTCTTTCGATTACGGAAGGAAAGGAAGGTGTTCCCCTTAAAAAAGGCACCGCTTTTATTGCTCCCGGAAATTTCCATCTTGAGTTCAGCGATGACCGAAGAATAAAATTGAACAAAAAACCTACTCTTCATGGCGTTCGCCCTTCCGCTGATATTACAATGAACTCTGCATCGGAAAATTTTGATGGCAATCTCATTGGTGTCGTCCTCTCGGGAATGGGAAAAGACGGTTCCATTGGTGTGAGAAATATCAGCAAGAGAGGAGGATTCGTCATAGCACAGGATAAAGACACTTCTGTTGTTTACGGAATGCCTAAAGCAGCTGTTGATAGTGGCTGCGTGGATTTAATTCTTCCATTTGATAAAATTCCTGATAAATTGACAGACTTGGTGAAGAATGATGTTTGACAAAATAAAAACCTTATTAACCGAAATCGAAAAAACCAGCATAGAAAATAAAGAAAAAAACGAAGATAGACTAAAAACAGTATTGTCTACAATCAATAAGATAGAAGAAGAAATTCTGGGTCTTAAAAAAAGAACTGAAAACCTATTAGATGAAATCAGAAAAAAGGGGGGGAATGAACCCAAAGAAAAAAATCAACCCGACAAAAAAACAGAAACTGCGGAGTCCACAGGTTTTATTACCAAAATTCAATCAAGTAGAGTAAACGTAACAACTTTAATTGATAAAGGCTGGAATCTTGTAGTAAGCGGAAAATATAAAGAAGCAGTAAAAGCTCTAAATAAAGCAAAAAGAATGGACCCAAAAAATGTAAAAGTATACAACTTACTTGGATGGGCATATATTCACCTTGAACAGTACGATAAAAGCTCGCTTCTTTTTCAAGAAGTTCTGAGCATGGACCCACATAATGAGATGGCACATGCAAATCTCGGTTATATAAACCATAAAAAGGGTTTATACGGTGAAGCAATAGAAAAATTATCTTCCATTGAAAGAAAAGCGGAAAACAAGCAAGCTGTTCTTTATGCTTTATTTTATCTTGGTCTTGTTTACTACGAAAGAGAAATGTATGAAGATTCTGTGGAATTCTTAAATAAAGCAATAAATGTAGGACCAAATTTATACGAAGCCTATTATTATCTGGGGAAAGCCTATCAGAAACAAGGATTAAAAAACCTATGTCACCAAATATGGGAGCGTCTAATAAAAACAAACAAATATAACATTTGGGCTAAAAAAGCTATAGAAGAACTAAATGGTTAATGAATACTGGAAACTAACAAAGAAGCCGTTTTCCAACACTCCCGACCTGAATTTTCTTTATAACAGTGATGGGTTTGAAGAAGGCTATGCAAGACTTTTATATAATATAACTGAAATTAAAGGTGGATTAACCCTGGTAACCGGAGAAGTAGGCAGCGGCAAGACATACCTTGCTAATGCTTTAAAAGAAACGCTGAAAGAACAGAATACGCTGCCATTCTTAATAAGAAACCCAAAACTTTCTTCAACTCAATTAATAAAAATCATATTACAGAAAATAGGTGTGGAGAAAACCCCAAGGTTTAAACTTGTAGTCTTAAATCTATTGGAAAAGACTTTGTTAGATTTTAATAGAAGAAACATAACTGTTATAGGATTAATTGATGAAGCTCAAATACTATCTCTGGACGCTCTTAGAGAAATACGGCTTCTCTTAAACTTAGAAACCCCTGAGGAAAAGTTGCTACATCTTGTTTTACTTGGTCAACCCGAACTAAAAAACAGAATTGATAAAGTGCCTCAGTTAAAGCAAAGAGTTAATATCCGTTTCCACCTTGACCCCCTCACAAAGAAAGAAACTAAAGCTTATATTAAACATCGTTTAAAAGTGGCAGGAAGTAAAAATGAAATATTTGAGCAAAAAAGTCTGGACAAACTCTATGCAATCAGTAAAGGCCTTCCAAGGGTAATAAATAACATTGCCCAAAATGCCCTTTTCGTAGGGGCAACAGAGTCCTTACAAGAAATTCCTCCGGATGTAATAGAATCTGTCGCTGCCGATCTGGAGATATAAGTGAAAAAACGAAAAAAAATAAGTTTCAAGAAAATATTATCCGTGAAATCTCCGAAGAAAAAGGAAACAACGGCAAAGGAAATAAAAACCCCGGAAAAAGAGCCTATTACGCAAGTGAAACCTAACCGGAAAAAAGAAGTGGTATATACGCAAAAAGTCCAAGAGAAAAAAGAAGTGGCTCAAAAAATTGAAAAACCAAAAGAAAGCGCAGTAACACCGGAGAAGGAAAAACCCAGGCGAAAAAGAGAAGAAATAATGATTGTAAGGGTAGGAGAAGAATTCTATGGAATTCCTCTTTCCAACATTGAGGAAATTAAGAGGGAAATAAAATTAACCCGCACTCCTCAACTCTCTCTGTTTCTATCAGGAATCGCGGAAATAAGAGAATCAATAATACCGGTAGTCAACTTCGCCCAGCTTTTGGGAATAGAAACAGAAATCTCAAGTGCAAAAAAAATACCTATTATCGTAGTAGAAATTTCCGGGCAGCTGGTCGGTTTTCAGGTATCAGAAATCGTTGAAATTGTGGAAATCCATAAAGATGAAATACTTACACTCCCCGACATCTTTCCTCCCCAACTTTTTTCCGGAGGGTATACTTATAAATCATCCGTTGTCGGCGTTCTAAATGTCGAAAGCTTATTGAAAGGTACACAAATTCAATCATTTAAGGAGAAAATAGATGAAGTTATCAAATAAATTTGCCTTAATTTCTTCTCTGGTAAGTTTTGCAATAGGAATTCCTCTTATGCTTTCTTTCATCCTGTGGACTGTTCCTCTCGACGACTACACTAAAACTTTTTCCTCTCTCTTAATACTTACTCTTGTTTTGATTATTGCTTTTTACTTCTATCAGGAAAATCGTCTCCGGAAAGCAATTACAGGCGCCGATGCCAAAACTCTCTACAATACGCCTGTAGTATGCGCAGTCCATGCCTCTTTGAATTTTAGCGTCTTTATTTTTATCTTAATCTTAGCTATAAACCCTTTATTAAAATTAACATCTCCAATAAACATAGTTAAAATCGGCTTTTTTATTGTTCCTGTGGGATTACTCCAGCTAAGCTTTCTATACTACCTAAGTTTTTTTCTCCTTACACCTTATTACAGAACACTTCAAGACACACAAATCACAGGACTCGGTATATCCCAAAAAGTCTTGTTGTTAGTTATTCCCGCAATAATTTTTTCCGGATTTACCGGATATATTATGACAAAATCCTGGAGCGGTTTGCTATATCTTTTGTTCCCCGCTCTAATCATTTGGATTCTCATTAAAATGATAAAAGAACCTGTTGATTCTATACGAAAAAGGATTGAATATCTACTAAACGATTCTCTTCCCGCCCCTGAGAAAAAAATAGTTGTTTCCGGAGATGAAATAGGAAGCATAAATGAAACTCTTTCTCTTTTTCTGGATAAAACAATTTCTTCTATATCAACCATTAAAGATACAGTTGATAACGTTCGAACTCAAGGAGAAGCAATATTAAGTGGAATACAAAGAGTTTCTTTCTCTTCCAAGCAAGTTGACCATTCTGTACGCGAAATCTTATCCAACAAAGAAGAAAGTGAATCTATGATTAAATCAGTTAACAAGAATAACGAAGGCATCGAGGCTCTTTCTGCTGAAATAGAATCGCAGATCAAAACCCTTCTTAATACTTCTAAAAAATCAATAGATTTGGCAAATTCAGGAGAAGAGAAATCAGAAAAAGGAGTTAATAAGATTAACACTTTTGTCCAAAAAATTGAGGAAGGATCAAAAAGCTTAGAAGAATTGTCATCTGCTTTCGAGAAAATCAAGGAATTTAATTCTTTAATGGAACAGATATCTGACGACACAAATCTATTAGCGCTTAATGCTTCCATTGAAGCCACGAGAAAAGAGGGAGAAGAAAGCAAGGGTTTTAGCGTCATTGCAGACGAAATCCGAAAACTATCCAACGATTCTGCTTCTTACCTGGAAAAAACAAAGGAAAACATTAAAAGAATGCGTGAAGCAGTGCAGTCAATAGTTGAATCTACGGAAAAGTCAATATCTATATTTGAAGAAAGCAAATCGATTATTCAGAAAACAGCTGAGGACTTAAAAGAAATTTCAGAATCAATCGGGATGACCACAAATATGGCAGATCAGATTTCCGGGATATTACAAGAGGAATTAAATTCCAGCAATGAAATAGATAAATTAGCAAAAAAACTTTCATCGTTAAACGAAAAACAAGTAGAAACAGCTCTGGCACTATTAAAAGAAACAGAAGAGCAGGTCAGATCAATGGGAGATACAGAAACGAGGGTTCATACCTTAATATCATTAATAGATAAAATAAAGGAAAGCACGGACATACACCTTGAATAAAATTTTAGTATTCTGCTTAGATAAAATTTTTTTCGGAGTTAATATTAACCAAATCAAGGGTTTGAGCAAATTAAGAAAAACAAAAAAAATGCCCGAAAGCCCACAGTGGCTTGGAGGTTTTGTTAAATATAGAAATAGTACATTTCCGCTTGTGAGACTCTGGGAAATACTGGGTTTAGAAACACCAAAAAAGAAGGTTTTGCTGCTTCCTTCCACTTTCGATTACTGCGCCTTTCTAATCTCAGGAGTTAAGGGAATTTACGAACTTGATACGGATAAAGAATCCCCTAAGTTATATTCCCTTCCTTATCTGAGGGGTTTTGGGACTTTTCAGGAGAAAATCGTACTTGAAGTAGAATTGGACAAACTGCTAACAGATAAACAAAAAAGAAAAATAAAAAAGTTGAATAAAAAAAATGAAAAAAAACAAAGTCGCACTCTGGCATGAATTTATCGGAAGCACTTTTTTCCTCGGAAAAATTAAAGGAGGAGGCACATGGTCGTCTATAGTTACCGGACTACTCCTGTTTCTTTTCTTAGACTGGACTTCTCCTTATTATTTCATTATCGCTTTCGGGGTTTTATTACTGAGCATACTCTTATCCTTTGATATATCGGGTGACCCCTCCTGGTTTACTCTTGACGAAGTTACCGGTACAATGGTGACGCTTGCTTTCCATAATAAAGATATATCAACGTTAATTATCGGACTGATTCTATTTCGTCTGTTCGACATTTTTAAACTTCCTGTCATAAAAAAAGTCGAACACACAAAGATTGGAATAGTCCTGGACGATGTTATAGCAGGAATATTGGCAAGTATTTTCTTGTTTGTTCTGCACTTAATCAAGCCCTTATAATGCAGAAGGGCTCCCGGAAACTACTCGAGGATATCGGAATTTTATTGCGAGGTAAAGGATGGACTATTTCCTCTGCTGAGTCCTGCACCGGAGGACTGATAGGAACTCTTTTAACTTCCATTCCCGGCAGTTCAGATTATTTCTCGGGAGGAGTAATAGCATACTCCAATGAAATAAAGGCAGATCTGCTTTGTGTTTCTCCTCGTACTCTAGAGGAATTCGGAGCAGTCTCAGAAGAGACCGTGAGGGAGATGGCGCATGGCGTAAAAAAACTCTTAAAAACCGATGTCGGCATCTCTTCCTCAGGTATTGCGGGTCCCCTGGGCGGGAGTGAGGAAAAACCTGTTGGAACTATCGCTCTGGGAGTTGACATTCCGGAGAAGGTAATTACTAATATAGTGCATCTTAAGGGAAACAGGAAAGAGATAATAGAATTGGCGGCAACAAAAGTTTTAGAAATGTTAAAAAACTTACTGGAGGAAATAAAATAAGACTATTCTCAGCAGTTAAGCTACCAGAGCAGGCGAAAGATTTAATTTCGTCTCTTTATGATAATCTCAAAACACCCTCAAATGTTAAGTGGGTAAAAAAAGAAAACTTGCACATTACTTTAAAGTTTTTTGGTGAAACCGATAAGAACAGTTCGATTGAAGAAAAAATGAAAGAAATAGAGAAAGAGTTTTCATCGTTTGATGTTTCCTTAAAAGGGATCGGAGCCTTTCCTTCTTCGAAAAGGGCAAAGATCCTCTGGGTCGGCGTCGAGGAAGGAAAAAACAATATGGTTGAATTATTTTCAACTATCGAAAATAAAGTCTCCAATCTGGGGTTTGAAAAAGAAATGAAAAAATTCACTCCGCATATAACATTCGCGCGAGTAAAAAAAGGAAAATACAGTTTACCGGAAAACATCGACTTTTCATTCGATTCTTTCCCTGTACATGAAGTTACACTTTTCAAAAGCACACTAACGCCAAAAGGACCAATATATGAAATACTATCAGAGGTCCCTCTCACGAGGTAAAATTTGACTATCCATCCACCAATAGCATACCTTTTTGTAACTCTCATGCTTGCATTTATAGCTGCTTCAATCAAGCGGTCAAAAGTCATCGACTTTATCGGAGAAAAAATCTTAAAAGATAAAAATGAACAAACGGCAACGATGATGCTCATCGGCTTATCTCATATTCTGGCGCCCTTTTTTCTTTCATTTGTTCTTATTTCTTCTTTCGAAAAATGGATTCTACGCTTTCAGGAAAAGGAGAAAACGCTAACCATACTGGTCGCCTCAACTATAATGGGAAGCATACTTACTCCCTTCGGAAACCTCAGAAATATTTTTATATCTATTGCTCTTGGGAAGGGTAATCCCACCCTCAGTATTTATAATTTCGTCTCAATAATGTTGCCTCTATGGATAGCAAGTCTTCTTGTTTTCCTCACAATAGCTTATTTTATATGTGCGAAGAATAAAATAAAAGAGACAAGCAGGACTGTAGAATGGAGAAAAGCGGAATTGGCATTTTCCTTAATTCTTCTATTTTTTGTCTTTGGATATTTTAACGTTGATAAACACTATAGTCTAAACCTGTTCGGTTTAATTATCTTAGGAGGGGTTTTCTGTGTTGCATTTATGGGAACAGAGCCTTTAAAATCTGTCAACTGGTGGCTCTTCATACCGGTAGGAGTTTCCTTTGTTATTTACTATCTCCTCTACTTTTTCCCTATAACGGACATTAAATTAAATCCCTGGATAATATATTCTGCTGGTAGTATAGGATCAGCAGGACTTTCATCTAATCTTCTTTCTTTTATATTTCCCTTTTTGAAAAGTAACGAAATTTTTATCCTATACTCAATATCCGTCGGAAGTCTTGCGGGAATTTTTGGATCTTATGAAGCAATCTGGATATGGGCAAAGGGAAGAACAAAAATCAAATGGCGTTTGATGTTCACATTCTTTGTTATCTTTTTGCCTATATCTCTTATAATACTATTTCTCAGGAGGTAATTATGGATAAAGAAAAAGAAAAAGCTATCGATTCGGTAATGAGTAAAATAAACAAACAATACGGAGATGGAGCATTGATGAAATTAGGCAGCAAAAAGACAATTGAAGTACCTTACATACCAACCGGCTCTCTTTCGTTGGATGCCGCACTCGGAATAGGAGGAATTCCCAGAGGCAGAGCTATAGAAATATACGGTATGGAAGCTTCGGGAAAGACAACTCTTGCTCTCCACATCGCTGCCGAGTCACAAAAAAGAGGTGGAACAGTTGCTTTTATAGATGTAGAACACGCTCTTGACCCCAAGTACGCCCAAAACCTCGGTGTGAATACGGAAGATTTATTAATATCCCAACCAGATACAGGTGAAGAAGCTTTGGAAATAGCTGAAATGTTGATTAGAAGCGGAGCAGTCGAATTAATAACAATCGATTCGGTTGCAGCCCTTGTACCAAAAGCTGAAATCGAAGGTGAAATGGGAGACTCTCATATGGGACTTAGAGCACGCCTTATGTCTCAGGCGCTAAGAAAGCTAACAGGGGTCTTAAGTAAAACTTTGACTTCTGCTGTTTTTATAAACCAGGTTAGACAGAAAATTGGCATTTCTTTTGGGAATCCTTACACCACACCCGGAGGTTTAGCTCTTAAATTTCACGCTTCAGTTAGATTGGATATTAGAAGAATAAGTACCTTACAACAAGGAAACGAATCAATTGGAATAAGGGTAAAAGTCAAAGTCGTGAAAAACAAACTTGCCCCTCCTTTCAAAGAGGCAGAATTTGACATAATGTACGGGAAAGGCATATCGAAAGAAGGAGAACTTCTTGATTTCGGACAATCTTTAAACCTGGTCGAAAAATCGGGAGCCTGGTATAATTACGGCGAAACTTCACTTGGACAGGGAAGAGAAAACGTAAAGCTCTTTCTCAAAGAAAACGCCAAAATATCAGAGGAATTAGAAAACAAAATAAGAGAAGAGCTAAATATCACTAATGGGCAAGATAACCAGGATAGAACAGCAGAAAAAGAAGAAAAATAGAGTTAATATATATATTGACGGTGAGTTTTCCTTAGGTCTCTATACAGATACAGTTGTAAACTTTCATCTTTATGAGAACAAAGAAATTACCCCCTCGGAAATTTCTTCAATAAAAGAGTTCGAAGAAATTACAGACGTAAAGGAAAAAGTTATAAATTTTATCTCATATAGAGAAAGATCCCGAAAAGAAATAAAAGATTATCTCACAAACAAAGGCGTCCAGAATGAAATCGCTACAAAAGTTTTGAATGACCTTGAAGAAGCAAATTTAATCGATGATCATAGATTTGCTCTCTCCTGGATAAAAGACAGAAACAAAATCAATCCCAAGGGGAATTTCGCTCTTAAGATGGAATTATTGAACAAAGGAATCGAAGGAGCAGAAACAGAAAGTTTGTTACAATCCGTTGACGAGAAAGAAAACGCCCGAAAGGCTTTTAAAAAAGCGGTCAAGAAATACGGCAACAATAAGGCTTCAAAGAAAAAAATTTTCGAATATCTTAAACGCCGTGGCTTCGAAATAAAGACCGCTGTCGAAGTATTAAACGAACTCTTATGAACATAGAAAGAAAAATAAAAGAAAAAGCTAAAGATATTGGATTCGACCTTGTAGGGATAACCGATTTAAAACCTTCTATTTATCAAAAGAAATACAGAAGTTCAATCGAAAAAGGCATGAATTGTGATATTGAATATCTCAGAGAAACCGAAAAGGAGAGACTTTCCCCTCTCTTAAAATTCCCCTGGGCGAAAAGCGTGGTTGTACTGGGGGTAAACTACTGGCAGGGTTTCTTCCCTGTGTTAAATAAAGGAGAAGTCCGCATATCAAGATATGCCATGGGAAAAGATTACCATATTGTTCTCTCGGAAAAATTATTTCTCCTCTCAAAATTTATAAAAGAAGCTACCAAAACAAAAAAAACGAAATATTATACAGACACCGGAACCCTTCTTGAAAAAGAGTTAGCCGAGAGAGCGGGCCTCGGGTGGATTGGAAAAAACACACTTCTAATAACGGAAGAATTCGGGTCCTGGATATTCTTAGGAGAAATACTTCTTGATATTGAACTAAAAAAAGACAAAAAAGGGACTAATAGATGCCAGAATTGTGATATTTGCCTTGCAACTTGCCCAAGTAAAGCTCTCACTGCACCGTACTCTCTTAACATAGAAAAATGCACGGCATTTCATACCGTTAATAAGAAAAATGATTTACCCTCATGGTTCCCAACGGATGAGAATGATTATATATTCGGTTGCGATATATGCCAGGAAGTATGTCCTTTTAATTCGAGCGCAACCATGACCAAAACAAAAGAATTCATCCCTGACGAAAGAATAATAAACCCATCCATAGAATATCTCCAAACTTTATC
>CAZRYJ010000005.1:0-10782 GCA_964604245.1 uncultured bacterium | reverse complement strand
TTAAACCTCAACCTAAGTAATTCCGATTTCCCTATACCTCTTAAAGATATCGTAATCACCTCAAAAGACACATTACATAAAGAGCTCGACATTGAAGTAATTGCGAAAGAAATTATTGAAAGAATCGCAAAAGAAAAAAACAACCTTGAAGAAATTCACAAAAAATATATAAAACTAAGCGGCGCTTTAAACGAGAAGGTTAAAATAACCGACGGCAAGGAAACATTTACAGGTAAAGTTGTCGCTATACAACCGGATGGCGGAATAAAAGTAGCAAATGAAAACACCGAAAAAGTCTTCTATTCCGGGAGTATTTCGTACTTAAGCTGAAAACTTTTCAAAAGAAACCACAAGATTTCACAGATTTTCACAAGATTATACCCCACCACACTCAATTAATATCACTCAGAGACCTATCGCGGCAAAACCGCTAATACCCATCCCCCAAAATTATTATCACGCAAAGACACAGAGAACGCAAAGAAAAAAACACAGAGGTTTTTATTTTTCAAGCGAACAACTCTCCGTTCACTTTATCTCTTTAACAAATCCTTATTCTATTTCTTATTTAGCTGTCAAAACAGAAACTAATTTCCTGTTTGGTTTGCCGTTTTCGTCAACTATTGGAAAATCACCTTTATAACACCAGTGACAGTACGCGATATTATTGGAATTACAGATATCGCAAACATCTTTATACCAGCGTAAACTAATATCTTCGGGAATCGTCGGATAAACTCCGAACTCACCACAGTACAGAGGTAAATTTTTCTCCTTTGCGAATTTTATCGCGGGAGACATTTGTTCTGCGAGAATTTCCTTCGTAAAATAACCGTTGGAATATTCTCTCATTGCTCTAACAGTCGGTTCCGAAAGTTCTTTATAATGCGATGAATCAACAATCTGTCCCGGATAATTTACTTCTCCCGTATACTCGGCAACAGGAGACCATGACGCCAGATGATGTGTAAGCGCCATAGGCGTATAGAAATGGAAACTCAGAATAATATTCCGGTCATTCTCGGGAATTTTCAAATCGGGAAAAGTGGAAGGAATCTGCCATCTGTTTGAACCGACCACTATTTTTCTTTCCGGTTCTTTTAATCTGATTTCAGCAATAACTTCTTCAATAAGATTATTCCAATCCTCCGGGTCATCTGCCACAGCTTCATTCAGTATTTCGTAGGCTACCATATTACTTGGATATTGTTTCAACTCGCCGGAAAGCTGTCGCCATAAATCGATTAGCTTTTCCTGCTCGGCGGGTTCGGTCCACAAAGCATTCGTTTCTGCAATAAAATGATGTGAACGTATGATATGCAAATCGACAATTACTCTCAAATTAGCTTCGAGCGCCCAATTTATTGCGTTATGCAGTAACCCAAAAGCTTCTTTTTCTTTGTTTCCTTCCCCGTCCCAGAGCTGTTCTTCGTCGACCGGAATTCTAACATGGTCGAAACCTACCGAAGCGATTGTGTCAAAATCGGCTTTTTCAATGTAATTTTTGCGTTCCTCGCCGCGTTTTTTACTCTGCGATAACCAGTGACTAACATTGACTCCTGTTTTTAATGTAAATTCCTTGTTTGATTTAACGGTTTTTACATTAGAAGCACACATCAAAAGCATCAATCCGAACACGGCAAAAAAAACCAGACTCAAATTATTATGCATTATTATACCTCCCAATTTATATTGTTTATAGTAAAGTTGATAAAATCTACCTCGAAGATTAAATCTGTCAAGCCAAAATTTTGCCACAGAGACACAAAGGCACTAAGAGAATAGGACGCAGATGAACGCAGATTAAAAAGGATTTTTTTTACTTCCTAACCCCCCTAACAATAATTCAGACAGGATTAACAAGATTTACTGGATTTTTTGTTTGGTTTTTTGTTACCAGTGAAAGCATTGACAGAATTGTATTCTCTAATTATACTTTATAGGCAGTTATTAGAACTTTAAAAAAGGAGCTAATTATGTCAAAAAAGATTTTTACCAAATTATCAGTAACGCTTCTAATAATACTTTTTGCAAAACCTCTGTTGTTAAACGGCGGTGAACGCCAGGGGCTTATCTTCGGTCCTAGCCTGGGATACGGATTTGCCAGTTATCCGGAAAGAATGCAATACTGGAGTTCAGCTGAATCTTCTGAGAATTTTACCAATGGAGGAATTTCGACAACCTGGAAAATGGGTTACGCGCCCAATAATCGCTTGATGATTTATTACGCTGCCCCAACGATTAATTTCCTAAAGGAAGTGGATTCTGATAAGAAAATAATAACCATTGGCTTAAGAGGTCTGGGTATCAGTTACTACTTAAACGAATTTCATCCTTCCTTTTATTTCGACATAGGTGTAGGCCTAGCAGGTTGGTCTTTTCTTTTTGAATTGCAAGAAGATCTGGATTCATATTCTGGTATCGGAGGAACTTTGGGAGTGGGTTATGAGTTTACTCACAGATGGAGCGTGGAAAGTAACCTTTCCTATAACCGTTTCAGTTTCACGCGGGATAATGTTGATATAACCGCAAACACCCTCTCTTGTTCGATTGTAATGAGGTATATATTCTATTGATAAGTATACGATCTGGTTCGCTCCTGCTTTACTTTGTAAATACAGCAGAGAAGTTTTTTTAAGTAAATGATGTATTTACTAGTTTATTTGGTTTTAAGTGCCGGAGGATACAAGATTGTAACGGGTACAGTATTCGACGCAGTCTCAAAGGAACCTCTACCCACGGTCAACATTGTGGTTATGGGAACCGAAATGGGTACCACAACGGATAATAACGGCTATTACAGCATAATACTGCCTGATACACTGAAAAAAATTAAGCTTGTCTGTTCTATGATGGGATATAAAAAAGTCGAGAGAGAAATATTTTTTTTCGGTAAGGATTATGCGGAAACAGATATAGCGATGCGTATAACCACTTTAAAATCACAGGGAATATTAATATCCGCGAAGAGGAAAAAATTCAGGGAATCAGCCGCTATCACTCCTGCCTCCCTGTCTACAGAGGATATGCTAATTTTGCCTTCGTTCCAGGAAGGTGATGTGATGCGTACTTTAGAGGCTCTTCCCGGGATTACAAAAGCTTCCGATTACTCAACGGATATCGCTGTAAGAGGAGGAAGCCCGGACCAGAATTTGGTTCTGCTCGATAACATACCCCTGTTAAGACCTTTTCATCTATCCGGTATTTTTTCAGCTTTTAACGTTAACGCAATAAAAAACATTGAATTGCATAAAAGCGGAATCCCGGCGGAATACGATGCGGCTCTTTCTTCCGTTTTAGACGTTAAAACAAAAGGCGTAGATCGAGACATAAAAGGACTTACAGGTGTTTTTTCTCTGGGATTTTTATCCGCCGGAGTAACCATTGGCAGCCCTGTACCTTATCTAAATACGAATTTTCTCTTTACTGTCAGGAGAACTTATATAGACAAAATAATCCCGGATGAAATGCCTTATTATTTCTACGATGGATATTTACATATAGAGAGTGATATAACTAACAGTTGGACCGTTGTCTTAAGCGGTTTCAAAAGTAAAGATTTCCTCGATATGAGAGACGAAGACAACGAAGAAATCCAGGTTGTTGGACTGGATTGGGATAATAGTGTGATAGGATTAAATTTATTTCATTCCGGTGATAATGAGTCCTTACTGCATTTCTCAAGTGGATTTAGTAAACATAGTTTTCATTTCGGTTTTATGGATACTATTTTTGTTACAAACGGGGTTATCGATATAGCTACTCTCGGGATGGATTATACGCGTACATTCGGAATGCATAAATTAAAATTCGGACTAAACGATGAATATCGTCCTTTTAAATATGATATTAGCAGCAATATGGGTATAAATTATGAATACAAGGATATTTGGAGCAACAGAGCAATGGGCTTTGCGGAAGATGAATTCTCACCTGTGGAAGATTTGCTTATCAGAGGAGGTGTAGCTCTTACACATTATTATTCCGAGAGTGAAGAGTTTGGACAGAACAAAAGTACTATTTTTAGGTCTTACCGGTTGTCCGCGAAGTACTTTTTAAATGAAATAAAGGCATTGACAATTTCTCTCGGGAATTACCATCAATTTGAGGTTCCTTTAATCCCCGGAGAATCGGAAATTGGAGGGATGAGCCTTCCTTTTTATTATCTGATTCCTCTTGGCGGAGAGTATAATCCTGAGGAAGCTCATCATATAAATCTCGGTTATGAGGGCTGGCTGAACGAGTCTTACTACTTTTCACTCGAAGGTTATTACCGGATTTATAACCGGTTATACAAAATGAACGAGGATCCGGAAATAGACATTGAAAACGCGAACGATTACTACAGAACGATGTTTGATGAAAAAGAGGGTGACGCCTACGGGATGGATTTTCTGTTGAAAAAAGAGATTGGAACATTAAGGGGCTGGCTTTCTTATACGTTTCTTAAATCAAGGATGAAATCCGGCGATGAATACTACCCGTCAGTATGGGACCGGACCCACAACCTGTATTTGATTCTTTTTGCTATGCTTCCCAAAGAATGGGAAGTCGGCGTTCAATTCTCTTTCTCTACGGGAAATCCATTCACTACCTCTCTGGGGAGATATCGTTATATAGAATCAGGCACCCCTTACGATAATGATAATACTAGCTGGTGGATGGAGTTGAAAGGTGAGAAAAACGCGTACCGGTTACCGTCCTATTTGCGTTTAGATATCAGTGCTACCAAGACATTTTATTTTGGCAACAATGAAGGAGATTTAAAACTCAGCTTATACAACGCTTTGAACCGCAAAAACGTGTGGTTTTATTACTACGATTATGACGAAGAACCGCCCCTCAGAGAAACTTTTAATATGCTGCCTATTGTACCGTCTATTGAGTTTATATACAGGTTTTAACGGAGGATTAGAACTTGAGATATAATTTTATACTTACGCTCTTTTTAATTTCTCTTTTTTTCGTTTCCTGCGGAAGCGTTACAGAAGGTCCTTTTGAACACAAGTACGTAATCAATCTGGTTCTTAAACCGAAAATGAAATTTCAAAAAGCCTATGTGGATTCCACTTATAGATTGGATGCGACGATTCCGGAAGGTTTTAAAGGTATATCAGACGCAGAAATATTCGCAGTAGATGAGCAGCAGGACACCTTTAAATTCAGCGAGTCGGATACGAGCGGCATCTACTATAGTAATGACTCCATGTGGGTGAAATATAATGACAGGTATTTTGTTCAAATAAACATTGAAGGACATCAAATAGAAGAGGAAGTAAATATTCCAGGTTCTCTTTTAATTTATTCTCCTTCCAACGGAGATACAATTTCTCTGGACAGTCCTGAAATTGTTTACTGGAACAGCTGCGAAGGGTCTTTTGATGACATCTATACCGCCAGTGTTTTCTTTGAAGGAGAGATAGACTCCTTTTATACTTCTTTGTTGACGCAGGATACTTCTCTTAGTGTTTTCTCTGCTAAATATCTATTCCCTAACCTTGACACTTTTTATACCTTAGCAGTCACGGCTATGGATGAGAATTGCTTTAAATCAGACGTTTATTTCGATTATGACCAGCTTGCTGAGGATTTTGCGATGGGAGTAATTGGAACAACCGTCTTAGATACGATTAAGGTATGGGTTACCGAGTAAAAATAGTTAGAGCCAATTCTGTCGCCATATTTTCAAAGAAGACCTGACTCCAATACTATATTAATCGCGACATCTCCTACTTTAAAAACCGGAAGCACTAAAATTCAAACTAAATCTGTAAAGTTAAGACCCACGGTTCCAAGCTCAAAATCTATACGAAAGCGATAATCCATAACTTTCATCTTTTATATCGATTTCAGGCGACAGATAAAAACCTCTGTAATCACGAACTGAACGGTTGTATTTTTCGACCGAGTTCGGACAGGTCCATATATCAAACACAATGGAACCGAAAGTAGATAAACCTGAAACTATAGCGATTACAGCATAAGTCCCCTCATTTCCGAAACGCGAGCCATTAACAGAGCCCAATAATGCACCGCTGCTAAGAATGAAAGCTCCGCCGCTGATTGCCCTGAACCCGGCAGACATAAAACCCCTTCTTGTGTTGCCTGCGTAAAAATGGCCCGCGCTGGGTCCGATAACAATCCCGGAAACGGTTAAAATAAAACTTCCAACCGCGAGAGATTCATTGCCATCGTCAAAACCGGCGCAAAGTATAAGGGGTACGCTGGGTAGCACCGTCACGCAAAAGGAATACCCCACAGCAGTAGTGGAATTTTTTAATTCCGGAAATTCCGTTTCGTAGGCGTAAGATATACAAAAAACAAATAACATTAACAAAACTAAAATTTTATATCTCATAATACTCCCTCCTAATTGCTTAACGTTAATTTAAAATGAACTTCTATCTAAACAAAGTACTTTGTTATATAAAGTAATATAATAATTTTTTTGTATTTGTCAAGGGGTGGGGTGTCTGATCGTCGGTTGTCAGCAGTTAGCTATCTTTTGTTTTTACCACTCAACCACTCAACCACTTAACCATTCAACTATTTAACCGGTGCGAAGCACCCACTGCCCCTTGACTTATGGGAATGATTTTTTAAATTTCATACTATGAGTATAAGGACTAGGTATTCTGGATAGAAAAATAAAAATTCAAAAAACTAGACCTGACTCAGAAAATTAACATAATTAAATTAAGGAGGTAAGTATGAAAAACCCGAAAGTTTTTTTACTTTTAGCAATTTTTTTCTTTTCTTTTTCTGTTATAGCTGAAACTGTTAAAGCAATTAATCCCGGTGACCTGGAGAATAAAACTCTAGAAGAACTCTACCTTATGAGAAATGAAATTTTTGCGAGGCACGGGAGACCTTTTAAAAATTATGAAATTTTTTGTTACTTTAAGGGGAAATCTTGGTATGAGCCTAGCAGAAATTATAGTGATGATAGTCTTTCTGCAACTGAATTGAAAAACGCGGGTATTATTTTAGAAAGAGAAAAAGAATTGTTGAAGGAAAATTACAGTCCGTCTGGCTTAAAATGGGGAAATATAGTTAACAAATTTCAGTTTGGCGATTTTACTAAAGAACAAACAGATAGAATTTCTAAAAATGGGTTTGTTGTAACTCCTGCAAATTATGGACAAATGTATAATGTATATGAGGAAAATGATTATGCTGGACGACCTAATTTTATAACCACAGATGTAATCCTGGAACTCTATCATCTTTTCTTTGATTTCACTCTCAGAAAGCTGGAGGAAAAAGAATTCTACAATATAATAAAAAATCTTACCGAAGAGATGAAAAAGCTTTCTCTGGAAACTTATAATTCAACAGAAAATCCGGCATTAAAGGAAGCATCCAGGAGAAATATCGCGTTTTTTTCGGTTCCTCAGTACTTTCTTGTAGGTGATTCTTCAGAAGTACCTTCTATGGTAGATTCTATAGTTAAGAAGGAAATTTCCAAATGTAAAGCTCATTCAGGTTTTGGATCCCCTATAATACTAAACCCGGATGAAGATTCAAACTATGAGTATAAAGTCGATTACTCGCAGTTTGTACCCCGAGGACATTACACGAGAAGTGATATACTGAAAAAGTATTTTATGGGAATGCTCTGGTATGGGACATATTCTCTACATATTAATTCAAAAACCGACTTTTACGATACAGAACTTACTCAGGCCTTGCTAATCACTCATCATTTGTATTCAAATAATCTACTGCCAGAATGGGAAATAATTTATGATATGACTTCTTTTTATGTTGGAGCTTCCGATGACCTTGGACCTGAAGATATTAAGTATGCTATAGAAAAAGTGTTTGGAGAGGATTATTCTTTAGAAAAATTTCCCGATGCAGATAAACTCAAGGAAGTAAAGCAAATTCTGAAAGAAAGATTCGAGGAAAAAACGAAAATAAAGCAGTTTATCTGGGGACCCCAGGGTGCCCAATTCAGATTTATGGGGCAAAGATATATTCCGGATTCTGAAATATTACAACGTTTATCGATTCCAAGGAAACGGGTTTTCCCAATGGGTCTAGATGCGATGGCTGTATTTGGCAGTGAACTGGCAGAGGATTTAATGCTTAATAAGTATAAAGATTCGTGGGAAAATTTTCCCGAATATCCGGATACTTTGAATTTGCTCAAGAAACAGTTCTCAAAACTGCAAGAAAAAGACTGGAGAGTAAACCTCTATTTTAACTGGATATGGTGTTTGAAATCGCTTCTTGAACTCTCTGCGGAGCACGATTATCCCTTCTTTATGAAAAATGAAGCCTGGGTAGCAAAAGACTTAAGTACGGCTCTTTCCAGCTGGGCGGAACTAAGGCACGATGTAATCCTTTACGCGAAATCTAGTTATGCTGCCGAGTGTGGAGATGGTATGGAAGAAGTATGGGAATGGGTTCCGGAACCGCCGAAAGGTTACGTAGAACCGAATGTAGAATTTTACCAGAGGATTATAGAGCTTCTCGGATTTACCAATAAAGAATTAACTAAACATGAACTTCTTACGTCCTATGAAGACCTTTTTAGCAGATTTACCGAAGCAGTGGTTTTCCTAAAGGAAGTTTCGATAAAAGAGCTGAATAATGAACCAAGAACTCTTCAAGAGTATGAGCAGATAAGACGGTTTGGTTCGTTGTTGGAAAACCTTACAAATGAAGTAAAAGAGGTCAATCCTCCTATAACTTACGCAGAAGGCCCCGATCAATATATTCCGGTTATTGCCGATATACACACTGGGAAAATGCCGGATGGACCTGCTGGTGCGCTTGAAGAAGCAGTTGGTTTTGCTCATGAAATATATGTAGCTGTGGAAATTGACGGAAGATTAAAATTAATGAGAGGTGGAGTCTTTTCTTATTATGAATTTCTTCAGCCTATAGGTGACCGATTGACAGATGAAAAGTGGCAAGAGATGTTAAAGGAAGGTAAAGCTCCCTCTCAGCCGGAATGGATTAAATATTTCCAGTCTGAAGAGAAAAAACCGGAGATGCCACAGCCTTCTTATGTGCCGTGGAATATTAGAAGTAAAATCGGTAAACAGGAACCGGGATGGTATAAACTCTATTACGATTCCGGATGTTAGTTTTCTTACTTTTTGTATCGATAGCTGGTACTAAACCACCTTCGGGGAGAGTAAGTTTTTGTGCTGTTGGAGATGTTCTCCTGGATAGAGGTGTTCGAAATATAATTGACAATAATGATTTTGATTACCCCTTTAGATATATAAGAAATATAGTCGGTTCACACGATTTAGCTTTTTGTAACCTGGAATGTCCAATTACCGAAAAAGGTAACCCAATAGCTAAGAGATTTAGCTTTTGTGCGGACACTTCTTATGTTAATGGTATTGTTAATTCCGGATTTAATATAATTTCTGTCGCGAATAATCATACACTCGATTATGGCAGGACAGGTTTTATTAAAACAAGTCAATTGCTTTCAGAAAAAGGTCTTTTTCCGATTGGTGGAGGCGAAAACCAGAAAGAGGCGAGAAGGGCAAGGATAATAACTAAAAACGGACTTAAATTTGCCTTTTTTGCCTTTCTAGATATGCTTCCCGATGGAATAGTATATATTGAGAGAGAAGCCGGGCCTGCTTACGCCACTACAGAAGAGATAGTAATAGAAATTGAAAATATTAGAGATAGAGTTGATTTCATTATTGTTTCCTTTCATTGGGGAATTGAATTTAATAGATACCCAAGAATAGACCATGTAGAGAAAGCACATAAAATAATAGACGCAGGGGCGGATTTAATTCTTGGACATCATCCCCACGTGCTTCAAAGCGTTGAAATTTATAAGGAAAGACCAATCATCTACAGTTTGGGAAATTTTGTTTTTGACCAACATAAAGTTGAGCAATGTCAAAGTGCAATATTTAAATGCGTGTTTAAAAAGGGAGACATCGATTCAATTTGTTTCGTTCCGGTTATTCTTGAAAAATCTTGTCCGAGAATTGCAGAGAAAGAAGAAAGAAAGAAAATAATGAATACAATTATTGGAATTTCAGATAAATTCGGAACGCATTTTTGCGAAAAGAATAATAAGTTATTTGTGAAAATCGATACCTCTTTTTCCTTTAAAAAGCCTATTTGTCGTTGTGAAAATTCTAAAGTAAGTGTTACCGCTTCAAGTGAGAAAATTCTGCTTAAAGATAGTGCTGGAGAAATTATTTCTTCGCAAGATTTACCTGAGGGGAAAAACTTGAAAGATTGTTGTTTTATAAATGACTCATTGGGGTTACATTTGTATGGCATTCTTGGAGATGAAAAGTTGACATTTGGAGAAAGAATAATTACTGCAACAATAACCGATACCGGATTTATTGGCCCTTTTATAGATCCCCATACATTTTATCCCTGGAAAATAATGAAAGCGGATATTGACGGAGATAACGAATTTGAAATATGTGTGGGAGTATGGAAGAGGACGAGATACGATACAGTGGTTTCTAATCGTTTGTTTATTTACAATAGTCGAGGTCCATATATATATCCTAAGTGGTTAGGTTCGCGAGTGAATTCTCCTTTAATTGATTTTGACTTTAGAGATATAGATTCAGATAGTATAGATGAGTTAATTACACTCGAATTGAATGAAGATGGCAGCAGGAAAATTAATCTATATAAATGGTTTGAATTTGGGTTCGATTTTATAAAAACCTTAAAAGAAAATCAAAAAGATGGGATAATTTGTATTGATTAATGACTCGCAATGCTACGCATTGCGCCCCTTGACTTATGGGAATGATTTTTTAAATTTCA
>CAZRYJ010000004.1:30341-43452 GCA_964604245.1 uncultured bacterium | reverse complement strand
ATTGCTTTTAGATTTTGGTTAAGAGTTAACCTATTAGGACAAATGTCCTGTTTTAGCAATTAACCAATTCACTAATTCACTATTTTGTGGCTTTGCGTCCTCTGTGCCTTCGTGGCTAATTAAGGGGTTTGTGAGATAGGTTTTAAAACAACACAATAAAAAAGTGGTGTGAGGGGTGTGGCTCTGCGTTCTTTGTGTCTTTGCGGTAAAAAATCCAAAAAATTTTTTATCTTGACATTATAGTGAAAATCTCTTATATATATATTAAACAATTTTTAAAAAGGAGGTGTTTTATGGATTATGGTGATTATCCCGGAGCAGCAGGAGCAGCAGGAATGGGTATAGGGTTGATGTTAATTTATTTGATAATCGGCATCCTGATGATTATCGCTATATGGAAAATCTTCACCAAAGCGGGAAAACCCGGTTGGGCGGCAATAATACCCATCTACAACATAATAATACTGCTGGAAATAGTAGATAAACCCTTATGGTGGTTTATACTTTGGTTAATACCGTTTGTTAACATCATAATAGGAATCATCGTTTCGATCGAACTTGCAAAAAAGTTTGGACAAAGTACCGGTTTTGCAGTCGGATTAATACTGTTACCCATAATATTTTATCCGATACTTGGCTTTGGAAGTTATAAATATACGGGATAATATCCGTTTATTGTAGATTCTTTTTAATCTACACTGCATAGCAAAAACCACAAAACTTTCTGTTTTTGTGGTTTTTGTTTTATAGGTTTCTAATTCCGCTTTAAATAAAACACATAAAAAATCATTCGTGCTATTTGTTGTTCCTAGTTATGGGGTGTTGAGGGTGGCTTTAAATAAACACAATAAAAAAAGGGGTTGCGGTTGGGTTTCGTGTATTTCGTGGTTAATAATAGTGGTTGTGGGTGGGGCTTTGTGTCTTAGTGCCTTCGTGGCTAATCAAGTTAAGATAAATTCTTTGCCAAAAAAACAAGAAAGGGTTTTATCATTTGAAGAAATTGGATTGGGAAAGGAGTTTTTTCCAATATCTGATTGAAAATTTTAGAAGAATAAAACATTAAATACATATTTCTTTTCATCATATTCTGATAGCTCTTAAGAGATGCTCCATCTCTTAGATTTGAACTGATTGCTTTCGAAGCGAGATACGCGGATTGTACCGCGTTGTAAATGCCTCCGCCGGTTGCGGGATTTACGAGACAAGCAGCGTCACCGATTAAAAGCGTATTCTTCCATGTCAACAATTCAGGGGAAGAAAATAACGGATAAGTCCATTTATAAATTTTTTCAGGTTCCGGAAATCCATAATCTTCTAAAATTTTAGACAATATAATTTCACCATCTTTAAAAGCACAGGGCAAAGTCCCAAAACCAACATTTGTTTTATTTCCCTTAGGAAAAATCCAGGCATATCCTTCCTTTGTGTAAGAAAAATCAAAAACCAGTTCTTTTCTAAAACTAAAAGGGATATCAGCGCTTATCGTCTTTATCATACTTTTTATCTTCCTGTATCTGCCGAATTTTCTAACCATACTGCCCGCTCCATCAGCACCCACAATTATTCTGCCTCTAAATTTGCCCAATTTTGAATAAACGATTCCCTCTTCAATTTTAATAACCCTGCACTCCTCTATAAATTCGACACCGCTATCGATAGCCTTCCTCAATAAAAAATCATCGAATTTTCTTCTATCCACCGTATATGCTATGGGTGTTTCGAGTAAAACTTTACAACTGTGACTTCCCTTTCTAAAAGAAAAACCCGCAACTTTATCCTCTGCTATCGGTTCCAACGAAAAAGGAAAAAAATTACCTAAAGAAACCTGGAAAGCACCTGCACAGGGCTTAACTCTCGGAAATTTAGCTTTATCGAGAAGAAGAACGTCAAATCCCTCTCTTGATAAAAAATAAGCAAGAGAAGACCCGGCAGGACCTGCTCCGCAAATAATTACATCTTTCTTGTTCATTCGATAAATCCCAACCTTTTAATATTCATATATTAACTTACGCAACTTTCCCTGAAAGAATAAAAAGAAATACACCTTATGTCAAGCTGTAAATTAGGTATTGGGTCTTTGGTCTTAGGTTTTAGTTAAAAAAATAACAAATAAAAATCCTGTAAATCTGTGTTTATCTGCGTCCCGATATGGGGTGTGATGTAGCTCTGTGTTCTCAGTGTGTTTTTCTTTTCCTCTGTGTCCTCTGTGGTGATTTTTTTTAATTCATTTTTGAAATTTGATTTGTAGTGTGGTATAGCCGATGCTTGACAGTTTAAGTAAAACAATTATAATAATTTTAATGAACTCAACAATTAGTATTCGAATGGATAATCTAAATTTAAAAAAGACAGGTAGTAAACGTCAAAAGTTTTCAGAAGGAGGCTCCGGATGAAATCACTTAAGAACTTCTTTATCCTTTTTATTTTATTGATATTGAGTTGTAGATCTATTAATTCCGACGAACCGGATTATTTTCTAAAAATTTCGGGTAATAGACCATATGGTATTGCTTTTGATAATAATGGATTAATGTATATGATAACCGCGCCCGAAACGGGTAATGGAACACTATCGAAAGTTACACCGGACGGAAAAATTACTGCTATAGCCGTACTTGAAGGAAGTTTTATGGGACCCGGAATTTATATTGACAATAACAACGGCATATTTATAGCGGTAGGAGATAAACTATTGAAAGTCTCTCCGGACGGTAATACCAAAATAATCGCAGATGGATTTTCATTATGTTTCGATGTGAAGGTGGATAACAATGGAAATATTTATGCGGCAGATGATTTAAAAGGTATAATTTATAAAATCACTCCTTCAGGCAAGAAAGATATTTTTTTCAAAAGCGATACCACCGGTCCATTTGTTCTTACGAGTATAGTCATTGACAGCAATAATGAGAATTTGTACGCAAGAGAAGGAAACAGAATAATCAAACTCAAAATAAACTCGGATAGTACTTCTGAAAAACCCGAGGTAATTATCGATAATACCAAAATGTTTTATCTGTGCAGAGACAAAAATAACAATATATATGCAAGCACGATCGATAATGCAATAAAAATCGATACCAGTCGTACAATTAAATATCTTTCTCAAAAACCACTAAAGACTTCAATCGGTGTAGCTGTTGGAGGTAAAGGATTTGACGAGAAAAGTCTATATGTTACTGTTGAGGACGGAATAATAAAATTGCCTATTCTAAAATAAGTATTATTTTGTTGTTTCCAAACTTGACAGCTTAAGTAAAATGACTATAATAGTTATCATAAATTCAATAATTAGTATTCAGAGGGATAATCTAAATTTAAAAAAGGAATGTGATATACGAGAAAAATGATTAGAGGGAGGTTTTAATGAATAAAAACATTCTTATATTCTCTATTGTTGTTATAACTTCTGGTTGGATAGGATTGGTTCTTGATGTGTTATTACAAAATGACTTTACTCAGGGAATAGGACTTTTACTTTTTATACTATCTCCTTTATCAATGTCGGTTTTACTTACATTAATAGAAAAGAAGAAACTAAAATCAATTGGTTTGAAGTTAAATTTTAGAAACAATATTAAATGGTATATACTATGTCTATTCTTTGATTTTTTTGTTCTTGGTTTTATCTATTGTTTGGGTTTAGTATTCAATGGAATTGAAGCTTCTAAAACTTCAAATATCTTCTCGGTGATTTTATTAACTGCAATTTATGCAATTCCAACCACATTCCTTAAAAATATTTTTGAAGAGTTTGGTTGGCGTGGATATCTTGCTCCGAGACTACTTGAAGATAATAACAAAGCACAAAATCATCTTTTTATATCAATAATATGGGCAACTTGGCACTTACCCTATTGGCTGTTCTTCTTAAATAGAGAATTCTTATTATCAAATACACCATATGGAATTACTTTAACCATAATAATTAGCTACATAGCTTTATTCTTTTTAGCAGTTATATATGATAATATTCGACTTATTACGAATAGTATATGGCCCGGAGTAATAATTCACACTATGTTCAATGTATTAGCAATGTCATATTATCAAAACCTTCAATATAAGGCGTCAAGTGGATGGTTGTTTGCTCCGACATATGGAGTTATTTATTTAATAATAATTCTCTTTGTAAGCGCCCTTTTTCTAAGAAAGGGATATAAAACATAATAAAAAATGAAGTGGTGTGGGCTTAGTGGTCAATAATTAGGGGTTGAGATTTAGAAAAAAAAATTTCTCTGTGGTCTCTGCGTCTCTGTGTGAGATTAATTTTGGGGTTGTGTGGTTGGGTTTTAAAAGCAATAATATAATAATATAAAGTTTTTCTCTGTGGGTTTTTTGTTTCTCTGTGTCCTCTGTGGTTATTACCGTAGATTCTTCGAATCTAAGTTGAGTCGTCAAATAATTGAGTGGTTGAGTAGGGAAAAACAAAAAAGCTATTCGTGTTATTTGTGCAATTTGTTGTTTATAATTCTTGGGGAGGTGAGTTTTAATAAACAATAATAATTTTGTTGTTTTTCTTTGTGCCTTAGTGCCTTCGTGGCTAATCTTCTTTACCGGAAATCAATTTCGAAAATTCCTCCTCCCCTACAATTTTAACACCCAACTCTTTTGCCTTCTTAAATTTTGAACCCGGATTCTCACCGGAAACAACATAATCAGTATTCTTAGATACCGAATTTACTGCCCTTCCTCCTAATTTTTCAACTAAATCCTGTGCAACTCTGCGGCTATACTTCTCCAACTCCCCGGTAAAAACAAAACTCTTACCGCTTAAAGGAAGATTCTCTTCTTTATTGGTCTCGCCCTCCATCGTAACACCTGCTTTTTTGAGCTTTTCTATAACGGAAAGGTTCTTTTTGTTACGGAAAAAAGAAACAACCGAAGTTGCTGTATTCTCACCTATTCCTTTTATTTCCAATAATTCTTCTAATGTCGCATCCCTTAACTTATTTATTAAAGGAAATGCACTTGCAAGCAATTTAGCATTATAAGTACCGACAAAAGGTATACCCAGAGAAAATATTAAACGGTCAAATAATCTTTTTTTGCTGTTTTCAATACCAATTAGAAGGTTTTCCGCAGATTTTTTTCCCATACGTTCAAGTTCCTCAACATCAACTTGTTTTAAATAATAAAGATCAGCATAATTAGAAAGCAAATGTTTTTCCACTAATTGATCAACAAGAACTTCACCCAGTCCATCTATATTCATACCATCCCTGCATCCATAATGCAGTATACGCTTCTTTACCTGAGAAGGACACTGAATATTGATACACCTATAATAAACTTCACCTTCGGGACGTATAAGCTTTTCCCGGCAAACCGGACATTTCTCCGGAAATTTAAATTTTTTCACGTTTCCACGCCTCGCATCTTTATCTACTCCTACAACATGAGGAATTATATCTCCGCCTTTCTCAATAAATACTTCATCTCCCACCCTAATATCTTTTCTTTCGATCTCATCCTTATTAAAAAGAGATGAACGTGATACCGTAGTGCCAGCTACAAAAACCGGTTCAAGCATAGCAATTGGAGTAGCAATGCCGGTTCTTCCAATAGATACTTCTATATCGTTTAAGCGGGTAACTTTTCTTTCAGCGGGAAATTTAAAAGCTACAGCCCAGCGCGGAGATTTTGATGTTGAACCTAGCATATCTCTAACTCGAAGATCGTTGATTTTAAAAACAAGACCATCCGTTTGGTATGGAAGACTAAATCTTTTAACATTCCATTCTTTTATCAAATCTTTTGAAAATTCAATGCTATTTCGAACTTCACGAAAAGGACTAACCTTAAATCCGATCTTTTCCAAAATATCCAGTACTTCCCTGTGTGTTTTAATATAATCGGGTAAGTTTCCGTACGAGTGAACATAAATATCAAGATTCCTTTCTGCTACGATTTTTGAATCAAGGCTCTTAAGCGTGCCCGCGGTGGCATTCCTGGGATTCGCGAATAGCTGTTCTTCTTTTTCTTCTCTCTCTTTATTTAACTTTAAGAAAGAAGCATTTGGCATAAAAACTTCACCTCTAACCTCAAGCCGGGTATACTTATCTCCGTTATTCAACAATTCAAGCGGTACACTTTTTATTGTTTTTAAATTCTGGGTTATATCATCACCCACAACTCCATCTCCCCGGGTTGAGCCTCGAATAAATTTACCATACTCGTACTCGAGCGAAACAGCCACTCCATCGATCTTCTGTTCTATAACCCATTCAAGTGTACCAATTTTGCTCTCAAGGTGTCTGAACACTCTTTTCTCGAATTCTTCAAGTTCTTTCTCATCGTATGTATTATCAAGAGACAACATCGGTGGTTCGTGACTAACATGAGAAAAACTCTCTAAGGGCTTTCCTCCTACCCGTTCCGTTGGAGAATAAGGATCTTTCATTTCAGGATATTTACTTTCAAGATCCTTCAATTTTTTAAACAATGAATCGAATTTGAAATCGGAAATTTCAGGTTGATTTAAGACATAATAGTTGTAATTGTGATAACGTATATTCGCTCTAAGTTGCTCTATCTCTTTTTTTACTTCATCGGGGTTATTTTTGTCCGGCATAGTTCACGTACTCGGAACCAAAAGCATTGTAGCCGTACTACATATTTTGCCCAAAATACTACTCCCTACTTACTATTCCCTATTCACGTAGAAAATCAGTCCATTTGTTTTCTTAAAAACGTCGGAACATCAAGATCTTCAATTGATTTTCTATCTCTTATAAATGCAGGACTATCAAAAATTTCCAGATTTTCCTTCAATTTATTCAGTTCGCTGAGCCCGTCAAAATCTCTTGCAGTTGAGATTCCTCTGAAATCTATCTTATCAATTTCGTCTTTTTCCGGTTCTCCTATACCTGTAGCAATCAATGTTATTTCCGCCTCGGTGCGGTTTTCTTCAAAAACCACTCCCATAAATATATCGCTATCTTCATCATCCGCTCCCACAGCTTCCCTTATAACCTCCATAGCTTCTTTCATTTCTTTTAGAGTAAAATCTTCCTTATCGACTGTAAAATTAACAAGAGCTGCCTTCGACTGCGATATATCCGTATCCTCAAGTAGAGGCGAATTGATAGCTCCCTGAGCAGCCTCTAAAGCCTTGTTCTCACCAGATGCTCTTCCCATTCCCATCAGAGCTTTACCTCTTTTGGACATTATAGTTTTGACGTCCGCAAAATCCAAACTCCAATAAGCGTCTTTAAGCAATAGTCCACTGATACTTTTAACTGCTTTCATCAAAACATCCATCGACACTTCACTCAAAGCTTTCGCAAGAGACATATTTCCCATGCTCATTAATCTATCATTAGGAACTACAAGCAACGTGTCAACAACCGGAGAAATAGCTTGTATGCCTTTTTTAGATTTTTTAATCCTACTCGATTCATAATAGAAGGGCGTTGTAACTACGCCAACAGTCAAAACACCTTTTTCCTTCGCAAGAGAAGCAATAACAGGAGCTGCCCCTGTACCTGTTCCCCCTCCCATTCCTGCGGTAATAAATAACATATCAATATCTTCGGTCAACACCTGCAAATCATCGATACTTTCCTCTGCCGCCTGTCTTCCTAGTTCGGGGTCTCCACCTGTACCTCTGCCCTTGGTTAACTCCTTGCCAATCTGAATCTTATCATTGGTGGGGACCAAATTTATGTCCTGAACATCTGTATTAACCACCCAGAAATCAACACCAGACATGCCTCCTTCCATCATAGTAGTTACAGCATTTCCGCCACAACCACCCACTCCAACAACTCTAATCTTAGCTGGACTATTAGTTTTACCTTTAGATTTGAACATTGAGCCTCCTTTTTAAAAAAACTCTTCAAACCACTGATTCATTCTTTTTAAAACGGAATCAAACATACTCTTTCCCTGGATTTTTCTTAAATTCTCCCCTGAATTCTCTGCTCCATATTTTATAAGCCCAACCGATGTAGCAAAAGACGGATCAGAAACCGCATCGCGTAAGCCCACTATTTCTTCAGAAGGTACACCTACTCTGACCGGCAAACCAAATATATCCTCAGAAAGTTCTGTAATACCTTCCAGCTTAGCGGTTCCACCGGTTAAAACAATTCCCGCAGAGAGCATTTCATACAACGGATCCCCGCTAAGCTCTCTGTGAGCTAATGTCATTATTTCTTCCATTCGTGGTTTTACAATTTGCTGTAATAAATCAAGTGTTACCTGCTTATCTCTTACACCTGACATTCCCTTTACCGAAATCATTTCTTTCCTTTTCTCTTCCAAAAGCTCCTTAACTGTTCCGTATTTGATCTTTACTCTTTCCGCTTCCGTATAAGAACATCTGAGTCCTACTCCAATATCGTTCGTAACATTCTCTCCGCCCAGGCCAATCACAGAAGTCTTCCTTAAACTACCGTTATAAAACACAGCCAAATCAGTTGTACCGCCTCCGATATCAATAAGAATAGCTCCTGCTTCTTTCTCATCATTAGATAAAACAGCATATGAAGATGCAAGCGGCTGAAGGACTATATCGTTAACTTCGTAGCCGGCCTTATTAACACATTTGCAAATATTCTTAGCAGAAGTAACCGCACCAGTTACAATCACCACACTTGCTTCCAATCTCTGAGCAAACATTCCGACGGGGTCGTCGATACCTCCCTGACCGTCCAGAACAAAATCGGTAGGTATAATATGAATCACTTCCCTATCTACGGGTAAAGCCATTGATTTAGCACCTTCCAAAACTCTCTCGACATCTTCTCGGGTAACCTCATTATCCGGTCCTGTTACTGCTACAACCCCCCTACCCTGGATATTTCTTATATGATCTCCCGCGATCCCGGTAAACACGCCATTAGTTTCTTTACCTGCCATCATCTCTGCTTCCCTCGTTGCTTTCAGTATAGATTGAACCGTCTTATCTATGTTGATAACAATCCCCTTACGTAATCCTTCCGAGGGATATTTGCCGACACCTATAACGTTAACCTTACCCCCTTTAGCTTCAGCAATAACAGAAGCAATTTTTGTTGTACCAAGATCCAAACCTACTACAATTCCATTTCCATCACCCAATTATTACCTCCTTAGAATCACCATATCTTTGAATCTAAAGTCAAGTTTTCCTCTAAACTCATCTTTATTATTCCCCAATATACGTTTCAATATTTCGTACTTCCTCTCAAATTCGTCGTTTCCCCATATAACTTCAAAGTTTGAACACTTTGTTCTTACTTCTCCGGAATTGACCTGCATTTTATCAATAGTAAACGAAGTTACAATTTTAAAAATTCTAATTGCCTGTGCTACCTCTTTTTCTCCAACTTCTTTGGCAAGCTCAACAATAGGCAGAGAATCAGCTCTATCCGAATCAAAGGCAAGACCCTCTCTATCCAAAACTTTTCCACTAGTACCCGCAATTTGAACTACCGGCACTCTTGGAGTTACCTCTATCTTTAGTTTACTTAAAATATTCCTATGCAAACTAACTGACTCTACCCAGGAAAGAGATTCTATCGACTCTCTTAATTCTTTTAAATCATCAAGTTCGATTTTCTTAACTGTCTTTCCGATTTCATTTTTCCTGGCTTCTGTAACTTCCTGTGAATAATTTATATGCGCTTCATCAACAGGAAAAGAAACCATAAGTATTCTGTACAAAAAATACATTAATATAAGTATTAATAAATAACGTATCTTAAACCTGGATTTCTTTTTCTTTGCCAATTACCTTTACCTCCAGTTCTAAAGTAATACCAAAATCTTTTTTAATTTTATCCTTAACACATTTAATTAATTCAATGAAATCTTTAGTCGTAGCGTCCGGTCGCGTAAGAAAATAATTGCAATGTTTCTCCGAAATTTTCGCACCTCCGATACTCATTCCCTTAAGACCAGCCTTTTCTATCAATTCACCCGCAGATGAAGTTTCAGGGTTCTTAAAAACTGACCCACAGGAACCAATATCATGAGAAAGAACTGGTTGTTTTTTTCTTCTAAGTTCAATTATTTCTATAATTTTATTTTCAATTTCATCTTTTTCTTTTTCGCTCAAGGAAAACTCAACCTCAAGAACAATTTTATCTGAAAGATTGGATTGTCGGTAGCCAAATTGCATATCTTCAATTCTAACCTCCTCTCCATCTCTCAAAACCCTGGCAGCTTTAATATAATCTCCTATTTCACAATCAAAAGCACCCGCATTCATAACACAAGCCCCACCAACACTTCCCGGAATACCAACAAGTGATTCGATACCGGAAAGAGAAGATTCCTTTGCAACTTTTATTACTTCCGACAAACCGGCTCCTGCCTGAGCAATAATCTTAGTTTCATTAACTTCAATTTTTTTCATATTTTCCGTGCTTATAACTACACCGGAAAAGCCTTCATCTGAAAAGACTATGTTTGAACCTTTACCCACAATTAAATTTGCAAGACCATCTTTCTCTGCAAAAGATAAAGCTTTAGAGATATCATCTGTATCCGTCGCCATCAGAAAATATCTTGCCTTTCCCCCAAGATGTAGTGAACTATGAAAGGACAAGGGTTCATCTAACATAAGCTTACCTTTTGTTTCTAATTCCATTTAATATATCCTCTGCGATTTGATAGATATTTCCCGCACCAAGCAGAAGTATCATGTCTCCTTTCGAAAGCTGTGGAAGCAGGAATTTAGTAATATTTTCTTTATTCTCGATGTATTCCACATCCTTATGCCCAAAATTTTCACACTGTTTTTTTATTATTTCACCGGTAACACCGGGTATTGGTTCCTCGCGCGCCGGATAAATATCGGTAATGATAACTTTATCAGCCTGAAAAAAAGCTTTCCCAAATTCTTTTTTGAGCAATATAGTCCTCGAATATAAATGCGGTTGAAATACTGCCACTATTCTCCCATCCCAACCTTCCCTTGCCCCGGAAAGAGTGGCCTGGATCTCCCTCGGATGATGAGCGTAATCGTCTACAACAAGAATTCCTTTTTCAAACCCCCGTTTTTCAAATCTTCTGGCAATACCGCTGCATTTACTTATTCCTTCCTTAATACTTTTTGAATCAACACCTAACTCCAAAGCAACAGAACAGGCAGCTATAGCATTAATTACGTTGTGCTTACCCGGAAGATTGACTTTAATATTTTTTATTCGATCACCATTTGAAATAAGATCAAAGCAATGAGCAAAACCCTCTCTCCTTATATTCGTTCCTTTTACATCTGCATTGGGAGAAAGCCCAAAAGTGATAACTTTTCGCTCTATTTCCGTGAGAATAGAAAGAGAAACAGGATCATCCATAGAGAGATGCACAGCTCCATAAAACGGTACAGAATTTGCAAACTTCTTAAACGCATCTTTAATATCATCAATATCTTTATAAACATCAAGGTGTTCAAGGTCAATATTCGTAATAACCACCACAGTAGGGAAGAGTTTTAAAAAAGAACGATCACTTTCATCTGCTTCAGCCACCAGGTACTCGCTTTCCCCTAATCTCGCATTATTCCCCGTACTTCTAAGTATTCCACCCACAATTATAGTAGGATCAAGCTTCTTCTCTCTTAAAATTGACGATACAAGAGAAGTAGTAGTTGATTTACCATGAGTTCCCGCAACGGCTATAGAAAATTTCATTCTCATTAACTCACCTAACATCTCAGCTCTTCTGCTAATTGTTATATTAGTTTTGTTAGCTTGTTTTAATTCTACGTTATCCTTGGACAGGGCAGAGGTATAAACAACGACATCTGCATTTCCAACATTATTTTTATTATGTGGTATAGAAATCTTTATTCCTAATTTTTTAAGTCTTTTTGTATTCTCAGATTCTTTGATGTCACTACCCGTAACTTCAAAACCCATATTATGGAGTAGTTCGGCAATACCGCTCATACCGATACCGCCAATACCGACGAAGTGCACTTTTTTAAACCTTCCGAACATACCTTAAAATCCTTTCGGCTACTTTTTTTGTCGAAGCATTTTTATCGCCGGTAATTTTTTGGCCATAAAGCCTTTCTATTAATTCCGGAAAATTTTTCACTTCCACTTCTTTTTCTCTCCTTATTATTATATTGTTTTTCTTAAACGCAAGTCTTTTTGCGTTAAAAAATTGATGATCTCTATAAGCATAAGGGTATGGAATCAATATGGCTGGAATACCGGTATTTTCAATCTCTGCAGTAGCTACTGCTCCTGCCCTTGAAATAATTACATCACTCAGGGAATAAGCAAGATCCATTTTATCTATAAATGAAAATTGTCTAACCAATTCAAAATCAGCAACTATTTTAAAATCTCCTCTCTGAATAATATATTGCCAGTCTTTATTCATCAAAGGAATTAAATCCTCAGAAAGTCGGGCGAGAAATTTTGCACCACGGCTCCCTCCGATTACCAGTAATGTTTTTTTACCCGGTCTTAGAGAAAAATAATTAATGGCTTCTCCATATTTCCCTCGCGTAAGGTTTTCTCTCAAGGGAATACCTGTCACAACTTTTTTCTTTCCCCCGAGAGAGGAAAAAACTCCCCGGTAAGGTAAAAACACTTCCCTTGAAAAACGAGAGAGCAAATCAACAGCTTTCCCCGGCTTTGAGTCAAGAACAAGAGTGAAAATGGGAACTCTTAACATAGCTCCAGCCAACCCAACAGGTAACGAAGCGTACGATCCCGTGTGAAATATTGCGCATGTTCGCATGCGCAATATTAACCATATCGAAATAAAAAACCCGGGAATAAAACGTAAAATAAAAATAATTTTCCCTAATATATTCTTATTTACCCAACCTACTGTTGGAAGGAGAAACATATCTTTCATATCAACAAAATCTTTCTCAAGCCCAGAACTGCTTCCGATATATATCACTTTGTACCCTCTTTTCTCTATTTCGCGAGCGACTGCGAGAGCCGGATAGATGTGGCCTCCTGTTCCCCCACCTGATATTATTATACTTTTTTTCGATCGAGACAATAACACCTCCTGCCATATATGCCATTATTAAAGCGGTACCACCACTGGATATAAAAGGTAATGGTATACCGGTAACCGGAACAATCCCCAGGGATACATAAATATGAATCAGAGCATAAACGCCTATAAATGAAACAAGACCCAACCCCAA
>CAZRYJ010000004.1:0-30241 GCA_964604245.1 uncultured bacterium | reverse complement strand
CCTATAAGCAACATCACGGTAAAGAAAGCTGCTACTTTTCCATCATTAGTACCATTCAAAAATAACATAATCGTACCAATAACTAAAGTAAGAAAAGCCATCGAATAATCTGGCTGAATAACAATTAAACCCATAATAACGGAAATTACAAGAATAGATATTCCAAAATCTCTTTTTTTTGCAAAAAAAACAATAATAGCAAACTGGGCAAAGATAGAAGGTTGAAAGGAAAATCTTGCATTAAACACCCGAATCGCCAACCATCTTCTCGCCCCATTAATTTCCAACCCATAAAAATATGTTAGTATAAGTAAAACGGCTGCAAGTCCAATAAAAAACAAATTGAATTGTTCCCAGAATTTTAACTTTATTTTCGAAGTAAGAAAAAATACGCTAACCCCAAAAACAAATATAATCAACTGTTTAATAAAAGGAATCGGAACCATACTTTTATAAATAGAGATACCTGAACTTGCGGAAAAGACCATAACGAGTCCGAAACCACCAAGCAATAACGGAATCACCTCTATCAATCCTATTTTTATTCCTTTCCATTTATACATACATTTCTCTCACTATTTTTTTAAAGACATCTCCCCTTTCGCTAAAGTCTCTGTACCAATCAAAACTTGAAGCACCCGGAGATAGAATTATTCTATCGTATTTCAAATTTAAAGCTTTCTTTACGGCATCTTCCATTGAAAAAGCAAATACAAAATCTGTGAAGCCTATATTTTTTAAACTATCAGCAATTAATTCGCTCGATTCCCCAATAAGAACAGCGAACTTAGTTAACCTTTTTACCGCATTAACAATAGGACTAATATCCTCAACTTTCGTCCGCCCGCCCACAATAACACATGAATCAGGAAAACATTCAAGAGATTTAACGAAAGCAACAGGATTGGTACACATTGAGTTATTAATAATCCATAAATCTTCCCGCCTCAAAACTGTCTCCATCCTGTGCTGGACCCCTTTAAACGATTTAATCCGCTCTCGAATATGCTCCCATTCTAATCCGACAATATTACCGATAAGCGCAGCAATCATTCCATCTTCAACAAATGCGCTTCCCGGCATAAACAGATCATCCTTACTGAAAATGAGTTTATCATCTTTATCTTTTACAAACGCCGAACCGTTAAAATAAATATCGCTTTTCTCTCTAAGCGAAAAATATAAACTCTTTGAAGGTAAATTAAGAGAAGCCAATTTAGGATCATCTCTATTCAGTATAGAATAATCTTCAGAATTTTGATTCTTAAAAATATTTAATTTCGCGTTTAAATATTCTTTAAAATTGGCATGCCTGTCCAGATGATCAGGAGAAACATTAACTATCGCAGAGATCCAGGGATGAAACATTTTAATTCTCTCCAATTGATAGGAAGAAACTTCTATAACGGTTATAGAGCCATTTCCACTCTCACCGACAAGACTACTCAAAGGTGTTCCCGGATATATGTTTCCTCCAAGAAGGACTTTGTCATTAAGTGAACCTTTTAGTATATGATGCGTCATAGCAGCCGTTGTGGTTTTACCATTAGTACCCGTGATTGCCACGATTTTTCCTTTTATATATCTTGAAGCAAACTCTATCTCACCTATAACAGGCACTCCCTTTTCTCTGGCTTTCAAAAGTAGAGGGATATTCAAGGGTACCCCAGGAGAAACGATCAATAAATCCATTTCAAGCAATTTCTCGGTATGCCCGCCTGACTCATTCGGATATGGGATAGAAGAACTGCCTTGAGTCAAATCACTCACAAAAGGCGTTTCTCCGATACTCTCAATCAATTTCGAAACTGCCTGTCCACTTCTCCCATAACCAATAACACCAATCATTTTTGCACCTCTATCTTATTTTTAACGTACTGAGTCCAAGTAAAGCAAACATAATACCCCAAATCCAGAATCGAATTACCACCTTTGATTCTTGCCAACCCTTAAGCTGAAAATGATGATGAATAGGAGCCATCTTAAAAATTCGCCTACCAGTCAATTTAAACGAGGCAACCTGAAGAATGACTGATACTGTTTCTATAACAAAAACACCTCCAATCACGAACAATAAAAATTCATGTTTCAGAAGAATCGCCATCAACCCCAATATTCCACCAATGGCTAACGAACCCGTATCACCCATAAAAATCTCCGCCGGATGCGAATTAAACCATAAAAATCCAATAGCAGAACCAATAAACGCAGCACAGAATACTGTTATTTCTCCACTTCCTGGAATATAAAGTAGATTAAGATATTCCGCAAATTTTACATTACCCGTAACATAAGCAATAAAAGCAAAAGCTACAGTTATAATACCGGAGAGCCCAATTGCAAGCCCATCCATCCCGTCTGTTATATTAACTGCATTAGTTGTTCCTATTATTACAAAAATAATGAAAGGTATATAAAAATAACCAAGATCAATAAAAACGTTTTTAAAGAAAGGTGCTATTGTCAATGTTTCATAACCGCTTTTAAGAGGAAAAAAAACAAACATAAGACCTATAAAAACGGCAGGAATAACCTGTATTACTATTTTGCTCAAAACACTAAAACCATCACCTCTTTTACCCTTGATATAATCATCGAAAACCCCAAAAATACCCATCCATATGGTAATACCTATAAGATAGATAATAAAAGGATTTTTTATATCCGTCCAGAGCAAAACAGAAATAAGAAGAGAAACTATAATTAAAAGTCCACCCATAGTAGGAGTCCCACTTTTTTCATTATGAGTATCCTTTATCCATTTAGAAATAGATTCCGTTATTTCTTTACTTTTAAGAAAAGCAATAAATTTTCTTCCGAACAATAATGAAATCAAAAGTGAAGTAATTGCAGCGTAAGCGGAGCGAAATGTTATATATCGCAAAAGATTAAAAACAATAAAATCTTCCCTTAGAGGGTAGAGTAAGTAAAACAATGCTCCTCCTTCTTTAATTGTTCAACCAGGGTTTCAAGTTTTAACGCCCTAGAAGATTTAAACAATATTGTATCTCCCTTACTAAGTATTCTCTGAAGTATAACAAGGGCTTCTTCCTTATTAGAAGCAAGGATACCGCCAGGGAAACCTTCAACAAAACCTTTAGCCTCGGCACCAATGGCGATCAGGTCATGAACTCTAAACCTAAGCTTTTCTCCCGTCTCTTTATGAATGGAAAAACTGCCTTCCCCTAATTCCAACATCGGACCAAGGACAACCACTTTTCTGCCCGGCATAAGAGAAAGAAAAGAAACAGCATTCAAGAGAGAATCCGGATTACTATTATAAGTATCGTCTATAATATTAAACTTCTCCGTTCTTTTAATTTCCATCCTATGAGGTGCCCTTTCTACACTCTTAAGTCCTTCTTGAATATTCCCGGGTGAAATCCCATAATAAAGAGCAACAGAAACAGCCAACATGGCACATCTCAATATACCCAGAGTAGGCAATTTGATCCAAAAATCCATTTCCTTGGTAGAAAAAATAGTACCATCAATAGATTCCTGTAAAATATTAAAAGTAATATCATTACCTTCCAAGAACCCCACTTTGATAATTTTGCTTTTATTGATATTACCTAGAAGAGGGTCATCTCCATTAACGAATAAAGGTCCTTTAAGCCCTGTCATAATATCAATTTTTTCCTTCAAAACTCCCTTTTTATCTTTGAAAGCTACCAGGTGAGCCGAACCAATTCCCGTAATTAAACCAATATCAGGCTCTACAATTTCCGATAGCCTCTTTATCTCACCAAATTGATTCGTACCTAATTCTAAAACCGCGATTCTTTCATTTTCTAATCTAAATATATTTAAAGGCACCCCAATAAGATTATTATAATTTTTAAAACTTACCAATGTAGAATAATTTCTACTAAAAATCGAACCTATAAATTCCTTTGTAATGGTTTTTCCGTATGACCCGGTAACTGCTATCGCGAAAATATTAGTTTCTTTTCTATAATAAGATGCCAAATCCCCTAAACTTCTAAGAGTATCTTCAACCAGAATAAATTCCCCTCTTTTTACTTCTTTCGCGACAACAGCCGGAAGCTTTGATTTACGGGCAGCATCGAGGGCAAAATCATATCCGTTAAAATTTTCTCCTTCCAGAGCAAAGAAAAGCTCGCTCTTTTTAATGGTTCTCGAATCCACGGATACACCGCTTAAAGTCCTACCATCTAACCCATTCTTTCCGAAGTATTTACCGTTCAATACCTCAACAGCTTTTTTAAGTTCTATTTCTCTCATAATTATAAAACTCCATTATACATTTTTTATCAGAAAAAGGAATTTTCTTGCCTTTTATCGCCTGATAATCTTCGTGTCCCTTTCCGGCAACAAGCACAAAATCTCCTTCTTCCGCAATAGACAGAGCTTTAAAAATTGCTTCTTTTCTATCTTTTAATCTAATGGCTTTTTTGGGTTCAATCCCTTCGAATATATTATCGATTATATCATCCGGATCCTCATCTCTGGGATTATCCGATGTAACAATCGTCACATCGGAAAGTGCCGAAACAACAGCACCCATCAACCCTCTCTTCCCTTTATCTCTATGTCCTCCCGCTCCAAAAACGGTTATTATCCTCAACGGATTATATTCTTTAAGCGAAGATATAACAGAAGACAAAGCGTCAGGAGTATGGGCGTAATCGACAAAAACCGAAACTCCTTCAGGCGATTTGACCCTTTCCAGTCTACCGGGAGGAATGGGCGCCGCTACTATACGCTTTTTAATCTCGGAATCGCTTAAGTTTTCCATTATCCCTACAACTACCGCTGCAAGAACATTCCAGGTATTAAAACTTCCAACAAGCGGGCTAAAAACTTCAAGTGTTCTTCCCAATCCTTCTATTTTCAAATTAAACCCTTTTCCCGAATTCTGCAGTAGTTGCCCTATAACATTGCCTCTTTTGAATCCGAAAGTCACAACTTTCGAATTCGAATTTTTAATGAAATATGGAGCATTTGGGTCGTCAGCATTTATTAAGGCTATTTTGTCCTCTCCCAAACCTTGAAAAAATTTCGCTTTAGCTGAGCGATAATTTTCAAAATTCTTATGGTAATCTAAATGGTCTCTGGTAATATTCATAAATATAGCGTAATCAAAATCGATATCCGAAACTCTACTTTGATCAAGACCTATAGAAGAGACCTCAAGAATAGCCGTCTCAACGCCCATTTTATAAGCCCCGGCAATTTCTCTATGCAATAGAAGTGCCGAGGGAGTAGTATTTACAACTTTTACATTACTACTTATGCCCATATACTTCACTGTGCTAAAACAAACAGAATTCGGGAAAAGAGCAGAAAGGAGGTAAGAGGTTGTAGTCTTGCCATTTGTTCCTGTAACACCTATAATTTTTAACTTCTGCGAAGGATTTCCATAATAATTGGAAGCAATTCTAGAAAAAGCCTTCCTTGCATTTGGAACAAGAATATACGGAATATCCTGGGATATTTCCCTTTCCAGCAAAATAACACAAGCCCCATTATTTAGAGCTTCCTCATAGAAATCATGCCCATCAAAGTCCTCTCCTTTGAGAGCAGCAAAAAGAAAACCACTTTCAACTTTCCGTGAATCATCAGTGATACCGGCAATTTCATTTGCTTTATCCGTTCTTTTTGTAACTTCAACACCTTTTAGTAATTCATCAATTTTCATAATTACAAAAACCTTTGCCTATAATTTCTATGCGTTATAATTCTACTTACTATTTTTTTAAAAGCGGGACAAGCAGTTTCAGAAGCATAATAAGGCCACCCAATATTATCGACAAAAACACCTAAAACAAAATCCGGCTCCGGATAAGGAAAAACACCTACAAAAGAAGAAACATATTTGCTTTTTACATAACTACCATCCTCAACCTTCCATGCGGTTCCGGTCTTTCCCGCTATAGGAACAAGCGAAGGAGAAGCAGAAATACCTGTACCTTCCTTAGTCGCGCTATGTAGAATATCAAGCAGAATACCACAAGATTTCGGACTGCCAATTCTCCGGATAACTTCTTTTTTACTTTTTCTTACAATTCTACCATTTTTAGCAATACTCTTCATTACCCTTGGCCTTAAGAGAACTCCATCGTTTGCCACAGCCTGATACGCCACCATCATCTGCAGTGGAGTTACAGATACGCCCTGACCAAAAGAAACGGTAGCAAGTCTTATATCCCGACCCTTAGGAAGATGAGGTAACTTCCCCGAATATTCTACCGGTAAATCTATACCACTTTCACAACCAATCCCAAAAAGTCGAGCTGTGTTATAAAATTCCTTCTTCCCAATTTTTTCACCAACAGCAATAAATCCTACATTAGAGGAATATACCAAGGCCTCTCTAAAACTATATGCGGAATGAGGATGCATATCTTTAAACAGCTTACCTCCAAAATCAATCGTTGTAGAATCCACTATTGTATCAGAAATAGAAAAACCCTTATTTATATAAGCAAAAGCAGGGATTAATTTAAAAATAGAACCGGGTTCAAATTCCCAGGAAGTACAAGCATTAAGCCTCCAACCTTTATTGGGGTTGAATTCCGGAAAGTTAACCATTGCGAGAATTTCACCCGTCTTAACAGAAATACAAACACCCATAACCTGATCGGCTCCTGTCGTCTCTTTCAAAATTTCCAATTCTTCATTCATAATTGATTGAAGGTCAAGATCAATTGTAAGGTAAATGTCACATCCTTGTGATGGATCCTTATTCTCATTTTCGGAACGTTTAAGAAGAGTTATACCTGAATACCTTGGCACTTCCAAGAAGTGAGCCCATCCATCTTCCCCTTTAAGAACCGCATCATATTCTCTTTCAACACCCATTATCCCTTCCCTTCTCCAATCAAGAGAACCCAAAAGAGTTCTCCCTAAAGGACCGGAGGGATAAAACCTATACCACTCTTTGACCGCATATACCCCCGGAATATTTATTTCATTCACAACCGAATCGGAAATTCCACGGGCTATTCTTATAAATTCAGCATTGTCCCCAAGGAGCCTAAGGAGTCTTTCTTCGCTCCCCAAAGAACAATCAGAAAGCCTTTTAGCAATCTCTTTAGGATTTTCAATCAAACTTTTCCTCGCATAAAGAGTAAACATTTTTAAATCCGTAGCAAGAATTCTTCCCTTCCTATCCAGTATTTTTCCTCTTCGAGATTCTATCGGAAGCAAACGTAACTGTTTTTCCTGTGTCTGCTTGCTCATTTCTTCAGATCTTATTACCTGAAGATAAAAAAGCCTCCCAAACACCAAGAACCAGAGCGACAAAAATAGAAGAACCAACGCTCTGGCTTTTCCTTTAAACAATTTACGCTCCATTTTTTCCACCCGTAATATCAAAATCTTCTATTTTAAAAATTTCCCCTTTTTTAGGATATCTCATTTTTAACAATCTTCGAGCTCTTTCTTCTATAAAACCCGATCTTGACTCTCTTCGCCACTTAGAGTCAAGTATCATAACGTTTCTCTCTAGATTCTGAACCTCCCTTGTTAAATTTGAAATTTTTATATTAAGCGCATTGACCATATTTTTTTTCCAAACGTGTAAAATAAAAGGCGAAATAAAGACCAGAATTAAAAATAATACCTTTATCGTCCTCACTTTTCAAAAACCCTTAAATGTGCACTTCTGCACCTGGGATTTCGCTGGAACTCATCCTTGGTCGGTTCAACCGGTTTTTTAAGAAGCGGCTTCAAACCTTCCTCCCTCGCTTTTTTACATACTAATTTCTCTTCATCTTTATGATAAGTAATAACAACCAACCTGCCTTTTTCCTTCAAAATTTTCGAAGCAGCTATAATACCACCCTCAATATTTCGAAGCTCATCATTAACCGCTATTCGGAAAGCCTGAAAAACCCTACCAAGATGCTTATGCGCTTTGCTTCTCGGAACAGTTTTTCTAACCAAAAGAGCAAGTTCTCCTGTAGTCTTAGGGTTTTTCCTTTTTATCTTTTTTCCAATTATTCTCGAAGCTCTTTCTCCACCATAACGATAAAGAATATCCGCAATTTTCTCCTCGCTGTACTCTTCTACTATATCCGCTGCACTCATACCTTTTTCTCCAAACCTCATATCAAGAGGCCCCTCTTCTCTATAAGAAAAACCTCTTTTGGGATCATTTAACTGATAAGAAGATAGACCGAAATCAAAAAGAATTCCGTTAACTCCATTATCGAAAAATTGCCCCATATCTTTATAATTACCAAGGATAAATAATGATCTTTCTCCAAATCTAGATAACCTTTTACTGGAGATTTCAATTTGTCTTCTGTCAAGATCGAACCCAACTACGAAAGCATCGGAATTTTCGAGTATTGCAAGAGCGTGTCCCCCACACCCAAGAGTAGCATCAACATAAACACCCTTTTTATCACATATAAGAAAATCAATAACTTTATCCACCATCACAGGAAGATGAATCGAAACACCTTCCATCATAGCCTCATCACATACCAAGCTTCGAATACAGTTCATTTATATCACTGCACCCCTTAGAATATTTTTCATAAACAGCAGGCGACCATAACTCAATTTTATCAATTGCTCCAAGAAAAAAAACTTCTTCCTCGATTTTAGAGTAATCACGAAGCTCCTTGGGAAGAACAACCCGTCCCTGGGAATCCATAGAAAGGCGTTCAGCCCCATAAGAAAATGCTCTTATGGCTTCTCTTATACTTTTTTGAGAGTAGCTCCTGTTAGAAAGCTCCTTTATAAATTCGTTCCACCTGGAAAGAGGAAAAAGCAAAAGGGAAGTCTCGAAACCCCGGGCTACATAAAACCCACCTTTGTCTTCTTTTGTCAAAACCGAACGGAATTTCGCAGGAATAAAAACTCTTCCTTTATGATCTACTGAGTGTATGTCATTCCCTATAAAATACATTCTTTCCTCCTTCTTCAAATATTCCCCACTTTCCACCACCACTACCCACAATTATAATCAAATTGTCCACTTTGTCAAGGGGTTAAGTGTAAAAAAAGAATCTTTCCCCACGCACCAATATTATTGAGAATTCGAAGTCTATCTCTAAAACTGCCAAGAGGTTTAAATGTTGGGGTAAAGGGGTTGCGAAAGTCAAAAAAAACCTTAAAATTTAGCGTTATGCCTGTTTCCAATGAGGTTATAAGTCAAATCAAAGAAAGGATAGAAATATCTCACCTTATTGGAGATTACCTTCCCTTAAAGAAAGCTGGTAAGAATTACGTTACCAATTGCCCGTTTCATAAAGACGATACACCTTCTTTTCATGTTTCTACGGATTTAAACATATTTCACTGTTTCGGTTGCGGTAAAAGCGGAGATGTTATTACATTCGTAATGGAATTTGAGAAGGTTCCTTTTATAGAAGCAGTTCGGATTTTAGCCGAAAAAGCAGGTATAGAAATCGGTCAGTTTAAAGGCGAAAACCAAATATTGTACTCAATACACAATTTTGCGGTAGACTTCTATCACAGAGAACTGTTGAACTCCTCTAAAGTACTTGATTACTTAAAAAAAAGAGGCCTTAATAAAAACTCAATAGAAGAATTCCAATTGGGTTTTGCACCGTATGGAAGTAATTTTATTGCAAAAGCGAAAAAAGAATTTAAAATCACAGATTTAATTAAAAGTGGTCTTATAAAAAAAAGCAACGGAGGGCTAAAAGATACATTTTTCTTGCGGCTTCTATTTCCTCTGTTTTCTTCCTCGGGAAGAATTATAGGCTTTGGAGGCAGAAGACTGAGTAAAAAAGGACCAAAATATCTCAATTCACCTGATACCCCAATTCATAAGAAAGGAAAGAATCTTTACAGTTTGTGGCATACTAAAAAGGAAATAAGAAAAACAGAAAAAATTATACTTGTAGAAGGATATTTCGATTTCCTATCGCTTTATCAAGCAGGCATAAAGAACGCTGTCGCCTGCCTGGGAACGTCTCTTACTCTGGATCAGGCAGAATTAATTTCACGATATGCAAAAGAGGTAATCCTTTTCTTCGATGAAGATACTGCAGGAAAAATAGCCACGCTCAGATCTTTAGGTATGCTCCTTGGCGAAGGGATTAATGTAAAAATAGGGCAAAGCGGAAAAGAAAAAGACCCCGATGAGATAATATCTAAAGAAGGGAAAAAAGCTTTCGAAAAATTAATAGAAAATTCGAATGATTTTATAGACTGGATGCTGGAAAGAATAAGGAATAAATACAGCCTTTCTTCCCCAACGGAACTTTCTAAAGCTGTTGGCGAAATCAATTCAATGCTCGAGGTAATCAGAGAACCTTCTAAAATAGAAATATACAAAGAATTTATCGCAAAAAAACTTGCAATCAGAAAAGAATTATTAGATCAAAACAAAGTACAAAAATCGATTATTCTTCCTCAAAAGAAAACAACTATTGAAGAAAGAGAGGAATATGAATTATCACTAATATATGCTATTTTAGAAAATCCTAAAGAAAAAGATATCATTTTCTCTATAATAGATGAAAGCCAGATCAAGAATCCCCATCTAAAAAAATATTTCAGATTGATAAAAGAAGGCGCGGATATAAAAATGAAAGATATAACAGAATCACTTCCTCAATCTTTTGTAAATTATTTAATTAAAAAGAGTGAAGAACCAATGAACTCTCCAATTACCTGTGCGAAAAACTTAAAAAGATACCATTTGGGAAAACTGATAGAAGAAAAATTAATTGAACTGCAAAAAATTAATACCGATAAGGGAAAAAGCGAAAACGAAACATTATTATGTAAAGAGATAGATGCGCTTACAGAAGAACGGAAATACCTTGAAAAAGGAAAAATTTTTGGAAGATAAGAATATTGCCTGGACAGAAATTCTAAATTTTATGGATAAAAACGGCAACAACTATCTTGATGAATTGAAAGATAACCCGGATATAACTGAAGAGAAATTAAACAAAATTTTGATTGAAATAGGAACTGAATTAGAAGAGGCAGAACCAATCAAAGAAGAAGAGAAGTATTCGGATAATAATATTTCGGGCAAAATTTCTCCTGTTGTTATCGATCAACCCATGAAACTTTATCTTCGAGATATAGACGGAACCGCATTACTTACAAAAGAAGAAGAATTCGAAATCGGAAAAAAATTAGAAAAAGGCCGTTCAATGATTTGTAGATATCTCTTCAGATTTATTCCGGCAATAGACAAGTTTTTATCGTATAAGAAAGAAATCGAAAAATCATCCTTTTTAATTAAACAATTTTTATATCTAGATACTCACAAATGGAATGAAAATTATGTAAGTTATAAAGATATGAAAAATTTATTCAAATTAATGAAACGTATAGAAAAATGGAAGCTAAAACTAATACAATATAAGGATGCTTACTTCAAAAAAGGCAAAAGAATTTACAAATTTAAATATAAAAGATATGAAAAAAATATAATCAGATCCATATTGAAGCTCCGAATACAAACTCCTTATTTAAAACAACTTATGAAATTACAGGCGAAAACACACGAAAAGTTTGATGAAAAGGTAATAAATATTAGAAATCTAAGAGAAGAATTTAAGAAAGCGAATTCTACGAAAGAAAGAAAAAAAATTAAGAAAGAGTTAAAAGACGCAATTGAAAAAATCAAAACTTATCAACTTGAAATTCACGCAGACTGGAAAGAAATAAACCATATAAGAAAAAATATCCAAAAATGGGAAAGGTTCTTCTCTCAAGCAAAAAGAGAACTGGTCGAGGGAAATATTCGATTGGTTTTTTCTATCGCAAAGAAATATACTAAACGCGGAGTTAGTTTCATGGATATCGTTCAGGAGGGCAATGCTGGATTAATAAAAGCTGTCGAAAAATTCGACCATAGAAAAGGCTATAAATTCTCAACGTATGGTATATGGTGGATAAAGCAAGCTATAATAAAAACTCTCGCGGAACAATCTGACTCTTTTGCAATCCCCGCACATACTTTAACCCTCATAAATAAAATCACGCGATCAAAAAGGGAACTTCTCCAGAGAAACGGAATAAAACCAACTATAGAAGAAATTTCTAAGGATATTGGAATTTCAAAGGAACGAATAAAATTCGCTCAAAGACTGGGTGATACGACTAAATCACTGGATGAGCCGGTTTCCGAAAACGGGGAGCTGGTTTTCGGAGATATAATTGCCAAAGAAAAAACGCCTTCTCCCGCAAAAAAAGCTATGCTAACATTGCTGAGCGAAAGTCTCGGAGAAGTCCTAGAAACCTCTTTATCTCCCAGAGAAAAAAGGATTTTGGAACTCCGATATGGACTCTTAGACGGTGAAAGTAAAACTCTTGAAGAAATAGGATTAATGTTCAATGTGACAAGAGAGAGAATAAGACAAATTGAAGAAAATGCGCTGAATAAACTGCGAAAAAGCCCGGGCAGAAGAAGACTAAAATCCTTTTTCTCCATGTGGGAATACGAATCGTAAAAACATAATAGCCACAAAGGCACCAAGACAAAAAGAAGAAACAGAATATTTAACCACGAAACATACTAAATACACTAAACCCCACCAGCCGTTTTGAATTTGGGTTAAAAAAACACACGAAATATTTTGCTGTTTTTACAATTCAACTATTTGACTATTTTTCAATTTAACTGATCCAGAGGAACCGTCTATCAGGTAATACCGCCTGAAAGAATGGAACTGAGTTCCCTGAGATTTGAATCCGACTGAGAGAAAGTAAATCTGACCTTCTTTTTCCCTTTATTTTTACCAGAATAAAAAGCCGAACCTGGAATAACTGCCAAATTTTTATTTTTAAGCAAATACTTGTAAAAACCCCAATCATTTCCATCCCAGACATTCTCGAAATTTGCAAAAACGTAAAATCCTCCGTCGGGATTATAGAATGCAAACCCTGCTTTTTCAAGCATCCTGCACAAGAAATCTCTTTTTTCCTTATACTTCTCCCTTAGGTTTTCGATATAATTTGATATCATATCGAAATTCTCGCAAGCCCATTGAAAAGGAACCGGAGCAGAAATAGAACTATAATAATGAACTTTTCTTATCTCTTTCATAACCGGAGCTCTCGCAGCGACATAACCTAATCTCCATCCCCTCACAGAAAAAATAGTAGAAAGACTACTGATAATAATTGTATGATCAACAAGCTCTTCAATTTTTAAAGGTGATACATATTCATCATCATACAAAAGATGTTTGCAGGTTTCATCAACAATTAAATACGCTTCTCTTTCAAGAACAGTATCCCCTATTGCCTTAATCTCTTCGGAATTAAAAACTTTTCCGGTCGGGTTGTGGGGATTATTCAAAATAAAGACCTTAAAAGTCGGCAATTTTTTAAAATCGGTAAAATGAAAAGAATAATCGGGCTCAGCGAGAGATAAAAAAATCGGCTTACCTCGGCTTAATTCAGTTATCGGTAAATAATTTTCATAAAATGGTTCAGGTATAACAACCCCATTCTCCCCCTCAACAAGACTCAACATAGATGAAACAAATGCCTCACTGGCTCCTGAAGTTATAGTAATTTCTTCTTCAGGGTCAAAAGTTACCCCGGTTTCCCTGGCAATCATTTCCGAAATCATTTTTCTTAAAGGACTTCTTCCTTCACCCGGCAAATAACCATTAAACCCACCCTCTATTGCTTCCTTGACGTTTTCAATTATAGACTTAGGCGTAAAAAGTTCGATAGGGTTTTCAGCAAAATTTATCGCGTTAGCCTCTTCTGCGGCTTTCATAACCTTTGATATAATAGACTCTTCGATTTTTTCCAAAATAGAATTCATAGTTGTATTATAGTTAGAATATAAAATATGTCAATTGCTTTTGTGACAGCCACCAAGGCACTAATACACAAAACCTTCCCCCACAACCCCTTTTTTTGTTCTTACTAAATTCCAACCTCGAAATCCTAAATCCTATTTACCCTTGAATCCCCTTGACAAATTTAAAAGTTATTGTAGTATCAAAAAACGGAGAAAACATGTTAAAAGAAAAAATAATATTAATTTTTATTTTTATAATTTTACCTTTCACTTGCCTTAGTCAAGAAATAGATAAAAGCATCTTTCAGCAACTGCAGGGGCGTAAAAGAACAGCTCTCCCTTCAAAAACAGAATTAGCAGATAGCCTTAAAAAAGAAAAGGGACCTTCTGTAGCAGAAGCCGAATCGCTCTCAACAATCGAAAAAATGTTCAATGAAAAATATATGATTACGCCCCGGAGAATGAATCTTGAGATGCTAAAAGACTCTCTTACCGAACAGGTAAAAGCAAAATCTTTGAAAATCGAATTGAGGAGTCAATATTTAGTAGATGAGAAACTACAGGATAAATATTTGATACCAGCAGATACGACATATTTCCATCTAAGTGAAAAATTGTTGAAAGTAAATAAACAGCTTGATTCCCTTTCAGTGACATTAAAACAATTCGGATATGATATGTTCCAAACATCATTACAGGAAATACCGATTTTCGCTCCGGTCGCGGATAACTATATCTTAGGTCCGGGAGATGAAATATACATTGACATCACTGGAGAATTAAATAATTCATGGATAGTAAATATAAACCGCGAAGGTTCAATCGTTCTCCCATATATAGGAAGTATAAAACTCTGGGGAAAAACATACCGGGAAAGCAGAAAAATAATCGGTGAAAAATTTAAAAAAGAGTTCTCCAACATAGAGGTTAGTGTAAGTTTAGGCTACTTAAAAAGTGTTGGTGTATTTGTTATAGGTGAAGTCAACAAACCCGGGGTTTACAATATTACAGTACTTTCAAATCCCCTGGCCCCTCTCTTTGAAGCGAATGGGCTAAAAAAATCAGGAAGCCTCAGAAAACTAAAATACATCTCCAACAATGGTACCAAAATCATTGATTTATACAAACTTCTCGTAGAAGGAAAACCTTTACCATCGCTCCAATTTTCATCGGGAGACATTCTATTTATTCCTCCTATTGGAAGAGTAGCGGGGATATGCGGAGCTGTAAACAGACCGGGCATATATGAAATAAAAAATGCAGAACAACTATCAAAGTTAATAGAAATGGCAGGCGGCTTCCTCCCTACTGCCGGCAAAAAGCGAATTAAACTTGAAAGAATATCTCCGGAAGGCAAAAAAATTATAGAAGATCTGAAATTCGAGAATCAAAATGATCTTGAAAGGATTTCAAAAACTACAGAATTGAAAAACGGAGATCTTGTTACTGTAATAGAAATACCTCCATATCAGCATAACTATGTTGAAATCACCGGTAATGTTAAAAACGAGGGGACCTACGAACTAAAAAAGGAAATGACTGTTCTCGACCTTATAGAGGAAGCAGGAGGCGCGAAAAAGGGAACATTTTCAAAGAATGCGGAACTTATCCGTTTTGTTGGAGCAGGAGGCCCAGAAATAATAAAAATCAATCTTGAAAAGTTGATGAAAGATTCTTTAGAAACAAACATTAAACTTAAAGAATATGATAAATTAAAGGTCCTGACAAAGGAGGAAAAAGAAAGATATGTACATCTAGATGGAGAATTCACCTATCCAGGCAGTTATCCAATAAAAGATGGAACAACACTTAAAGAAGTTATCGATAGAGCCGGCGGCTTTACGGAGAATGCTTATCTTGAAGGAGCGATATTTATAAAAGAATCAGTTAAAAAGTCTCAGAATAAAGCCCTCGATGATCTAACAAGAGAAACGCGTTTAAATCTTCTTGCCGAACAAAGATCAATTATGGGCAGCTATAACACAGAAAGCGATAAAGTTGCCCAGATGCAATATCTACAAATTCAGCAAGCTCAATTATCAACTATTAAAAAGATCCAAGATCCAGGCAGGATTATAATAAATCTACTTGATTCAGTCCAATTAAATATACCTCTTGAGGATGGAGACAGAATAGAGGTACCGAGATTAGCAAAAACCGTCCAGATAATAGGAGAAGTTTACAATGCAACGGGCATAGTTTACGGAGAGGGCCTATCCGTAAAAGATTATCTTGAAATAGCGGGGGGACCAAAACCCACAGCAGACCAAAAACAAATATATGTGCAAAGGGCTTCAGGTAAAATCGAAAAAGGCTCCGTTAAAATAAAACCAGGAGATAAAATTGTCGTCCCGGAAAAAGTCAAAATACAAAAATCCTTCTGGGCAATTCTAGGAAATACGGTTGACATTCTATATAAAGTGGCATTGGCTGTACTTGCAGTTAGCGCCGTAACATCAACAAGTAATTAATTGTTAATAACCAAACAATACTTGACTAATTAAATAAACCTTTTATTATTCTAATAAACGAATATGGCTTTCAAGAATAAAATTAAAAGACATTTTATAACCGGACTGGTTGCTATCCTCCCATTAGGATTAACAGTGGGAGTGATCTGGTTCCTTATACAGAAAATAGGTGGTTTCTTTGGCAAATATTTTACTCAGATTTCCTTATTCAGAGATATATCTAAACCGCTGTCCTCATTGCTTGGTTTTATTGCCGTAATAATCGGTATTTATATAATCGGATTTATCACTTCAAGTTTTATAGGAAGATGGGCTTTAAACACTCTTGATAAAATAATGACAAAACTACCTTTTGTAAAAGGTCTCTATAATGCAACCAGACAGCTGGTAAATGCAATAATGATAGATCATTCCGCATTTAGCAAAGTAGTGATTATAAAATATCCCTGGGAAGATACATATACGCTTGCTTTCTTAACAAGCAAAGATAAATGGAAGATTGGAGGAAAAGAATACTTTAACGTATTTCTGCCGACATCACCCAATCCTACTTCCGGATATTACCTCATTTACCCTGCCTCCGAGGTTATAGAAACTGGAATTTCAATCCAGGATGGATTTAAAATCATAACGTCCGGAGGAGTCATACTCCCAAACATGAGAAATTACTAGTGTTTAAGTGGTTCAGGAAATCAGCAATTAAAAGCGAGAAAGGGCTAAAGGAATTGATCGCAGAAGTCGAAGATGATGGAGTGATTTCTGAAGATGAGGAAGAACTACTAACCGCGATATTCGCGCTTGACAGTACAGTTGCCGAAGATGTAATGGTTCCCCGAACTGATATAGAATGCATCTCTATCGATAAAGACATTGAAGCCCTCATCAATCATTATAGAAAAAGAAGACATACAAAAATACCGGTATACGATGGCTCTCTCGATAATATAGTTGGAATTATCTATATGTCAGAGGTTTTAAGACTATGGGGAGAAGACAGCAAAATACTCGTTGGAGATCTAATGCGATTACCTTACTTTATACCTTACACAAAAAACGTACTCTCTACACTTAGAGAATTTCAAAAAAAACATATCTCTATCGCAATCGTTATGGATGAATTCGGAGGGGTTGCGGGTCTTCTTACAACAGAAGATCTCATTGAAGAAATAGTCGGAGAACTACAGGATGAATTGGACAAAGAAAAAACAATTTATAAAAAGTTAGAAGATGGATCAGTAATCATTCCCGGAACTTTTGAACTTGACCAGCTTGAAGGAATCCTGCCTTTTGGCTATGAAAGTTCCGATATTAGAACAGTGGGAGGCTTGATTTTCGCGAAACTAAATCACATTCCCGAGGAAGGCGAAACAATAGTTATAGGAAATGTGAAATTCACGATACTCAAAGCAACCAGACAAAGAATAAAAACGGTTAAGGTGAAAGTAGCATGAATTTCACTCACCTCCATGTTCATAGTCATTACTCAATCTTAGACGGCGGAATAAAAATCCCGGATTTAATATCCCAGGTAAAAAATCTGGGTATGGACTGCGTAGCTCTTACCGATCACGGTAATCTTTTCGGAGCATTCGAATTTTACCAGGAAGCGGTAAAAAACCAAATACAACCAATCATTGGAATGGAAGGATATTTCTCCATAGAAGGAAGAAAGAATAAATCAGATAATTATCATATAACCCTCTGGGCAAAAAACTCAAAAGGTTATCATAACCTTATGAAATTGTCCTCATTAGCTTATATTGAGGGTTTTTACAGAAAACCCAGACTGGATAAGGAAATTATTTCACAATACAAGGAAGGAATAATTGTTGGAACTGCATGCAGAAACGGAATAATTCCCGCTTTTGTTTACAATGACAACTTAGAAGAAGCGGAAAAACAAATAAATTTCTTTAAGAATGAATTTGGTGAAGATTTCTATATAGAGATAATGCGCATCGGAATAGAAAAAGAAGTTGAAGTAAATGAAAAACTAATTGAACTTTCCAAAAAATTCGACGTACCAATAATTGCGACCAATGATGTTCACTATCTAAAACAAGAAGACGCAAAAAGTCATGAAATCTTACTTTTACTTCAGACAAAAAAAACTGTTAGCGAAGAAAATAGTTTAAAATTACCTACAGATAATTTTTACCTGTGCTCACCAGAGGAAATGGAAGAATTATTTAAAGATATCCCCGAAGCCATCGAAAACACACAGGATATTAAGGAAAAATGTATACCTGTTCCCTTCGAAACAGACAAAACATTACTACCTTCAATAGAAATACCAAAAGGGTTCGAAGGAATAAACAAATATCTTGAACACCTTGCGCGATCAGGACTCGAGGAAAGATTAAAAAGAGTGACTCCGGGAGAAGAAGAACGCCTTGTTTACGAACTTTCAGTGATCAAAGAATTGGGTCTGGCAGGATATTTTCTTATAATTAAAGATATCGTAGACTTCGCTAAAGAAAAAGGAATACCGGTCGGACCGGGTAGAGGATCCGCTACAAGCAGCCTTGTTCTTTATAGTCTTGGCATAACAAATGTAAATCCCTTAAAGCACGGACTCATTTTCGAACGCTTTCTGAATCCTCAAAGAGTTTCTATGGCAGATGTGGATATAGATTTTTCGGATGTAAGAAGAGATGAAGTTATTCAACACATTAAGAAGAAATACGGGGAAAGAAACGTTGCTCAAATCGTAACTTTTAGTATTTTAAAAGCCAGATCCGTTATTCGTGATGTTGGCAGAGTACTCGAAATTCCTTACGGCGACTGTGACGAATTAGCCAAGCAAATAGAAAGAGAACAATCAATAGAAGAAGCAATAAACGGTTCGAGCGAACTCAGAGAAAAAATACAAAACAGAGCGGATTTAAAAGAACTTATTGAACTTGCCAAGAGTCTCGAGGGATTGATCAGACAGACTTCCACCCATGCAGCCGGAGTGGTAATCGCCCCCGGCGACATTACCGATTTCGTACCTCTCTTCGTAAGCACTACAGGTGAAGAGAAAGTAATAACCACCCAATTTGCCATGGAAACTTTAGAAAAACTTGGACTTTTGAAAGTAGATATACTGGGTTTAAAAACTCTTACTGTTATCCAGGAAACTCTTAAGAACATTAAACATAAACTGGATATTTATAATTTAGAAAAAGACGATAAGAAAACGTTTGAGCTTATAAGAAGAGGAGATACAACAGGAGTATTCCAGCTTGAGTCGGATGGTATGAGAAAAATGTTAAGAAAAATTCAACCGACAGATTTTCCCGATCTCGTAGCATCAGTCGCTTTATATAGACCAGGACCGCTGCAAAACATCGACCAGGATGAATTCGCTTTAAGAAAACAGGGCAAGATGGATTCTGAATACCCCCACCCAAAATTAAAACCTGTGTTAGAAGAAACCTATGGAATAATGCTCTACCAGGAACAAGTCATGAAAATCGCAAATATACTTGCAGGATTTTCTCTGGGTGAAGCAGATATTTTAAGAAAAGCTATGGGGAAGAAAAAGATGGACGTTATGCAATCGATGGAGGAAAAATTCATCAAAGGGTGCTCCAATAACGGCTTATCTAAAACCCAGGCGGAAGATATATTCGAAAGAATGAGTGCTTTCGCAAAGTACGGCTTCAACAAAGCACACTCGGTTTCCTATGCGGAAATAGCCTATCAAACCGCATATCTAAAAGCTCACTATCCTATTGAGTTTTACGCTGCTGCTCTTACAAGTAACATAAGTGCAGAAGTGGAAGATATAAGAAAATTCATTAAAGATGCGAGGAAACATGGAATAGAAATAAGACCTCCGGATATAAACATTTCTACTTACGAATTTACTCCGAAAAAGAAAACAATTCGTTATGGTCTGGGAGGCATAAAAAATGTCGGAAAAAATGCGGTCATGGAAATCGTAAAAGAAAGAAGGAAGCAAAAATTTGAAGGTTTTTTTGATTTTGTAGAGAGAGCCGGCGGAAGACTTGTAAACAAAAAAGTCATCGAGAGTCTCATTAAAGCGGGAGCTTTTGATTCTCTCGAAGAAAACAGACATTCTTTACTCTCTTCCCTCCAGAACGCAATCGATTATACAAAGACAAAGGAAAAAAGAAAAATGGAAACCTTGTTTAAAGATAAAAAAAGAGAACTGATTCCGACAACCCCATTCGACGAAGATGAGAAATTAAAGTACGAGCAGGAAGCCTATGGTTTTTTCTTTTCCAGTCATCCTTTAACTCAATACGCAAAGCTTTCTGAAGCACTATTCACACCATCTACAAAATTAAAAGATTTACCCACTAATAAGTTAATCATCACCGGAGGAACTATAACAAAAGTCGATAAAAAAACATCAAAAAAGAACCATCGATGGGCAAAATTAAGGGTCGAAGACGAAAACGGATCTTTTGATGTATTGGTATTTCCGAAATTATTCGAAGAATTTGGAAGCAAATTGGATTCTCTCGGATCCATAGTAATAAAGGGAAGAATTAAGGCCGACTCAATGAGTAATCAAGTGCAAATAAGTGCGGAAAAAATAATGCCTTTAGATGAAATAGAAAATCATCTTAAATGCGCTTATCTGATCCTTAATATAGGGGGGTTAGGAGAAGAAGACATAACCGGGGTGAAGAAAGTTTTAGCCGAACATTCAGGAAAAATACCTCTCACAATACTTTGCAGAAATGATTATGAAGAAATACGTCTAAAATCCAGAGATATAAAAATTAAACCGGATGAACAATTGATACAAAAAGTCAACAATATAATTGGCGAAGGAAGCATACGCTTCAGTATATAAAGGAGGCAAAATGATTATTTTTCTTTTATCTATGATTTCCTCTTACAATGAACCTATCATAGGAATTGATAACCCATTACCGGTTCTTCTTTATCATGGAGAAGTTCTCATTCATATAAAAGAAGAACCTACTAATAAATTAAGAGCTAAAATCGGAGTTGGAATCTGGAACGGCATTATCCTAAGCACAAGCTTCGGCGGAACTAATCTTATCGGATACGGGGATATATCATGGGAAGACAGACCGGCTCTTGATCTTAGAATAAGGTTATTTGGCAATGGAATAATAGAAAGCGTTATAGGGTACAACGATGAACCTATCGAGGAATATGCCGAGAAATATATATTCGCGACTGTAGGAACTAGATTGATGCCGGGATTGATACTCTCCGGGGGCGGGAATTATAACTTCGATGAGGGAAACGGAGCCGATATTTTCGGAAATGCGGCTTTAAATTTAGCCGAAGCTCATACTTTCCACCTTGAATACATAATGGGAGCAAACGATAATGATGAGAGCAGGTTCAATCTTGGATATAAGTTACAATCCGGAAGTCTGGGCATTCAGTTTGATCTCAAAAATATCTTTTCCGGAACCGTAGGACGACAACTCCAGATATTCTATAGGGAAAGTTTTTAAAGAGAAACACTATGAAAGAAGGAAATGCTGCGGTAATAGGACTACAATGGGGAGATGAAGGAAAGGGAAAAATAATAGATACTCTCAGCGAATCATTTGATGTGGTCTGTCGCTACCAGGGTGGAGCAAACGCAGGTCATACAATTTTCCACAAAGGAGAAAAATTATCTCTGCACCTTGTTCCATCAGGTATTTTCCGAGCGGACAAAATATCAATAATAGGAAATGGAGTGGTAATTGATATATCACAACTGATGAAAGAAATTGAAAAATTAAGAGAGAAAGGAATAGAAGTAAACAATAATCTGAAAATAAGCAAAAGAAGTCATTTGATACTTCCCTCCTACTTCGAAGAAGAAAAAGAAATAAAAGATGAAATTGGTACAACAGGAAGAGCAATAGGACCGGCATACTCCAACAAAATACTAAGAAAAGGAATACGAATGGGAGACATTTTCTCTCCTGTTTATTTAGATAAATTTAACTTACCGTCCGAATATCTTAAAACTATAGAAACTTTTAGAAAAAATTACGGGCATATGGTAACTGATACGGTAGAGCTTATCCGACAACTACTAAAGGAAAAAAAGAAAATAATATTCGAAGGTGCACAGGGTGTACTTTTAGATATCGACTTCGGAACTTACCCCTATGTCACCTCATCAAACCCTACACCCGGAGGAATTTTAAGCGGAAGCGGCATTCCCCCTAATTTAATTTCCAATATTATCGGAATTACAAAAGCATATACTACAAGAGTGGGTAAAGGACCCTTCCCAAGTCGAATGGAGAAAGAAATAGAAAAAGTTATCCGTAATTCCGGCAGCGAATACGGAGCAACTACAGGGAGACCGAGGGACTGTGGCTGGTTGGATCTCGTGGCATTAAAATTTTCCTGCTGGATTTCTGGTATTACCGAAATAGTTCTTACAAAAATTGACGTATTGGACGATCTTTCGGAAGTTAAAATAGCAACCGCTTACGAAATTGATGGAGAAAAACATGAATGGTTTCCCTCTGAAGTTTGGAAACTTGAAAAAGTTAAACCAATTTACAAGAGTTTCTCCGGCTGGGATAATACAAAATCCATCACGAACTACAATGATTTACCAACAGAGGCACGAAACTTTATAAAATTTATTGAGGATTCCCTGGGAATCAAAGTGAGTTATATATCGACGGGTAGAGAAAGAGGTGATTTGATCTGTGTTTAAACTTTTAAAAAAGATTATCCCATCTCATAACGAAAGAGTTTTAAAGGGAATCTTCCCTATTGTCGAAGAAATAAACAACAAAGCAAAAGAATACGATAAACTCAAAGAAAATGAATTGCCTAAAATTACGGAAGAATTTAAAACAAGATTAAAAGAGGGTGAAGCACTTGATGACTTAATGGTAGAAAGCTTTGCTCTGGTAAGAAGAACATGTGAATTACTATTGGGTAAGAAATGGAGCGTAACCGACCTCCAGTGGGAATGGAATATGGTACCATATGACGTACAATTAGTAGGTGCCATTGTCTTACATCAAGGAAACATTGCCGAAATGAAAACAGGTGAAGGTAAAACCCTGGCAGCAACAATGCCCCTATATCTCAACGCTCTTTCCGGAAAAGGTGCTCATCTTGTTACCGTAAACGACTATCTCGCAAAAAGGGATAAAGAATGGATGGGTGTCATTTACGAAAGTCTCGGTCTTTCGGTCGGTGTGATAATATCGGATATGAAACCGGAAGAGCGAATAAAAGAATACAACTGCGACATAACTTACGGTACAAATAACGAATTCGGATTCGATTATCTTCGCGACAATATGGCAGTCACTCCCGAACATAGAGTTCAGAGAGGACATAACTTCGCCATAGTAGATGAAGTGGATTCCGTACTCGTAGACGAAGCGCGAACACCTCTTATTATATCGGGCCCCGTTCAACATTCAGTAACAAAACAATACGGTGAACTCAGACCTGCCATAGCCAACCTGGTACATAGACAAACTCTGCTCGTAAACAGTACTGTAGCAGAGGCAAAAAATTTACTTGATGAGAAAAAAAGAGAAGAAGCAGGAGAAAAACTACTCATTGCCAAAAGAGGGAATCCAAAAAACAAACAATTACTGAAATTACTGCAAACTGGTGAAATTGAACATCTGTTACAGGAAACAGAATCACGCTTTATGAAGGATAAGAAATTACATGAAATAGATGAAAATCTTTACTTTGCAATGGATGAAAAGGAAAATTCGACAAATATTTCCGAAATGGGACAAGAATTAATTATAAAGAAAGAATCAGACAATTTTTTTCAACTTCCCGATCTTTCAATTGCGCTTCAGGAAATCGAACAGAATAACTCTTTATCAGATAGAGAAAAAGCAGTTCAAAAAGAAGCAATTGAAAGAAATTATGCGGAAAAATCAGAAAGAGTACATGCGGCAAATCAATTAATAAAAGCCTATACGCTGTTCGAAAAAGACGTTGAATATATAGTTAAACAGAACAGGGTTATAATAGTAGATGAATTCACAGGACGTCTAATGCCCGGAAGAAGATTCTCCGATGGTCTTCATCAGGCATTAGAAGCAAAAGAAAACGTTGAAGTCGAAAAAGAAACCCAAACTTTTGCTACAATTACCCTTCAAAATTATTTCAAAATGTATGATAAACTTGCCGGAATGACAGGAACAGCCATCACCGAGGCAGAAGAATTTATGCAAATATACAATTTAGATGTAGTGCAAATACCAACGAATAAACCGGTAAGAAGAATTGACTATGACGACCTAATATATAGAACAAAAAGAGAAAAATATAACGCAATAGTCAAAAGAATTAAAGAATTACACAATAAAGGTCTGCCTGTTCTCGTAGGTACAGTTTCAGTGGATGTATCTGAATTGATATCAAGAATGTTGCAAAGGGAAGGTATCCCTCACCAGGTCCTAAATGCAAAACACCATGAAAAGGAATCAAAAATAATATCTCACGCAGGAGAAAAAGGACAGGCCACAATAGCAACCAATATGGCAGGCAGAGGAACAGATATAAAACCGGCAAGGGAAATAATTCAGTGCAATGAATGCTGCTTAATTACGGAAGAAAAGCAAGAAATCCCCGAAGGAATAGACATCAATAAATGCAAGGAAGATGTACCTTGCGGTTTTCATGTTATCGGTACAGCAAGGCATGAAGCAAGAAGAATCGACAATCAGCTCAGGGGGCGATCCGGGCGCCAGGGAGATCCGGGCGCATCACGCTTTTATATTTCACTTGAAGATGATTTGATGAGGGTCTTTGCAACAGAGCGAATAGCCAGCGCTATGGACAGAATGGGCGTTGAAGATGGAGATTCAGTCAAACATCCTTTAATCTCGAGAGCAATAGAAAACGCTCAGAGACGAGTTGAGCGTATGAATTTTGATATTCGAAAAAGACTTTTAGAATATGACGATGTGATGAATAAACAAAGAGAAGTAATTTACGACATCAGAAATGACATTTTAGACGGGGAAAATCTAAAAGATAGAGTGATGGAATGGACGGATGACACGCTTAATGCGATTTTTGATAGCTATCTAATAGGCAGATATCCTGAAGAATGGGACTGGGAAGCCCTACGCGGTGATTTAATTGAACTTTTCTTAATAGATTTCGATAAAGAAAAAAGCAACATAAAAGAAATCAACAGAAACGATCTGGAAGAGAATATACGAAAACTTGTAAAATTAAAATACGAGTCAAAAGAAGAAATTGTCGGCCATGATCTTATGAGACACTTTGAGAGAATGGTAATATTAAAGGTAATAGATGATGAATGGAGAAATCACTTATACGAGTTAGACGCACTCCGAGAAGGTATTAACTTAAGAAGTTTCGCTCAAAAAGATCCACTGATAGAGTATAAAAGAGAATCTTTCGGTATGTTTGAAGAACTCCTTTATAATATCGGAAAGAATGCTGTTCGATTGCTGTACAGATTCGCACCAGAAGCCGTACAGGCACCCGAAGAAGTCCAGGGAGAGGAAGTAAAGGAACAATTTAAAGGTATTGAACAAGAAGCCAAACAAACTGGTAGAAAAAAAATCATAACGCCCAAAGAAGTGATGCCGGCAGTGGGAAATCTTACACTGGATAATAGATTTAAAGAGGAGGTCTCTAAATTGAAAAAAGAGGGAAAAAAAATAAAAGATATTGGAAGGAACGAAAAATGCCCATGCGGAAGTGGAAAGAAATTTAAAAAATGTCATGGGAAGTGGTTAAAATGATAAATAAACAAAAAATATGGAATGAAATTAGATCATGGTTGATTGCAATAGGGATAATCCTTTTTTTACGTGGTTTCGTAGTTCAGACATTTCATGTGCCAACCGGATCGATGAAAGACACAATCCGCATAGGTGATTTTCTAATAGTAAACAGACTTAAATACGGGATAAAACTACCTTTCACAGATAAATATTTATTCAGAGTAAAAAAACCCAAAAGAAGCGATATTATAGTATTCCGTTATCCTCTTGGTGGTAAAGGATTATTCAAAGATACGAATTTTGTAAAAAGATGTGTCGCCGTAGCCGGCGATACAGTTTACATAGAACATAAAATTCTATTTATAAATGGTAAAGATATTAATGCGGATTACACTTCACACAGAGATCCGAAAGAGTATCCTCCACTGAATATAGAAAAAGAATTATTTCAGAATTTATGGGAGAAAAGAAAGCTACAGAAATATCCTCATGTAAGGGATAATTTCGGACCAATAGTTGTCCCCGAAGGTCATGTTTTTGCAATGGGCGACAACAGAGACGAATCCGATGATTCGAGATTCTGGGGAGCGGTACCACTCGACAACATATCCGGAACACCTCTGTTAATTTACTGGTCATGGCAACCCGAAATTTCTGTAACCGCATTTTTCAGAAAAGTCCGCTGGAGAAGGATAGGGAAACTCCTTACGCAAAATCCATCTACTTGAAATTAATCTGGGAAATTAAATATTAAAAATTAAAAAGTAAAGCCCATACCACACCCCAGATAGTAACCACAAGATTTCACAGATTAACACAAGATTACCCAACCTCCCCCAATATTTTTTATTTTTAAACAATAAAATAAATATTTTAAATCTGCCCGCCCCACTTGCCCCGTAAGGAAGAATGACTGTATCGGGGTAGAGAAGAATGACTGTATCGGGGTGGCTCCGTGTGATAATTAGTTTTTTGTTGGGGTGTGGTTTGGTGTTTTTCGTGTAATTTGTATTTAAACTTAGATTTTAGCTCTTTGCCTTTAGCTGTTGGCAGCACATTTTACTCTATTTTTCCGGCTTATCAAGTATTTTTAAAAGAGTTTTTTCGGCTTCCTTAATGAATTCCGCAGCTCTTTCTAACTGTAAATTCGCGTCTTCTTTAGTAATATTTATAAAATCAACATAATCAGCGTCTTCTCTTAAATCTTTAGCTTTTGGTAAATATTTACTAAGTTTTTTAGAGAATAAATTGTTTTTAATAATATACCTGCTAAATAAAGAAATGACACCGGAATGTTTCGCCGAATCTTTTTCTTTTAATGCAAGTAAAGCTTTTGCCGCAGTAAACATTGCGTAATAACTTCTGTTAACAGAAAGTTTATAGTGCTTCTGCTTAAGAGTATCTTTTGCCTCTACAAATATTTCCTTTGCTCTTTCAATCCTATAATCAGCTAAAGCTTTCCTACTCACAAAAGAATTCCTTCTTTTTCTATTTCTTCAAAGAAAAATGAACCCAATTCCTTGTTCTTCAGATATTCTGATAAACTATAAACCACAGGAGAAATAGGAATATCGTATTTAAAGAAATATTCGGCAGATATATCACTTATTTTATCCCTTATATCTTTTTTATCTTTGACGAGGATAAATATGTCTATATCCGAATACTCCTCAAAATCACCTCTAACTTTAGACCCAAAAAGTTGCACCTTAACGATATTGTCTCCCAATTGTCTCCTCAAATCCTCGATAAAAGCTTTCACTACTTCTTTTTCCTTTTCATTTAAGTAATCTAAATGTTTATCCATTTGATTATAAAATAACTAAATATATTACAATGTCAAGAATATTATATTCACAGCGCAGAAAAACCACTACCCCCATCCCAAGAAGACAAGCTTACCACAGAGAACACAGAGAAAGAAAAGAACTCACAGAGTTCACAGAGAAGAAAATATTGTTGCTTAAAACTCTACCCACCCCACAACAAAATATTGAACCACAGAGCGTACAAAGAAAAAAGTATATTTTTTTGTTTTAAAAACTCCCAAACCTCACAACACCAAATTAATCTCACACAAAGCCACTGAGAACACAGACACTACAGAGATTTCAAATAGCAAATTACTTAATTAGTAAAGAACTTATAAGACCAAAAACTTAATATCACCATACAGCTTGACAAGTATGCCTTACCACTTATATATTATTACATATATGTTTAAAAGACAAAAATACCTTTTGAGTTGTTTTAATTTATGCGTCATTATTTGGAAATCTACACTCCAATACACGCGAAGGATTATCAAAATAATGAAATCTTTACGAATTTATAACTGGCTTTCATTCATTGCGGCATCATTAGGATTCATAGGTACATTCGTCGTTGTAATGGATAAATTCGGACCCATTCACAGAAGAATCGATCAACTCAACACGTGGAAAAATATTTCAATAGCACTTAAAGATTTGAACGAGTTTGACGAAAAAGGAAAAGGAGGGGAATTTGGAATGATTGAGCATGGAGAACAAGGATTCCTGGAACTCGTTGATATAATTTACAGCAATAGACCAGATTTGACGGATAGGTACATTGCGGCAATTATTAAGACTCAACCAATAACAGTAAGTGGCATACCTTTCAAGATCTTACACGTGGTTTTTTTAAATTTTAACACTTATCCACTCACCACAGAAGATATATTTTACGGATGGGTAAACAATTATCGTGAAAAATATTTTCTTAAAAAAGGCCTTTTATTAATCGCTCTAGGGTTCTTTTTAGGAGTTCTTGGGCATTTAAAACGTAAGCCCTCAATAAAAGAAGGCTTCTGACTCTAGATAAATTGTCTTTCTCAAGGTTTCAAATTTTATTTAGAATATAGGGTTTAGATACTTGGACGAGGGTTGTGGGTCCTTTTTTAACTCATTACTCACGACACAAGACTTATTTCACTAAGACCATTTCTTGAAAAATATCAGTTTTTTATCAAGAAATAACAATTTTTTACCTTGACATTATATTTTTTATAAGTACAATAAAAAAGTATACTATAATTATGCATAATTAAATTATAAATTTTATCCAGAAGATGTCATTTTTTCATGGAAAAGATAGTTAAATTTGAATTCTGAAGTAATTATTTTTTATATTTAAACATTATTGTTAAACAAAAAAATGGGAGGTACTATGCTAAATAAATCTGTATTTACTTTGCTTGTTTTTTGTATTTGTGTTTTAAATTGTAAAGGGGAAGATAAGGAAAATAATCAGGAATTAACAAATTCAATATTGGTTTCTACACCAGTAACAACAGAGTCTTGTGGCAAGAATGGAATAATAGCTACCCAATCAGTAATGAGAGTAATTAATAAAAAAAACAGTACTACGGGAACCGCCTTTTTGCATAAAAGTGGAGTCGTAATTACTGCAGCCCATATAGTAGAAAACTGTCAAAGTGACGATTGTTTTCTTTTGCTTTCTTCTAGTCAGAAAGTAGATTTAAAAGAAATAATAAAAAAGAATACTCTTGACTTGGCTATCCTCCGACCTAAAATTAATATAAAATTACCATCATTGAAAATAAGCAATAAAAATAAAATATCCGTAGGTTCGCAAGTAACAACTTGGAGGTTCCCATCTGGTTATAATGGTTATACTCCACTACTAACTGTCGGTTATCTATCTGGAGTAGATCATATCCCAACCAAAAATGGTCATCAGTCAACTCGCTGGGTTGTAAATGCAGCTTTTAACAGTGAAAATTCAGGTGGGCCTGTTTTAGATATAGAAACCGGTGAAGTAATAGGTGTCGTTTCGAGTAAATTAGCTCCAATACCACTATATATTGAAAGTGCATTAAAGGCATTATCTAATCAAGGATCGGGTTTTATGTATACTAGAATTTTAGATAACGGACAAAAAGAGAACGTATCTGAGGGCCAAATAATTGGTGAAGTTCTATATTATTTAAGAAGTCAAACACAATTAGTTTTAGGTCATGCAGTTACATCAACTGATTTGGTGCTATTTTTACAGAAAAACAATATTAAACCATAAAAACGTAGCAATAGCGTAGCAACAAGGTCACCTATGATAGCTCACGGTTTTTCAACCCCTTTTCCCAAATAAAAAATCCCGTAAATCTTGTTAATCCTGTCAAAACATTTTTGGGTTGGGAGGGATTTATGAAAACACAAAAAATCCTTTTTGATCTGCCTGCCCTGTAGGGAGGAACCGACCGTATCAGGGCGTTTATCTTCGTCCGATTCATTTCCTATTGCTTGATTTTGGAAATAAAATTATCCAGAGGTGATATTTTTACGTTTTCTTTTATTGGATAC
>CAZRYJ010000003.1:0-44880 GCA_964604245.1 uncultured bacterium | reverse complement strand
ATTTTATATAAATGTCAAGCATTTAATTTACGTGTAAACGGGGTTGGACCTTGAAAAGTGAGAAGAAGTAGCTAGAAGTTGGAAGTTAGTAGTTAGAATAAAACAACAAAAAATCTTGTGATAATCTGTGTGTAATTGAGTCTTGAGTCGTGCGTAGTGAGTCTTGTGTCAAAACAAAAAAGAAAAAATCCTGTAAATCTGCGTTTATCTGCGTCCCAATATCTCTGTGTTCTCTGTGTCTCTGCGGTGAAATTAATATCTGGGATTTGGGGGTTGGGATTTAGTAAATATGGTCACTGGTCATTAGTCGCTGGTCTCTTGTCCGAAAACAAGAAAAATCTTGTGCTAATCTGTGGAATCTTGTGGTTAGAATATGATGTTTACCTTGACTAATTTTCATAAAATCATAAATTTAGATAGAAAAATTATGGATTTATCGAAGAAAAAAAATAATTTCCTTACCTTGAAATTGATCGGGGAGAGTGAAAATTGATTTATTTTGCTATAGCCTTTGTTCTTACTTTTCTTTTATCATTCGTACTTTCAAAAGTAGCTCCGAGAATAGGTTTCATAGACAGACCGAAGGGGATTAAAGATCATTCGAAACCAACACCTTATGGTGGTGGTATTGCAATTTTCCTCGGAACTTTGACTTACGCTTTTTTTACTAATGAATGGAAAATATTGGTCTTCGGTTTTTCTATTTTTCTTCTTGGTTTCTTTGATGATATACGTCCATATTCAAAATATTTAAAGCTTTTATTTCAATTTCTGATCGCTATATTTACAGTCTGGTCCGGAATAAGAATGAATGTTAAAATTTTACCTGAATACCTTAACATTGTTTTATCTATAATCTGGATCGTTGGAATAACAAATGCTTTTAATATAATAGACGTAATGGATGGTATTTCCGCTGGCGTAGGTTTTTTTGCGGCATTCAGTTTTATTTTTATTTCGGTTTCCGGGAGTGGAACATATCCTATTGTTGCCGTCACACTTGCGGGAAGCTGTCTTGGTTTTTTGCCTTTTAATCTGCCAAAAGCAAAAATTTTTATGGGTGACTCCGGAAGTCTTTTTCTCGGTTATATGCTTTCCGTTTTAGCTATAATAACAAGATATACGGATGCAAACCCAATTGCATTCTTTGTTCCGCTGCTTATTCTCTTTATACCCTTGTTTGATACAGCTTATGTGGTTGTTCTTCGAATCGCAAAAAAAAGAAACCCTCTTAGAGGTTCTCATGACCATTTCGTTTTAAAACTTAAAGCAAGCGGTTTACCCACACCTTCTGTAATTGCCATAATATATCTGGCTACAATAGCACTTTGCGAAGCGGCTTTTATCATTACACGGCTTAGTATTAAAGGCGCGATAATTCTGTATTCGATTGCAACCTTAATATTCGTTTTTTTCGGTATAATCTTCAGGAGTAAAACTTGACGGTAATCCTCGGAGCAGGTATCACAGGCTTGTCGATTGCGTACTATCTTAAAGAAAAAAATATTGATTTTACTATTATTGAGAGAGAAAAAAATCCTGGTGGACTCTGTAGTAATATAAATATTGACGGGTATACTTTTAATTATACCGGACATTTTCTTCATTGCAAAACTTCATATGTTCGGAACTTAGCGAGAAAACTTATACCCGATATTAAGACAATTAAGCGAAATTCGTATATATATTTGAACAAAAGAATTATACCTTATCCTATCCAATCAAACAGAAAATATTTACCTCCTAAGTCCAGAATTAAATCATTATTGGGTTACTTTTTAAGAAGTAAGAAAAAACCTGAAAATCTCGAAGATTGGTTTATTTATAACTTTGGTCGAGAATTGTATAATATATTTTTTTTACCTTACAATGAAAAGTTATGGAGATATCCGCTAAAAGATATTTCACCTGATTTTCTTGCGAGTTACGTTCCGCGAACTTTTCCTGATTCTTCGGAAGAAACAATCGAATACAACGCAGAGTTTCTTTACCCGGAAAAGGGAATTGGTGATCTTATTTCTTCTTTTTCCAAAGGTATCGATATTTTCCATGGTGAGGTTAAGAAAATGGATAAGAATTATGTATATTTTGACGCGGGAGAAATAAAGTATGACAATCTTATCTCAACAATTCCTCTTCCGGAACTTCTGAAAATGTTTAGTATAAATGGGAAAAAATTTGAGTCAAGAGATGGAGATTTGGTATGGAATTCCGTTCTATGTATAAATATTGGTATTAAGGGTGAAATCTCGTTTGGTAACTTAGTCAAAAAAACAAGGAAAGATAATTTCAATCCTTCTGAATTCCACTGGATATATTTCCCGGAAACAAAATTTCCTTTTTACCGTATTGGTTCTCTTTCTAATGTTTCATCCAGGTTGGCTCCGGATGATCACTCTTCAATATGGATAGAGATTTCTTACAGGGAAAATAAACCGGATAAAAGTATAAATGATGATGTTATTAAAGCTTTAGTAGAAATAGGTTTATTTAAGAAGGAAGCAATAGAGCACGTTTCTTTTCTTGATATTCCGTATGCGTATCCGATTTACAATAAAAACAGGGAAAAGATTCTTGAAGAAATAAAAGATTTTCTGAAAAAATATAATATTACTTTAGCGGGAAGATTCGGAAATTGGGAATATTCCTATATGGAGGAATCCATTTTAGAAGGTAGGAGGTTAGCTTTCGAATTATGTCAGTAATAGTCGTTCAATGTATGGCAAAATTAGAATTGGGAGGCGCTCAGAAAAGAGTTTTAGAATTAATGCGAGAACTGAAGGGTAAGGGAATTCTAATAACTGGAAAAGGCGGCAACCTTTATGACGAAGTAACAGAGGAATTTAAAAATAGACATATAACATTTTCTTGTTTAACAAGGGAAATAACCCCGATACGCGATATTATTTGTTTTTTTAAATTAAGAACTTTTTTGATTAAATTGTATAAAAAATATGATAGAATAATCCTGCATACTCATGGGTCCAAAGCAGGTGTAATCGGAAGACTGATTTGTGGGACGCTGCCTTTTGTTTACTCTGTACACACGGTTCACGGTTTTGCAATAAATCCCTATGTCAAAGTTTTTAAAAGGTTTATATATTTGAATGCCGAGAGAATTTCCTCTTTCTTCGGTGATGTTATTATAACCCAGGCACGAGTACACATTGATAGATTGAGGGAATGGGGAATAGGCAGTAAAAATAGGCTTGTCTGGATTGCAAATTCAATAAATTATTCCGATTTTAATAGTTCTTCCGGGAAAAATAAAAGAAAAAAAATTGTCATAGGAACAATTGCCAACTTCAAACCTCAAAAAAATCCGCTTATTTGGGCGAAAGTAGCAAAAAAAGTCGTAAGCAAATATCCCGAAGTTGAGTTTATATATGTTGGAGACGGGCCATTAAAAAATAAGACCAAAAAGTTAGTAGGTGATAGCAAAAGAATAAAATTTCCCGGTTGGCAGGAAGATATTCCAAAAATACTAAAGGGTATGGATATTTTCTTTTTGCCTTCGAAATGGGAAGGATTACCCAGAACTGTTTTAGAAGCGATGGCCTCTGGTCTTCCTGTAGTTGCTTCTTCGGTGGATGGAACGGCTGAAGCAGTTTTGGATTCGATAACCGGGTATCTAGTATCTCCTGATGATTTAAAAGGCTATATTGAGAAGTTGGAAGAATTAATAAAAGACTCGGAAGAGAGAAGGAAAATGGGTGAAAAAGGAAGAGAAAGAGTTGAAAAGTATTTTTCCTATGAAAAAATGATAAAGAAAACAATGAATATATATAAATCTTTAGGATTTACTTAGAAACCCTTGACATAAGCGCCTCTTGGTATTAGCATAGTTAAGAAAGATAGCGGAGAAAGGAGGACAGATGAAATTGAATCGTTTATTTAAATGGTTTTCGCTTGAAGGCTCAAACATGGCTATTGACCTTGGTACATCTAACACATTAATTTACACAAAGACAGATGGTGTTGTTCTTGACGAAAACTCTATGGTTGCCCTGAAGAAGGGTACAAAAGAATTGATTACAGCAGGAAAAGAAGTTATCCCTATGCTTGGTCGTACGCCTGAAGACATTATCATCTCTGAACCCCTTGAAGATGGTGTTATAGCTGATTTCAAGGTTGTTGAAAGTATGCTGAGGTTTTTTATTGAAAAAGTACAAAAGAAAAAATTGTTCATCAGACCAAGGGTCCTGGTTGCCGTTCCCTCAGGAATAACTCCTGTTGAGAAAAAAGCTGTGATGAATACTGTTCAGGAAGCAGGAGCAAGGGAAGTTTTGCTGGTTTCCGAGCCCATAGCCGGGGCTATGGGAATGCACCTCCCTGTAAAAGAGCCTACAGGGCATATGGTTATTGATATTGGCGGAGGAACCACAGAGATCGCAGTAATTGCTTTATCTGGAATTGTAAATCAGGTTTCAATTAAAATAGCTGGTAGTGAACTGAATGATTCAATCCAAACTTACTTATATGATGAATACAATATGGCCATAGGAAAAGCTTTTGCCGAAAAAGTAAAGAAAGAAATAGGTGCTGCTGTAACATCTGCAGAAGATAGGGAGATGGAGATAAGCGGGCGTGATCTTGTTGATGGTCTTCCAAAATCTATTAAAATAAAGACAAACGAAGTTTATGAAGCGATGAAAGAGGCGCTTGGTCTTATGAAAAATGCAATCAAAAAGGCTTTGTCCGAAACGCCTCCCGAGTTAGCGTCTGATATAGTGGAGAAAGGTGTATTTCTTACCGGTGGTGGCGCCCTGATAAGAGATATTGATAAAATGATACAGGAGGAAACGGATTTAAAAGTCGAAATTGCAGAAGATCCTCTTAGATCTGTTGTTATGGGTGCCGGTATAATTCTTAATAATATCGAAGAAAACAGAAATCTATTGATGGAATCTATATAGTGGAAAAAAAGATCCTGCGGGTTTATCTTTTACTTTTTTGTATATCATTATTATTCATAGTGATAGACGGATTTAGTGATATCGAACTGCGGGATAAATCCTACGATTTTCTTTCACTAAATTTTCGTAACTTCTTTTCCAGGTTATTGCCCGGTGACGGTTTGAAAGAAGAAAATTCAAGATTGCTTAATAAAATCGCTACACTTTCATATGAAAGACAAGTATTTGATGAATTAAAGAAAGAAAATCAGGAATTAAAGAAAATATTAGAATTTAGATTTAACTATCCGAATGTTATAATACCCGTTGAGGTTGAAAGAAGAACGCCCGAAGAAATTAATCTTTCATACCAGATTGCGAAAGGTACTTCTGACGGAATAGAAAGAAACGCTGTTGTTATAAGTTTTAAAGGCGTTGTTGGTAAAGTCCTGAAAGTAGGTAAAAATACTTCTATTGTTCAAACATTAAAAAATTATAATTCTGCAATTTCAATAAAGGATACGAGAAGTGAAGCGCAGGGAATTCTTAAGTGGAACAAAAAGTTTTTTATTGAAGGAATACCGGAATATGCGGATTTAAAAGAAGGAGATACTCTCGTAACTTCAGGAAAAGGTTCTGTTTTCCCAAAAGGATTGCCTGTCGGTATAGTTACTTATGTCAGGAAAAAACCAAATGATTATTCATTAGATACGGAGGTTACCCCTTTTGAGAACTTTAACAAAATAGACGTGGTCTTTATTATAAAAAAGTGAAAATCCTTACTTTATTTCTGTTATCTTCTTTTGCGCTTTTTCTTTCTCTAAATTCGGGCAAAATTTTCTTGATAGGAAATATTTCGTTTAAACCCATAATTATTTTACTTTATTTTGTAACTTTATACTGGAATCCATTATACGGACTTTTTGCAGGTTTTTTCCTTGGATTCCTATATGAAATATATTTTCCGGTTTTTACCGGTACTTATCCTTTGATATTTACTTCTGTTGTACTTGGCTTAAAGGTAGTGGAAAATAAAATATTTAAATTTAGATATAATTCTCTTATTTTGTTATTTTGTACTGTTTTACTTATTGGTGTCCTGCAGGTTGTAATTGAAGCCGATAAGATAGACGCTATATTTTATATAGTTTTTACCCAATCGATACCGGAAGCTGTATTAAACAGCGCAGTTGGTTTAGTTATTTTATATTTCATAAAAAAATTCAAATGAGAAAAGCTCCGAGAATATTAACTCTATTTATACTATTAACCTTAGTTTTTAGACTATTTCAACTTCAATTAGTAAAAAAAGACTATTACAGGAATCTGTCTGAGAAAAATCGAATGCGAAGAGATATGATTACTCCTCCGCGAGGAAAAATCTTATCAAGGGAAGGGGAGGTCTTGGCCGAATCTCGACCTTCTTATTCATTAATTATATATCCTTACTATCTTGATTCGCTTGAAGTTAAAGGTTTATGTGAACCACTTGGAATTAATATAAAAGAGTTAAGAAAAAGGATAAATCCAAATTTTAGAACCTGCAGGATAAGAAGACTTTCTTTTGAAACTACATCAAAAATAGTAGAAAAACAGGAAAACTTTCCTTCAGTTAGATTGATTACGGAACCAGTACGTTTTTATGAAAAGGATAAAATGTTTTCGCATCTATTAGGTTACGCGGGAGAAATTACCAGAGAGGAGTTGGAAAAATTTGCCGGTGACTATATAATGGGAGACATTGTAGGAAAGAAAGGACTCGAATTAGAATATGAACCATTTCTTAGAGGCAAAAATGGCGTTTCCATTTATGAAGTTGATGCGAGGGGTGTGGTGGTAAGAAGATTTGATGATTCTTACGGTAAATCTCCGGGAAGAGGTTTTAATGTTTATCTAACAGTATCTAAACCTCTAACCCTTTACGCGGATTCTCTTTTTTTAGAGTTTGAGAGCGGAGCATGTGTGGCTATGAATCCGAAAAACGGAGAAATTCTTCTTTATTATTCAAAACCCGGATATAAGTCAAATAAGCTTGCGGCAGGAATCTCTAACATTGAATGGGATTCGCTGCGTAATAATGAGAGCGCGCCACTCTGGGATAGGGTAATAGCAGGGGAATATCCTCCGGGTTCAATCGCGAAAATATGGACTGCTATTATAGGATTGGAAAATAAACTGGTGAAAAAAGAAACAAGATTCACTCCGTGTGACAGTATGTATTGGATTGGGAATCGTTATTTTAGTTGTTGGAAGAGACATAGGTCTTTGAAACTGATTGATGCTATAATTCAATCCTGCGATATATATTTTTACCAGGTCGGCATGTCGATGACTCTTGAGTTGTTTGTAGATAACGCCAGCAAGTTAGGTTTTAGCAGAAAGTGCGGAGTTGATGTGCCGGGGGAAAGATCTGGTTTTCTACCTTCAAAAGAATGGTATGACAAAAAGTATGGTAAGAGGGGTTGGGGAAGGGGGGTTCTGGCAAATCTTGCAATTGGTCAGGGAGAGATACTTGTTACCCCTCTGCAAGGAGCTACTTTTTTCGCAGCTGTTGCAAACGGTGGTTGGACCTACCAACCTCATGTACTAAAGAAAATAACAGATAACGAGGGAAATACAATTAAGAAGCTCAGGCCTAAAAAAATAAATTTGCCGGTTTCAGACGAAAATTTGCAATTCGTAAGAGAAGCCATGAAAAATGTAGTGAATACACTTAAGGGTACTGCATACTGGTCACGGTTAAACGATATAACGGTTGCGGGCAAAACCGGCACAGCGCAAAATCCGCACGGGGAGGATCATTCTCTTTTCGTTGGATTTGCGCCATTTGAAGATCCTGAGATTGTAATATTTACGGTAATCGAAAACGCGGGTCATGGCAGTACTCATGCGGCTCCGGTTACCACGAAATTGATAAAAAGATACCTTTCTAAAACGGAAAAACAGAACCACGCTACACCCCTAAATTAATCTCACACTGAGGCACAGAGACACGTTTTACCCTTCACAACCCAAAAATTTTGACAAGATTAACACGGATTTACAGGATTTTATCTTTTGTTTTAACCACCCAACGACCTAACGAGCCAACGAACCAACAAAAGAAGTAACAACGAATTGCACGAATAGCCCAAATAATTTCTCTGTGCTATGAAAACCAAAAAAGCGTATATTTGAATATACGCCTTTTTGTTTTTACTAAAACTTCTTTAATTTATAGACTAATCTTAATTCCGCCTCTGATTGGTATATGGGTGCCTGATGGATCGGAGAATATCATTCCGTAACCAACTTCCGCGAATAATCCCATGCCGCCCATACTGTAATTTGCTCCCACATAACCGAGGATACCGAAGTTAGTTTCACCGTCAGGGTCTGGTAGTGGGTCTGGTAAGTCGGTACTAGACATAACCATTTCTCCGCCTGCCCCGATGTAAAAACTCATAGGAGCGCCTGGAAGAACGATATTATACTGACCGGCAAGAAGAATAAATATAGCACTAGAACTAACATCTCCCTCAAAAGACTTCCATGCGTATTCGACGCCGCCACGTAGACCTATCGGCATGCCGGGAAGAGAAAAATCGACTACGCCTCCAATCGCTGTATAGTTCTGGGTTTCCCCTGAATCGGGTACCATCATCTCGATGCCACCGGTTAGACCAATTCCGATACCTGTTCCTATTGCTAAAAGTGGCATGCTCGCTAACAATAATACTAAACAAACTGCAAATTTTTTCATATGACCTCCCTTTTTGTAAGGTTTTTGTTTATATAGTATACTCTTTTAAGTATAAATGTCAAGGGTTTTTGGTGCATATTTGTTATATAAAAGAAAGATAAAATAAAAAAACGGAATTTTTTCAAATTCCGTTTTTTTATTAACTACCTTTGAGTAATAAAGAACAGATGGTGCCGAAAGTAAATTTCTGTCCTTACTTACTGAAAGTAGTGAACTGTACCGATCATAATTTTGTCGGTATTATCCGCACCTTCTTCCATATTTAATGTAAATCTATTTGCTATTCTTACGGCATTGTTTTGAGTCAAGAAGAGTTCCAAACCTACATCGATTGGAACAGCCATTGCACCATCTCCCGCACTGGTATATGTGAACGCAGCTCCGCCATACAGACCAAGCATCGGGCTAAGCGGCATATGGTAAAGAAGACCAATACCCAAATCAAATACTGCGTCTACACCTTCTACGGTTGAACCATTAAAACCGAGAATAGCGTCTACTTCGAGGGCATCCATTATAAAATAACCGGCATTTACGTCAATTCCATAGGAAAACCCGACACTATCAAGGAGATCACCGGTTCCACCGGCGAGAACTGCTACGGATTTTGTGCCTGCCGGAATCTGTGCAAAGAGACCAAGCACACACACTAACATTAAAACGACTAAAATTTTACGCATATACATCCCTCCTTAGGTTTCTTTTTAAGGCACCATCCGCCTTTTATAAAGAAATATACGAAAAAAATCATTTTAGTCAAGGGGAAAATATTTAAAAAACTCTAAAATTACATTTAAATGAAACTTGATTTTGATAAAAAAACATATAGAATCAAATATGGGTAAAAGAAACAATAAATTTAAAATATGGCAGAAGAAAAAGAGAAATATAAAAGAATGGTATGAATTCGCCTTTGACTCAAAAGTGAGAATATTTCAGGGAACAAAATCTTTTAATCCGCTCCGTGAAATTAAAGGTGAATTTATTGATCTTACCCAGATTCATTCTTCAATCATCCATAGGGCAAGAACGGATATAAAACTGGTAGGAGATGGACTCTTTACGAATGAGAAAGGATTGAATTTATATATAAGAACCGCGGATTGTCTTCCTATGATTTTCTACCATCCAGAGAAGGAAATACTTGCACTTCTCCATATGGGTTGGAAAGGAACTGTGCTTATGATTGCTAAAAAGTTCTTGTTAAAAATGGAACAACTATATAATTTAAATCCTCGCAACTGGGAAGTTGCTCTTGGACCCTGTATTGACCCTGAAAATTACGAAGTCGGAAAAGAAGTATTTGAGTTTTTCAATAAATTTTACATAGGTGGTATAAACATCAAAAAAAATCGCTATTTTCTGGATATTGAAGAAGCTAATATCAAAATTATTAAAAAATACGGCGTTAGTAAAATTTTTCCGTTTCCTGAGAAAACTTATACCTCAAAAGTTTTTTATTCGTACAGAAAAGGAGACACACAGCGTAATATAACAGTTGGGATTATTGAGCCATAATTTTAGTTTATTAGTGAAATGGTTAATTAGTGAATTAGTAAAAAAACACTCATTTAGGTCTTTGGTTTTGGTCTTAGTTAAAAACAACAACAAAAATCTTGTGATAATCTGTGTAATCTTGTGGTTAATTTAAAGTTGACATATGGTTGTTTACGCTTATCTTTCCTTTTATGAATGACTTTTTGGAACTGGTAAGAACTCTAAGAAAAAAATGTCCCTGGGATAGAGTGCAGACTCTAAAAAGCCTCATTCCCGAGCTTTTAGAAGAAGTTTATGAGCTTAATGCGGAGATAACGGAAGATAATTTAGAAAATATCATTGAGGAATTTGGTGATGTTATTCTTACCGTTTTTATGATGGGAGTTATATTGGAAGAGAATAATACAACTTTTGATAAGGTATTTGATAAAGTCTCAAAAAAGATGATTGTGCGGCATCCTCACGTTTTTGGCGAGGAGGTGGCAAATTCTGCAGAAGAAGTATTGGAGAATTGGGACGAAAGAAAGGGTAAAAAATGGAAGATTGGGAGAGGTTTGCCGGCGCTGTTGCGTTCGTCTAAAATTCAAAAAAGGGCTTCGAGAAAGGGTTTTGATTGGGAGGAAATCAGCGGAGTATTCGAAAAAATAGATGAAGAACTTGAGGAACTTAAGAATTCAAAAAATGAGGAAGAAAAAATAGAAGAATTAGGTGATATACTCTTTGCGGTAGCCCATCTTGGCAATTTTCTGAATATCAATCCCGAAATCGCTCTACAGAGAGCAAATAATAAATTCGAGATGCGGTTCCATAAACTTGAAAAAATCTTAAAAAATAGAGATATGACTGATTTTTCGGTTCGGGAGCTTGAAGAGATATGGCAAAAAGTTAAAAAAAATAATACGTAATAAGGAGGGATTTTGTTTCTATTTTTACTTTCCATAACTGTCAACGCAAGAGACCTTTATTTGAGAATGGATTTATTTAATAATAGTGTGTATTCAAATCATATTTATATGACTACTGACGACGGCGGATTGGTTTCATTTAACCCTCAGGATAGCAGCTGGAATTCGGTAAATTCTACTTCCGGTCTTCCGAGTAACGAGACGAAGGACCTTTTTATAAAAGGAGATTCGGTTTTTGTTTTATCAAAAGGTGGTATTTCAATATTTAATGAGGATCTTACTTTGATAAGCTTTCAGACTTTTAATCCTATTTTATTTACGCAGGACACTGACCCATATTGTATTAGATTGAACAAGAACAAAGTCATACTTGGTGGACAAAGAGGCATTCAGTGGTTTAATTTAAACAATTTTGACAATCTGAGTCGAGTTGAACGTAGAGATTATGATTTTCAGGTTTTTGAAATTCTACCCCTTGACACCTGCTATTTACTTGGGACCAATAGAGGAGTTTTTAAATCTGATTCTAATTTTGAAGATACGACTATGATTGATTCTTCCGGAGATACTTATTCTCTTTTTGTGTCTGGTAATTCAATATGGGCTGGGGGGAGTTGGGGTTGTAAAGAAATTACAGCCGATACAGCGATTTTTTCTGATGATACTGTATGGACTATTGGGGAGATTGACGAAGATATTTACATAGGCACCAGGAGAGGTCTTTATAGATATGAGGGTGTTTGGCAGAGGATACATGGGGGAGACGTGAGAGGATTTGCCAGAGTTTCACCTCTTGATCCAATAGTTTTAGTTGTTAGAGGAAATGGAATTGGATTAGTGGGTTCATCCGATTATATCTATACTCCCGGGCTCGCTTCCAATTTAGTTACCGATTTGGTTCAAACTCCGGATGGGAAAATTTATGTATGCCATAAGTACAGTAGAAGCATTTCTGTATTTGATGGTGTCGGATGGGAAGTTCTTAACAGGGGAAATTCCTGGGGACTTTCTGGTGGGTATCTTTTTAATATTGAGTCCGATTCTGAAGGTAGAATATATTTCGGTTTATGGTACTGGGAACTTGATACCATTTTGTACTGTTGGGACACGCAGAATGATACAATGCCTCGTCCCATCGACCTTCCGATTCCTGCGACTACTGTCACCGGTATGCTTGTGGATAGTAATGATGATTTATGGCTTGGCTTAATGAATAGATTTAATAGCAACAATTGGGTTTTAAGAATGCATTGGGTAAGTGAAGATTCGCTTGAATGGACCATATACAGCGATCCCGAGATTATATGGAAAAGAGTTTTTGCCGAAGGGTCTGAAGGTATTTATTGCGGAAATTCTCCATCTATGGGAGGTGCGGGTATCCATATTTTGTATGATGACAGAACGATTGAAAAAGTAATAGGAAATCTCGGCTCGAGTACAGTTTCAATGAGTGCAGATATTGAAGGTAATATTTGGGCGGGTCTGGAAACAGGTCTTGCTTATATTACAGGAGAAAGTGTTGATATGATATACACTGCGAGTAATTCGGGGTTAAGTTCGGATAGAGTTGATGGTCTTGCTGTTGATTTTCAGGGAGGAATTTGGTGCTATAATAGCGAATCAGGGTTGAGTTATTTTGATCCTGAAGGAAGTTCATTACCACTAGAATCGGAAAATTTACCGGCATTTATTTTAGAGGACGTTATTTCTCCCCTTCATTTCACTGATAATAATAATTTGTTTGTGGGAACTTATGCCGGTTTGTATGAATTCGATCTTGATTTTAATTACCCCGACTCCGGCAAAATTAATGTTTATCCTAATCCATTTAATTATGAGAGGCACAATAGGTTGAATTTTTCGGCAAGAGATCTTGGAGGGAAAAATATATTTATTTATGATATAATTGGTGATATAAAAGAAGAATATGAAGTGCCTCCTGAAAAGGAAGTTTTTTGGATTGAGAGAGATCATTTGGATCTGACTTCTGGTTTATACATGTATTTCATAGTCGATGAAGGAAGAATAATACATAAAGGGAAATTCGTTGTTGTCCGTTGATTATGCCACAAAGACACAAAGACACTAAGGATTTAAAATTTAATAAAAAACTTTCCTTTTTTCTTGGAGCCTTGGTGTCTTCGTGGCTAAGTTCATCTTTTTTTTCCTTGACAAAAGTTGTCTGTTTTTTATAATGAAAATATGAACAAAAATAAGAAAATATCAGATGAGCGTTTTTATAATTTGACTGCTTTAATGATCAATTTACCTTACGAAGATGAGTTTCGTAGAGTTAAGGTTAAAACTAAAGAACTGGATGCCTTTCTAAAGGAAGTGGCTGAGGGGAAGATAAAAGATAGTAAGGAATTTCTTCAGGAAGGTCTTAAAAGGACAGTGACTCCTGCTCTTCTTTCAGTAATTAAAGAGAAATTAAAAAGGTATGCGGAGAAATATAGGGATAATCCAAAAGGCGAGGCGACACTTATGGTACTTCAATTTTTATATCAAGGTCTTCCGTTAGATGCGAATGTCTTTTTTATAGCGGTCTTTATAAGAAGCGCCCTCAATAGTTCTCTTGCAGATAATAGTAGGGTCTGGGCTTTTTTGTACGAATTTTTGCCCAAAAAAGTTGAAACGAATGATACTGAGAACATAGAAAAGCCTAAATTTAAAGGTGTTTCCGAAGAGGAATTTGAAGAAAGCGGATCCGGACTTTTAACTCCAAAGAAAAAAGAGCTAAAAGATAAAGTAAAATCTAGAATAGTAATCCCTGGAGGGGGTACAAAAGGATAATTATGGCTAAAATTTTAATTATTATGGGTTCGTCTAAAGATCTGGACTATGCTAAAAAGGTAGAAAAAGTAGCAAGAGAGTTTGGGATTCATTGTGAGTTAAGGGTCGCTTCAGCACATAAAACTCCGGATAAGGTTCTTGAAATATTGAAAGAGAACATAGATGAAGAAGTTGTTTATATCACAATTGCGGGAAGAAGTAATGCTTTGAGTGGTTTCATAGACGCTAACACGACTAAACCGGTTATCGCTGCACCCCCATATTCTGAGAAGTTTGGAGGAGCAGATATTTTTTCGAGCCTTAGAATGCCAAGTGGGGTTGCTCCTATGGTTGTGCTTGGTTCGGAGCAGGCTGCACTCGCTGCTATTAAAATACTTGGACTTCGTGATAATAGTTTACAGGAGAAAATATTTGAATATCAAAAAGTTTATAAGCAAAAGATAGATAAGGAGGATAAAAAGATTAATGGGTAGCGTAAAGGATCTTTCGGTGGTTGAGAAACCCACAGATAGTAAGTTAGGATTTGGATTTTTTGAATTCTCTGATAGGTACTCGGTTTTTGATTGGGGGGAGATGCCGGATCATATACCCAATAAAGGTTCATCTCTGGCAATAATTACTTCCCATTTCTTCGAGATTCTGAGAAAAAGAGGTATTCCCAATCATTACCTCGGAGCTGTTATCGGTGGAAAAACACATGATTTCGGTAAAGTCGATAAACCTTTCAATACAATTAAAGTTAAACTTGTTCGTGTGGTAAAACCTGAGATAAAAAATGGAGAATATGATTATTCTGTTTACAAAAATGTCTTAAAGAATTTTCTCATTCCCCTGGAATGCATTTATAGGAATTCTGTACCCGAAGGTTCTTCTTTCTGGGAAAGATACAACAGGGGAGAGATTAAATACGAACATGAAATAACTCCCAATGTCTCTTTAGAAAAACCTATTCTGGATGTATCGACAAAATTGGAAGAAACTGATAGATATTTATCGTGGGAAGAAGCAAGGCGGTTATCCAATCTTGACACCGACCAGATCGAAGAAATAAAGAGTATGCTTTTAAATGTTAGTAATATTATTACAGAAGTAACGGAGAAAGCCGGTATTGTTAATCAGGACGGAAAACTTGAATTTGCAATGGATGATAGAGGTTTTATTATGGTGGTTGATGCATTGGGAACACTTGATGAATGCCGATTCCTTTTTAATGAGATTGCTTTAAGTAAGGAAATACTACGTAAACACTACAGAAAGTCCAAATGGTACAAAGAAGTTAAAAAAGCAAAAGAAAAGAATTTTAAGGATTGGAAGTCTCTTATAAAGATTTCCCCTGAGCCTTTGCCGAAGGAGTTGAAAAAAGCGGTTTCCCAGATGTATCAGTCAGTTGCAAACTTGATTTCCGGGAAAAAATTCTTCGATGTACCCTCTCTGGATAAAATAGTAAAAAATTTATCAGATCTGGTGAAATAACTAGTAACCACGAGATTGTACAGATTAACACAAGATTACCCAACCACCCTATCCTTTATTGTTGTTAAATCAAAAAAATATATATTAAATCTGTGTACATCCGTGGCTATTATTGGAGTATTGTGTGCTCTGTGTGTCTTTTTCTCTGTGTCCTCTGTGGTAAATTTTTTTAATTGATTTGTGTTATTTGCCAGCCCCGTAAGGAAGAATGACTGTATCGGGGTGTAATTCGTTGTTTCTTTGTTTCTTTTCGTGGTTCATTTTATTCTTTTGGGAATTTAAGTTCATTTATAAGGTCTTCGAACATTTCAGCCTTATCGTACCGGTTAAGTCTTATTGCACATTTTCTACCATTTTCTAAAATTTTTATTTTCCTTTTATTATCATAAGTTAATTTGACGCTTTCTAAATATAAGTCGAGAGCTTCTTCATCTTTGAATTCACAGTAGATTTCAGCTTTGAAGGAAAGCAAAGGTCCTATTTCTTTATGTTCTAATTTTGCTAAACCTTCGTTTAAGATTTCAATTGCTTTTTTTAGAGAGCCATCATGCATATAAGTTTTTGCGATAAGTAAATAAGCTTCGTCTAAGTATTCCGATCCCTGAAAATTATCTATGATATTTTTTAAAGGTATTCGAGCTTCTTTAAAAAGACCGAGTTCTTGATAAATTATACTGATTTGATATAGAGTATAGGGTTTGAGAATTTTTGAGGTGACTTCTTTGTAATATTTGATTGATTTTTTTAATTCGCCGGCTTCGTAATAAATCTCACCAAGTTTCAGGTTTATTTCATTGTTTAATTCCGGTCTTTCCTGTAACCCTTTTTTTAGTAACTCAATAGCACTTTTTCTGTCACCCATCTCCCGGTAAATTTTTACAAGAATTAATAGGGATTCATTCGCTTCTTCGGATTCGGAATGATTTAATAGGATTTTATTGTTATATTGAATTGCTAAATCGTATCTTTTTGCCGCATGGTAGTATTCACCTATTTTTAAAAGCAAGGATGGAGTCCTTCGATTTTCAGGATACTTATTTGTGAAAGCTTTATACATATTTATCTTTGTGGGATATTCACCTTTTTTCCATTTGATTTCCTCTATACTATATCTTGCTTCGTCAAACAAATCTGAAGAAGCCCAGCTGAGTGATAATATTTTTTCATAGTAATTTAAAGCTGTATCGTACTCTTCCTTATTTTTGAAAATTTCCCCAAGGTATTTATAGACATTTGGTGCCCAACGAGATGAAGGGAACTCTTTTGTGAAGAGATTTAACCATTTAATTGCTTCTTCGTAATTGTTGAGTAAAAAGTTGATTTTACCAAGGAGGAGACAGGCATCGTCTCTAAGGGGAGAATCAGGGTATTCTTTCACTATTCTTTTAAAGTATTCCAGGCTTTCAACTTTGCCTTGTTTAAGTTGAGCACGCGCAAGACGATATAAGGCATATTGTTCTAATTCTTTTTCTTCGTAAACTTCAAGAAACCTCTCAAATAATTTAGCGCTTTTTGAATATTTTGCCAAATGATATTGACTCCATCCCGCTCCGAAAATAGCATGCGTTTTATATTTAGAATTGGTATCGGATAGAAAAATTTCTAGCGCCCTTTCTATTTCTCCTTTTTTATAGAAGACTTCACCTTCGAGATAATTTGTTAGGGGGGTATTTATAGAATGCTTTGCTTTAAAAGATAAAAGGCTATCAAATTCATTAAGTTGAAATAGCGTAGAGATTATATATATGCCGGTATATTTGGCGGGTTGGATTTTATAAGATTCATTAAAATAATTTAAAGCTCTTCTAAATTTTTCTCTTTTGTAACATAAGTAACCTCTTCCAAGAAAATTTTGCCACAGAGGCAGAATTGAGTTGTCTATCTGGTTTAAAATTTTCGATGTATCTTTTTCATAAAAAATAAAATAAAAACTGAGAGAGTCAGGTAGAGTTTTTACCATTTGAGGAGGTAACCCTTTTTCCATAGAAAGAAGGTAAAGGTTTTCTAAAAAGCAGGTATATTCCCACTGGTTAAGTTCTTTAAATTTTAAAGTAGCTTTTTCATTATCTCCTTTGAGGTGATAAATAACTCCTTCGAGATAAGTGGCTTCGATTTTTCTATCATAGTATTCTGCTTTTTTTGCCTCATTCAAAGCTCTTTCTAATTCATTAAGCCTTATATCTATAACAGCTAGATTTAAATAGGCTTCTTCCTTTTTCACAAATGAAGGTTCGATTAACAGCGGTAGCTGATAAAAGTTTCTGAGTTTCTTTAACTGTTTATTTTCTGAAGTGTTAAAAAATAAAAGTAGAATTAAAAAATTCAATAAGCTCCCTTTCCTGATAAAATAACCGGGATTGTTTTTAAGAGAATGAAGAAATCCAGGCTTAATGACCAGTTATTTATGTATTCCAAATCGAGTTCCATCCATTCCTCAAATGGTAAATCGGAACGTCCATTTATTAGCCATAGACAGGTTAATCCCGGTTTTATAGATAGTCTTTTCCTTTGCCAATTTTCGTATTGGTTCACTTCTTCAATTAGAGGGGGTCTGGGCCCAACCAGTGACATATTTCCTTTTAAGACATTAAATAATTGAGGTAGTTCATCAAGACTGAAACGCCTGAGAAGTCTTCCGATTCTTGTTATTCTCGGATCGTTTTTTATTTTAAATACTACCTTATCCATTTTATTTAAATGTTGTAGGTTTTTCTTTGTTTCGTCGGCATTTTCAAACATTGTTCTGAATTTAAACATAGAAAAAATTTTCCCATTTAAACCTACTCTGGGATGTTTATATATTACAGCTCCTTTTGAAGTTAATTTTATTGAAATGGTGATTATAACGAATATTGGAAACAAAAGAAATATTGCCATGAAAGACAATATTCGGTCTAATGTATATTTAATAAATAATCCCGCATAATGGGGTGGGAAGGGGTGAAAAGTGATTATTGGTGATGGTAAAGAAGTTTCAAGAGAAACAAAACCGGGTATGCTTCCAAATACTTCTTTTAGATAATAAGAAACGGTTATCCCAAGATTCTCGAGTTTGTTGATATATTTTTTGTGGGTTTTTTCCGTAATTATAATCCATTCGATAGGTTCATCTTTCAAAAGTTCCGTTAAATTTTCAGGAACTTTATTGAGCACTTCTACTATTTTTATCCCAAAAAAATCGTGAAGTGAAAATAAGGTTTCAAGCTCTTTTGCGGCTTTTACTTTCCCAAACACAATCGTTTTTATCGAGTTCTTAGGATTTTTTGAAATCAATTCTCTATTTAATATCATAAGAGTTACCGAGAAAAGTCCAAAGAATAAAAGAGCAACACGACTCTGATTGAATAATTTAAAATAATAAAGTATGACTATATATATTGCAATGGCTATTAGAAACGAGAGAGTTGTTCTTAAATAGAAATTATATTTATCAACAGGAAAATTCTGCAAAGTTAAATTGTTGAGGTATATGACGGGTGCGAATGTGATTAAAAAGATTGGAAATATTTTTACGTAATAAGAAAAGTACCATTCGGTGATTTGTCCTGTTGAGGAGGGTATATTTGCTCTGATTATTACTGTTAACCAGTAGGTAAATATCAAGATAATGATATCAAATAAAGTTATCGTGAATCTTATATAGTGCTTTTTTTCTTGAATCATTTTTTCATATCCTTTATAGATAATACCATAAAAACAAAAATAAGTCTTGTTATCAGAGCGATGAAAAGGAAAGAAAGAAAGATGAAATTATAATTCATATTTTTTTTAATATAATGAAACATAGATATATTATGGATAATTTTTGTTTTTAACTGTTCTTTTTTTGTGCTTGATCCCAATTTGTGGTAAAAAACAGCTTCAGGTAGATATGCTGTTTTATAGCCTTTTTCTCTGAGACGCAGGCAAATGTCCGTATCTTCAAAATACAGAAAGAATTTTTCGTCAAAACCGCCGATTTTTTCAAAAATATCTGTTTTAAAAAGTATCACAGCGCCTCTCACCCAATCAGGAAATTGGATTTTATTGTAATCAAGCTCCGACATCAAGTATTCTTTTGAAATCATGTTATTGGGAAAAATTTTTCGCAAGGTTGACTCCCTCCCAAAAAGAGCTCTTAGAATCGTAGGGAATTTCCTGCAAGAAAGTTGGAGGGAACCATCGGGGAAAAGTAATTTCCCCGTAACTATACCTACTTTTTCATTCTTTTTTAAAAAATTTATAAGTTTATCTATCGAATTTTTTCTAATTTCAACATCGGGATTTAAAAATAAAATATAGGAAGAATTCTGCGTTTTTGCTATCTGATTACACGCTGCACCAAATCCCCTGTTTTCCTTATTTAAAATGTACTTAATATTTTTTTGTTTTATTTGTTTTAGAAATATTTTACTTCCGTCTTTCGAATTGTTATCCACAATAATGATTCGGAAGCTACACTCTGGAGGTTTCTGTAGTATTGATTTTATACATTTTTTTAAATCCTTTTTTGTGTTATAGTTTACAATCCCGATAATAAGGGTCATATTTTTTTAATTAATCTGCGTAACCCCAACTTCCAGACCAGCCAGAAAGCTTCCCATACGATTTTTTTTGACATTTTGGAATTTCCAATTCTGCGTTCGACGAAAACAATGGGAATTTCCTTGATTTTAAATCTCTTCCAATATGTGTAAAAATGGATTTCTATCTGAAATCCATATCCTTCGGCATCAAATTTTTCAAAATTTAGATTTTCAAGGACAGATTTTCTTATGCCCTTAAAACCACTGGTAAGATCGGTGAGAGGTACCCCGGTTACCGTTTTAGCAAAAATATTTGCAAAATAGCTTAAGATAAGGCGCGACATAGGCCAGTTTATTACATTGACGCCTTTTTTGTACCTCGAGCCAAGTACAAGATCCATTTTATCTTCAATTAGGGTTTTTTGTAATTTTACAAGGTTAGAAGGATCGTGGGAGAAATCGGCATCCATTTCAAATATGAAATCATAATTTCTTTCCAATGCCCACTTGAAACCGGCAATATAGGCGCTTCCTAACCCCATTTTCTTTTCCCGCTGGATTAAATGTACTCTTTTGTTCTTTTTGTCAGATTCCCTTTTTTGGATTTTTTTAACGGTATTGCTGGTGCCATCGGGAGAATTATCATCAACAATCAAGACCTCAAATTCGTTTCCTTGAAGTAGAACTTCTTTAATGATAGATGCAATGTTATCATTCTCATTATAAGTTGGGATAATAACAAGAGAATCCGTTTTCACTTTCCGCCTCTATTTTCTGGCAAAAAATAAATTTAGTGCCAACGTTAGAATTATAGAAGCAGAAATACAGAAAACCAGGGGGAAGAGAAATACAAAATTTCTTCTCTCAATTACTATGCTTCCCGGTAAACGCGAAAAGAATGGAATTTTAGCAAATAACATAAATAGAATTCCTATGCTTACAAAAGTACATCCAAGCAAGAATAAAGGCGCCTCAATTTTCATATTAAAGTATATAATTCAAGACGAAGTTGTCAATGGTAATGTTCCACCATACTACCTCCAATTTTTTAACCACAGAGAGCACAGAGAACGCTAAACCCACTCATCCCCTTTAATTTTTATTTTTTCAGATGAAACGTCGACAAAATAAAAGTGGTATGGGCTACATGTCCTCGACATCTCCCTGTGAGATTGATTTAGGGTGTTGAGCTAAGTTTTAAAAAACGAAATAATAAATCCTGTCAATCTTTTTTAATCTGCGTCTAATTATTTGGGTTGGGTGCAATGGGGCTTTGTGTCTTTGTGGCAAAATAGCGGCTTTGCCGCGCTATGATTTAAATTATTCGGAAAAAATTGAATAAAAATTCACAAATAATGAATTTTTACCCTTGACAATATTTGTAACTTATGTATATTCGATTTAATTGTAAGGGATTGAATTGGGGAGTAGGTAAAAAAATAGCTTTTGAAGGAGGTTAATTTGATGGAAGAGTTAAATCCTTTTAAAATCGCGCAGGCTCAGTTAGATGAAGCTGCAAAGCTTCTTAAGCTCGATTCGGGTACTCACGAGATGCTAAGGTGGCCGATGCGTGAACTTCATGTTACTATACCGGTTAAAATAGATGACGGTACCACAAAAGTATTTCAGGGGTTCAGGGTCCAGTACAATGACGCTCGTGGACCTACAAAAGGCGGTATACGGTGGCATCCCGAAGAAACTATAGATACAGTCAGGGCTCTCGCGGCCTGGATGACATGGAAGACTTCTGTAGTTGATATCCCTTATGGTGGAAGTAAGGGTGGTGTTATCTGTAATCCAAAAGAAATGTCCGAGGGTGAGAAAGAGCGTCTTGCCAGGGGTTATATCAGAGCTCTCGGCAGGTTTATAGGCCCAAAGAAAGACATTCCCGCTCCGGATGTTTACACTACGCCGCAGATTATGGCATGGATGATGGATGAATATTCAAATATAACCGGTTATAACACTCCCGGAGTGATAACCGGAAAGTTGATTAATGTCGGCGGTTCACTCGGCAGGGGAGATGCTACAGCAAGAGGCGGAATGTTTGTTTTGAGGGAAGCCGCGTATATAAACGACATAGATCTTTCTAAAGCGACAGTTGCAATTCAAGGATACGGTAATGCGGGACAGTTTGCTCATTCTCTAATAGAAGAAATGTTTGGTTCTAAAGTAATCGCCATATCTGATTCAAAAGGTGCAATATTGAATAAGAGCGGTTTAAAAGCAAAGAAATGCATAAGCACTAAATTAAAAAAAGGCAGTGTTGTTAAATTGGACGAAGATAAAATTAGTAATGAAGAATTACTTGAGCTCGATGTAGATGTGCTAATCCCGGCAGCATTGGAAAATGTTATTACCGAAAAAAATGCAAGTAAGATTAAAGCTAAGATAAGCGTAGAGCTCGCGAATGGACCGACAACTCCTGAGGCGGATAAAATTCTTCATAATAATGATTGCTATGTAATACCTGATTTTCTTGCAAATGCTGGTGGTGTAACGGTTTCTTATTTTGAATGGGTTCAGAATGAAGCAGGTTATTACTGGCCTATTGAGAGGGTTTACAATGAACTCGATGAGCATATGACTAAAGCTTTTCACGCTGTTCATGATATGAGAGCTAATGAGAAAGTACACAACCGGCTTGCCGCTTATATGGTTGCGGTTAAGAGAGTCGTTGATGCGATGAAAATAAGAGGCTGGGTGTAGTAGGCTTAATTACCATAAGAAATAAAAACAGGCTAACGTCCGTTAGCCTGTTTTTATTTCTTATGCTTGATTAATAAATTAAATATCAAATATCAAAGAGCAAAATGATAATCATAAAAAATGAAAATAGCCGCGGATGAACACAGATAAACACTGATAGAAAAATTTTTTTTAAAAAAAAGTATTTAGGGATGAAAGGTTGGGAAGTCCATGTTAATCCGTGAAAATCAGTGGCTAATTATTGGTGTTCTGGGTTGGGTTTTAAATAAACAAAACTATTTTTTCTCTGTGGTCTCGGTGTGTTCTTCCTTCTCTGTGTCCTCTTTGGTGATTTTTTAAATTTATTTGTTTTTTTCGTGTATTTAGTGTGTTTCGTGGTTTATAATTTTTTTTCTGGATAGTTTAAAATCTTTATTTCTTGAATTATTCATATAGAATTGAATAAAAATTCATAAAAAAACGAATTTTAGCCTTGACATTATTTATAACGTGTATATATTCGAACTTGAATTTATAAATAGTCGAATTGGAGAGTAGTGCGAATTTGTCCTTCGAAGGAGGTCGAATTAATGGAAGAGTTGAATCCTTTTAGAATCACTTTATCTCGATTAAATGAGAGATCGTTGTGATGGAATCATTAATATCTGTTGAATCTATTTTGGATAAATGGAATAATGAGGACGATTCATTGATTTCCATACTGTTAGATATTCAATCGGAGTACAATTATCTTCCAAAAGAAGCTCTTGTAACCGTAGCAAATAGACTAAATATTCCGCTTATACAGGTCTATTCCGCAGCCACGTTTTACAAAGTTTTCAGTTTGAAGCCAAGAGGAAAGCATATTATAAATGTATGTGTTGGCACAGCCTGCCATGTGAGAGGGGGGCAAAGGATTGTTGATGAAGTTAAAAGAAGACTGGACATTGATGTTGGCGAAACGACAGGAGACAAACTATTCACCTTAGAAACTGTTAGATGTCTTGGATGCTGTGCATTGGGTCCAGTTGTAGTCATAGGTAATACTTATTATTCTCATGTAACACAAAGAATGGTAGGTACAATTTTAAATAAATACAAAAAGAGTGAGAATGCATAATGAATATGAGATTTTCGGATATAGGTGAATTTGAATCATTGTGTGGTGAAATTCGTGAATCTAAAAAAAATGAATCTAATGAGTTGTGTCTAATAGTGTCATCTGGTACGTGTGGTCAAGCTAAAGGATCTTTAGCTGTTATTGATGCATTAAGGGAATCGCTAAAAAAACACAATTTGGACAAAAAGGTGAATACAAGGATAACAGGCTGTCACGGTTTTTGTCAGGTAGAGCCTATAGTTATTGTTAATCCTGAAAATATATTCTATCAAAGTGTTAAACCGGAAGATGCAGAGGAAATTGTATCTGAAGCTATTATCAATAAAAAAGTTATTGATCGTTTGCTGTATGTTGATCCAAAAACCGGTAAAAATATTAAATATGAAAAAGATATCCCCTTTTACCAGAAACAGGTCAGAACGCATTTAGCCAGTAATGTATTGATTGATCCCAATAAGATAGAGGACTATATTGGAATTGGTGGATATTCGGCATTCTGCAAAACTCTCAAAACAATGAAACCTGAAGAGATAATATATGAGGTGAAAAAATCGGGTTTACGTGGCAGGGGTGGAGCTGGTTTCCCGGCAGGTATCAAATGGGAGTTTTGCAGAAAGGCTAAGGGTGACGTAAAATACATTGTTTGTAATGCCGATGAAGGAGACCCCGGTGCCTATATGAATAGAAGCCTTCTGGAAGGAAATCCTCATTCTGTTTTAGAAGGAATGCTGATTGGAGCATATGCTATTGGTTCGAGTGAAGGGTTCATATATGTCAGGCATGAGTATCCTCTTGCCGTAAAAAATGTTAAAATAGCTATAACCCAGATGGAAGAATACGGATTGCTTGGCAAAGGGATACTTGGTACAGATTTTAATTTTGATATAGAGGTGATTACAGGAGCTGGTGCGTTCGTTTGTGGTGAAGAGACGGCGCTTATTGCATCAATAGAGGGAAAGAAGGGTGAGCCAAGACAGAGACCACCGTTTCCTGCTCAGAAAGGAATATGGAGAAAGCCGACGAATATAAATAATGTTGAAACATGGGCGAACGTACCGCTGATTATTAACAACGGCGCAGAGTGGTTCTCGGAAATTGGAACAGAAGGAAGCAAAGGTACAAAAATATTCTCGTTGGTTGGAAAGATAAACAATACGGGTTTAGTTGAAGTTCCTATGGGTATAACGTTGAGGGAGATGGTGTACGATATCGGAGGGGGTATACCTCAGAGTAAGAAGTTTAAAGCAGTCCAAACGGGAGGACCGTCAGGAGGATGTATACCTGAAGAATTTTTAGATACGCCTGTTGATTATGAGAGTTTAAAGGCACTTGGGTCTATAATGGGTTCCGGTGGTATGGTTGTGATGGATGAGGATACTTGCATGGTTGATACCGCGAAATACTTTCTTGAGTTTCTTCAGGAGGAATCCTGCGGCAAATGTCTTACCTGCAGAGAAGGTATTGAGAGATTGCTTGAAATACTTACCGGTATCATTGAGGGAACAGGAAAGGAAGAAGACATCGAACTATTGAAAGAATTAGGTGAACTTGTCAAAGATACGTCCATGTGTGGGCTTGGGCAGACCGCTCCGAATCCTTTGCTTTCGACTATCAGATACTTCAAAGATGAATATGAGCAGCATATTAAATACAAAAATTGTCCCGCCGCGGTATGTAAAGAAATCATCTCTTCGCCCTGTCAGCATACTTGTCCTATAGATACAGAAGTTCCTGTTTACATTTCACTGATTGCCAGAGGAAGATTCAAAGAGGCATTCGATATAATCTGGAAAGATAACCCCCTGCCGTCTGTTTGTGCCAGGGTGTGTCATCATCCATGCGAATTCAAATGCCAATCGGGTAAATTCGGCGACCCTATATCTATCAGAGGACTTAAAAGATTTGTTACAGATTACGCTTTAAGAGAGGGATTTAAACCTTCTTGTAAAACTGAAAAGCCAAAGAAAGAAAAAGTTGCTGTTATTGGCTCCGGACCCGCCGGGCTTACAGCGAGTTATTATCTTGCTCGGAAAGGATATACCGTTACTATTTTCGAATCTTTGCCTGTCGTTGGTGGCGCGTTGTATGCATACATACCGGATTACAGGCTTCCTAAGAAGATTTTAAATAAAGATATTGAGAATATCAGAAATGCAGGAGTGGAAATCAAAACCAATGTTACTGTAGGAAAGGATATTCTTTTTGATGAACTTCGAGACAAGTACGACGCCATATTCATTGCAACTGGCGCACACAAATCTTTGAAGTTAGGTATCCCGAATGAAGATGCTGCTGGTGTTCTGCATGCTATGGATTTTTTGAAGGATATAAACCTTGGAAAAGAGGTTAAAATAGGTAAAAGAGTTGGTGTCATTGGTGGAGGTAATGCTGCTGTTGATGCTGCCAGGGCCGCTAACCGTATAAAGGGTTGTGAAAAGGTCTTTATAATATACAGGAGAACAATAAATGAGATGCCTGCGATCAAGGAAGAGGTAAATGCAGCTATCGAAGAAAAAATCGAGATGCAGTTACTGACAGCACCTGTAAAGATTTTGACTAAAAATAGAAAAATTACCGGGGTTGAATGCATTAAGATGAAATTGGGGGAAATGGATGAATCCGGCAGAAAAAGACCGATTCCGATTAAGGGTTCAGAGTTTGTTGTTGAAATCGACTCTCTGATAGTAGTAGCTATAGGTGAACAACCGGATGTTTCTTTCCTTGACAGAAACAAATTTGAAATAAGTAAGCACAACACTATAGTAGTAAATCATGAGACATTCGTTACAAGTGTAGCCGGTGTTTTTGCCGGAGGAGATGTTGTAAAGGGCCCCAACACAGTGATAGAAGCTATGTCGTCCGGTAAAATAGCTGCAGAAATGATCGATAAGTATCTGCAGGGTAAGCCGTTGGTAAGAGAATACAAAATAATTAGACCATCAATGTATGTAGAGCCAGTTGAACTGACAGAAGAAGAGGTTATGGAAGCAGAAAGACAAGCAATGCCATATTTATCAGTGAGTAAAAGGGTTAACAATTTCGATGAGGTAGAGTTAGGTTTTACCGAAGAAGCTGCTATTAGAGAGGCAAGGCGCTGTGTTAGGTGCGATTTAGAAACTGAGGATGGGAAAAAGCAGTTTAAAGAAGAGGTAGAAAGTGGTAAAGATAAAACTTAATGGACTGGAAGTCCAGGTGGAAGAGGGTTGGACAATATTGGAAGCTGCTGAGTTTTATGGGATAGAAATCCCGACATTATGTCATCATGACGGTCTCTCGGATTATGGCGCCTGCAGACTTTGTATAGTGGAAATTGGTGAAGGAAAAAACGCAAAATTCGTTTCATCCTGTACATACCCGGTAGAAGAAGGATTGGTAGTTAGAACACATTCTAAAAAGGTTATAAATTACAGAAAATTAATAATAGAACTTATGCTCGCAAGATGTCATACTTCAAAAACCATTCAGGATTTGGCATCCAAATACAATGTGACCAGTGTAAGATTCAAGTTAAAAAGCGATGACTGCATACTTTGTGGTCTTTGTACAAGAATGTGTGAAGAACAGATGGATGCACGGGCAATAGGTTTTGTAAACAGAGGCAAAGAAAGGAAAATAACAACGCCATTTGATATTAAATCTGATGTATGCAGAACATGCGGTGCGTGCATGTATATTTGCCCGACATGTCAGCTTAGATGTCAGGGTCCCGAACCACCGGGTGCTGTGTGTGGAGGATGTCTTAATATTGAATATCCATGTCTTGATGTGTACGAAGATGTTCACTGTTACATGGACCCATGTGCTGCATGTTTGTTAACAGAATCAGAAAAAAATAAAAATACGAATAATAATGGAGGAAAAAAATGTCTTTAACAAAGATTAACGCAACAGCGGCAACGCTGACAAAAAATAGAACTGAAGGGGCAATAAATTCAATGAGCGGAATGTGCGCAACCTGTGTAGACGGATGTATAGGGATGTGCGAAATAGGTAAATCCGCCTATCGAGGGCATGAGGTGATTTATCCCCAGCCTTTTGGAATAATAACTTCCGCAAACGAAAAAATTTATCCTGTTGACCTGTCTCATTTCACAATACTCGGAGGAATCGTAGGTGCTGAAGGAATAAAGGCTGACAGCGATGAAGCGTTATTCTCAAATGTAAATATAGAAACGAATATTGGAAAAAATAAGGATATAAAACTTAAGATGCCTGTAATCATACCCGGTTTAGGTTCGACAGCCATAGCGAAAAACAACTGGGAGGGACTGGCAATAGGTGCGGCGTTAACAGGTATACCCTTAACTATCGGTGAAAATGTGTGCGGAATGGACCCTGAATCTGAAATTGTTGATGGAAAAGTAAAGCATTCAACGGATCTTGAGTGGAGAGTAAAACTCTACAAAAAATGGCAGCAGGACGGATATGGTGCGATAATTGTCCAGGCGAATGTAGAGGACACAAATTTAGGGGTTCATGAATATGCTATTTCGGAACTGGATGTTGACGCTGTTGAACTGAAATGGGGGCAGGGAGCAAAAAACATAGGTGGTGAGGTTAAAATCAAGGATTTGAAAAGAGCTCAGCTCCTGAAAAAAAGAGGGTACATTGTCCTACCTGATCCAACAAAACCGGATATTATCAAGGCATTTGAAAAAGGCAATTTTAAAGAGTTCGAACGGCATTCCAGGGTAGGTATGGTTACTGAGGAAAGTTTTTTGAAGAGGGTAAAGGAACTGAAAAGTTTAGGCGCAAAACACGTTTTCCTCAAGACAGGCGCATACAGACCTGTAGATCTGGCAAGAGCATTGAAGTTTTCATCAAAGGCAGAGATTGATTTGCTAACCGTAGATGCAGCCGGTGGCGGAACAGGTATGAGTCCCTGGAGAATGATGAACGAATGGGGTGTACCGGAGGTCGAATTGCATTCTTTACTCTACAAATATGTTGATAGACTTGCCAGGAGAGGGGAGTATGTTCCGGATATTGCTATAGCAGGTGGATTCGCATTTGAGGACCAGATGTTGAAAGGATTGGCACTTGGTGCGCCACACTTTAAATTAATAGGTATGGCGAGGGCTCCGCTTGCAGCAGCCATGGTGGGCAAGACAATCGGGAAGACAATCAATGAGGGAATGGTTCCTGTATACATTGAAAGATTTGGAAATACGCCTGAAGAGATATTTGTTACAGCACCGGCACTTAAGAGAAAACTCGGAAGCGACTTTGAAAATCTTCCAACAGGCGCGATGGGTCTATATACCTATATGGAGAGATTAAATCAAGGATTGAGGCAGATTATGGCGGGCTGTCGTAAATTTGCACTGGAATATATTACCCGGGACGATATTGCTGCTTTAACACATGAAGCGAGTGAGATAAGCGGTATTCAATATATAATGAAATGTGATAAAGAAGAAGCGCAAAAAATACTGGATTCCTGATGAAGGCTTGTGGAATTATAGTTACAAGTTATGAGCTTCTAGTTTCGGGTCTTTCAAAAAAAACAAATAAAAAATCCGGTAAATCTTGTTAATTCAGTCTTTTTTTAGGATTTAAGATTTGGGGAGTGGAATCTAGTAAAAACAATAAATAAAAAAATGGGTGTGGAGGGGCTTTGTGTTAACGGTCATCAGACTTTAGACATTGGCATTGGATTCGCTATATTTCTTATTGCTTTCTGTCATAAAAAAAGCTATTGTTCAGGGCTTGACTATATTATCAATCTATATAAATTAAATACGTATTGTTGAGATAAGGTTTATTTTATTTAAAACAACATTAAAGAGGAGGAGATTAGTGTCAACGGATAGAAGGAAAAAGAATTGCCATTTTTGTAAGAATAAATCAGATCAGATTGATTATAAAAATGTAGAATTATTGAGTAAATTTGTCACTCCAAGCGGTAAGATTCTTCCTTCCAGAATAACGAGGGTTTGTCCGAAACATCAAAGAAAATTAAAAAAGGCAATAAAACAATCCAGGGAAGTCGCATTAATGCCTTATGTTAAGGCTTTAAACTGGTAGGTTGATATGGAAGTAATACTTAAGGAAAATCATCCGCATTTAGGAGAGAGAGGTAAGGTTGTTCAAGTCGCTGATGGATATGCGAGAAACTACTTGATACCAAAAAATATTGCGGTTCTTAACACTCCCGGTAATAAAGCCAGCATCAAAGCAGAAGGCAAATTCGAAGAAATTAAATTGGAAAAGGAAACGATGTCTGCAGAGCAGATTAAAGAGAAAATCGATGGCAAAGAGTTTAAAGTTGAGGCTAAAGTCGGTAAAGAGGGTAAACTGTATGGTTCTATAACCAAACAAGATATTGAAGACCTTTTAAAGGAAGAAGGGTTTCTTATTGATAAAAAGATTATGGATATAGAAGACCATATAAGAGAAACCGGATCATATGAGATACAATTGAATTTATTTAAGGATGTAAAAGCCCATATTAAGCTTATCGTTGAGGGGGAAGCTTCTGAGGAAGAAGAAGAATCCCAAGAGGTCAAAGATGAGTCCGCTGAGGAAGAGAAATCTTCCGAGGAGAAAGAAGAATCGGTAGAGGTTAAAGAAGAATCTCCTGAAGTAGAAGAAGTGTCTGCTTCGGAGGAAGAAGAATCTTCTGAAGAGGTTAAAGAGGAAGTACCTGAAGCAGAGGCATCCCCTGAGGAGAAAGAAGAACCGGTAGAGGTTAAAGAAGAGTCTCCGAAAGTAGAAGAAGTGTCTGCTTCGGAGGAAGAAGAATCTCCGGAGGTAAGAGAAGAAGCTACTGAGACAGAAGAAAATTCTCTTAAGGAGGAGGAGAGTGAGGGAAGTTAAAATTGCAGGTATTGCGATTGACAGAACCTCAAATACTCCGGTAGTACTTTTAAGAGATATTGACGAAAAGAAGAGGGTTCTTCCTATTTGGATAGGTCCTTTTGAAGCTGAAGCGATATCTCAAGGACTGAAAAACGAACAGTTTAAGCGTCCTCTTACTCATGATTTACTTTTGAATGTACTTAAGGGCTTGAAGGTAGATATATCAAAAGTTGTGGTTTCCGATTTAAAAGATGATACCTATTTTGCTGAAATTTATCTAAAGAAAGACAACGCAATATTCAGAATAGATTCGAGACCTAGTGATTCACTTGCCCTGGCCTCTAAGAATCATATTCCTATCTATGTACAGGATAAAGTGATGGATAAAGGTGGTATAAAATTGGATCTTGATGATAATAAAAAGGTCCAAGATATAAAAAAGTATATGGAGGACATTAAGCCGGAAGATTTCGGAAAGTTCAGGATGTAATTTTGAAGGTTCTAATACAAAGAGTGCTTTCTGCTTCAGTTCGTTTAATTAAAGATGAAAAGGTTAAAAAAGATGAAACTTCAATTGGAAAGGGGCTTTTACTTTTTGTCGGAATTGGGAAAAATGACACTCGGGATATGGCCGCTTTTTTGGCAGAGAAAATATTTAAGCTTAGAGTTTTTGAAAATAAGGGCAAATTTGATTTATCTCTGGCTGATATAGAAGGAGAAGTTTTAGCGGTGCCTCAATTTACTTTATATGGAGATACGGAAAAAGGCAGAAGACCCGAATTTACGCAGGCCCAGAGACCCCAGCGGGCAAAAGATTTATTTGATTTTTTCTGCAATCAAATAAGTGGTTATGTTTCATGCAAAAAAGGATTTTTTGGTGAAAAAATGGAAGTTGAATTGATAAACGATGGTCCGGTTACCTTAATGGTGGAAAAATGAAGTCAATGACAGCTTTTGTTTCTGCTATAAAGGAAATCTCAGGGTTAACTATGAGAGTTAATCTTGCTTCCTATAATAGCAGATTTATTGATATAAATCTCACTTTACCGGAATTTTTGTTACCTTACAGGGTAAACATTTACGATAAAATTAAAGATAAGCTCGCAAGAGGTAGAATAGAGATGCAAGTTTATCTCGAGGATGGGGATTTTATTGATTCGCCCATATATCAAAAGAATATTGAGCAGGATATTAAAAAGCTGCGTAACTTAAAAGAGAAATTTAAATTAAAGGGTGATATTGACATTTCTATTCTTATGAACTTTTCGGATGTTTGGGGAGATTTTACAAAATTGGATCTGGAATGGAAGGAAATCGATTCGTTTTTGGACAATTTACTCAACGAACTCAACGAAGTTAAGAGACGGGAAGGCGAGTTTATAAAAAAGGATCTTGCGGAAAAAATAAGGAATTTTGAAGATATTCTTAATTTTATATTTAGTAAATTCGATGCGGGTTCAGAAGAAAAAAAGGAAAAAATACTTAAAGAAATTAAAAGATTGAATGACCTCGATATACAAATTTCCCGTGAAGATATTAATCTTTTTGCTTTCAAGGGTGATATCAATGAGGAATTGGTGCGATTAAAAAGTCATATTGATTATTTTCGAGAATTAATTAAAAGTGATAATTCTGTTGGGAAAAGATTGAAATTTTTACTGCAGGAGATGGCTAGAGAAGCAAATACAATAGGTTCAAAAGCTTATACTGCAGATGTTGTACATAGGGTTATTGACCTCAAAGAGCTACTTGATGAGCTTCGAGAACAAGTGGAAAATATCGAATGATTATAATAATAGCCGGTCCTTCGGGAGCAGGTAAGACAACAGTCTGCAAGTCGCTTGTTAAGGATGATGATAGGCTCTTATACTCGGTTTCTGCTACTACCAGAGAGAAAAGAAAAGGGGAGAGGGATGGAGTTGATTATTATTTTATTTCTGAGAAAGAATTCAAAAAATGGGAGAAAGAAGGCAGGTTCTTAGAAAGTGAGAAAGTGCATAGTCATTATTACGGAACTTTAAAGGATGTTATTGTTGAATCAGAGAAAGGAGATAAGGAAATATTAATGGATATGGATGTGAAAGGAAAGATAAATCTTTGCAAAAAAATAAAAAATGCGGTTTCAATATTTCTGATGCCGCCAACAATGGGTGAAGCAGTAAAAAGAATAAAAAATCGTAATGATGAAAAAGAAATTGAAATAAAAAACAGGATAAAAACGGCTTCTTTTGAGGTGAAAGAAATTAAAAATTTCAATTATCTGGTTATCAATAAAAACTTAAAAGAAACAATTTCGACCGTTAAAGCTATAATTATAGCTGAAAGACATAAAATAAAAAATTGAATTGGAGGCAAAATATGATCTATCCATTAGAGGAAGTTAAGAATAAAGAAGAGAATATTTACAAGGCTGTTCTCATTATGGGTAAAAGTGCTCTGTGGTTCAGTACTTTTAAGAGAACAACAATTAAGAAGCCTATCTATAAGGCTATTGAGGAATTTATTAATGGAAATATAGAATATGAAGTAATTCAAGAGGAGGAGGATTAATTTTTGAATCCTCTTTCTGGAAAGGTTATTCTTGTAGGTGTTACAGGAGGTATTTCTGCTTATAAGGTTCCTTTGTTCCTGAGAGAGCTTAAGGAGAAAGGGGCGATTGTTAAGGTTATTTTAACAGAGAACGCAAAAAATTTTATTTCACCTATAGTTTTATCGGTTTTAAGTGATAGAGTTTATGATTCTCTCTGGGAAAACGGCATCCCGCATATAGCTTTAAGCCAGGAAGCGGACCTTTTTGTTATTCTGCCTGCCGATTATAATATTATAGGAAAGGTTTCTTCTGGTATTGCCGATGACCTTCTTTCTTCTGCAATCGCAGCCTATAATAAGAAGTTACTGTTTTTTCCCTCAATGAATAACAGGATGTATGGAAATCCGGTTCTTCAAAAAAATATTGATTATCTTAGAAGTTGTAGTCACTATATCGTTGATCCGAGCCAGGGGCCTCTCGCATGCGGAAAGGAAGGAAAAGGAAGGCTGCCCTCTATTGAACGGATAGTTCTGGAAACAGAAAAAGCTCTTTCTCCCGATCTTTTTAATAATGCTCTTTGCCTTATAACAGGAGGGGGCACTTTTGAAAAGATTGACCCGGTAAGATATTTGACAAACGGTTCTTCGAGTAAAATGGCTTATTCTCTTGCAAGAAATTGTTATCTTGCTGGTGGTAAAGTGGAACTGATTTTAGGAAAAAATACCATTATGCCGGATCCTGACACCCCTTATAAAATTACACAGATAGAGACAGCAAAAGAAATGTATAATAAAATTTTAAGCAGATGGAAGGATGTTGAATATCTTTTTATGAGCGCGGCTGTATCTGATTTTACCGTTGATTCAAAAAAGAAAAAAATAAAAAAATCAGGAGAGTTAATTCTGAAATTGACGAATAATATTGATATTCTTAAGGAGTTAAAGAAGAAAAAGAAAAATCAATTTATCGTTGGTTTTTCTCTTGAATCCGAGAAACTAAAGACTTCAACCGTTAAGAAAATGAAAGAAAAAGGTTGTGATTTGATGGTTGGAAATTATCCGGATTCGATTGGAAGCGATAAAACTGCCGGAATCATTGTGTCGATTTCGGGCGCAGAAGAATTTAAGTGTTCTAAAGATGAACTTGCATGGAAAATTATCGAAAAAATAAAATCGTAGAAATTTTACATATGCTTAAATATATGGGTTTCGATAAGGTTGACAGCTCGCTTTTGAAAATTTCTCCCTTTGAAGATTTGAGGGAAGAAGTTCGGGTATGTAAGAAATGTGAGCTCCATAAGAATAGAACTAATGCGGTTTTTGGAAAAGGTCCCGTTGATGCGAGCATTATGATTATAGGAGAAGCTCCGGGTCGAGATGAAGATCTTCAAGGGATACCCTTTGTTGGTGTTGCGGGTAAAAGATTAGATGATATGCTTTGTGCGGCAGGTATTGAAATGAGTGATGTATTTATTACTAATGTAGTTAAATGCAGACCTCCGGGGAATAGAAATCCGCAAGGATATGAAATAATGAAATGTAATCCTTATTTAATCAAACAAATGGAGGTAATCCGCCCTAAAGTTATTGTATTGCTTGGTAATATAGCGTTATCTCTTGTCAGCGGAGAGGCAAGCGGTATTACTAAAATAAGGGGTAAAACATTAGAATACATGTCATATCGTGCTATTCCTACATTTCATCCGGCTTATGTAGCGAGAAATCCAAACAGTGAAAAAACAGTTGTTGAAGATTTTAAGAAGGCAATTAGGAGTATATCTTGACAGAAAAAGTAGGAATGCCTTACTCAGAGGAGGCAGAAGCCGCTGTTATATCCAGTATGCTTATGGATATGGGGGCTACTGCGGAGGTTAGTACTACCTTAAGTCCGGACGATTTTTATTATCCCGCGCATGGTATAATATATAACGCTATTCTTGAAGTCTACAATAAAGGGCAAAAAGTGGATATCGTTACAGTGGTTGAGCGGTTAAAAAAAGGCGGTTTTCTTGAAAAAGTGGGAGGTTCAGGTTATGTGGCTTCTTTTGTTAAGGGTACTGTTTCGGCTGAGAACGTCATATACTATGCTGAGATTGTAAGTGAAAAGGCAATTCTCAGAGATCTCATTAATAAAGGTAAATTAATAATTGATAAAGCAAGTTCCGCAAAAGAGGAAGTGGAAGTTATTCTTGATGAAGCTGAAAATTTGATTTTTGAAGTCAGGAAGAAAAGGAGTTATGAAAGAGTTAAATCAATAACTCCTTTACTTAAAGAAGTTATGAAGATTATTGAAGAGAGAGCAGAAAATAAAAATCTGATTACCGGTGTTTCTACAGGACTTATAGAACTTGACAGGATAAGCTGTGGTTTTCAGAACGCGGAATTGATAATATTAGCTGCCAGGCCTTCTGTAGGGAAGACAGCCTTAGCACTTAATCTCGCTACTCATATTTCTCTTAAAGAAGAGATTCCAGTGCTTTTTTTTTCTCTCGAAATGCACTGGGAGAGTTTGATTTTTAGATTACTTTCAGCTGAATCACGTATTGAAGGTAATAGAATAAGAGGAGGGTATATAAAAGGAGATGAATGGGTTGGATTGACTTCAGCAGTTTCAAGGTTGACTGAAGCGCCTTTTTACATAGACGCCTCACCTGCTATGACTATTTTTGAACTCAGGGCAAAAGCAAGAAGAATGAAAAAGAAATACAATATCGGGATAATATTTGCGGATTATCTTCAATTGATTAAAGGTCCGCAGTTCCAAACTAGAGAACAAGAAGTCGCAGCTATAAGTAGAGCTCTTAAATCGATTGCTATGGAGTTAAACCTTCCGGTTGTTGCTCTTTCACAGCTTTCAAGACAACCCGAAAGAAGAGGAAAAGATTCTAAACCTATACTTTCAGATTTAAGAGAATCCGGAGCCATTGAACAGGATGCGGATTTTGTTATGTTTATTCACCGTCAGGATCAATTTCAAAAAAGCAGTGATGCCTCTGAGGAAAGAGCGGAACTAATTATAGCGAAGCAGAGAAATGGGCCTATAGGTGATATTAGTGTGGCTTTCAGCAGAAAATATGCCCGTTTTGATAATTTTAAAAGCTTGGAGACGGAATGATAGAAGTGAAAAATGTCTGGAAAAATTTTGAAGACAACGAAGTTCTTCGAAACTTGAGTATTAATATCGATAAAGGCGAAACTATTGCAATTGTCGGTTCGAGTGGTTGCGGAAAGACTGTGCTTTTAAAACATATTCTTGGTTTACTTGAGCCTGACAGGGGAGAAGTTTTGGTTGATGGTGTTAACATTAACAAAAATTCTGCGCATCTTTTTGAAGTAAGAAAAAAATTTGGTATGGTATTTCAGAGTTCTGCTCTTTTTGATTCTTTGAATGTCATTGAAAATGTTATTATTGGTTTAAAGGAGCATTTTCCAAGTATGAAGAGAAAGGAAATGGAGGATATAGGAAAAGAGAAGTTAAATCTCGTTGATATTGACGAATCTTCTTTGAATAAAAAACCGCAGGAACTCTCAGGAGGTATGAAAAAAAGAGTGGCTATCGCAAGAGCAATAAGCCTTGATCCGGAATATATTATTTATGATGAGCCTACTACCGGACTTGACCCGATAATGTGTGAAAAAATGAACGATCTTATGCTTCACCTCAAGGGAAAACTTGGAAAAACGACAATTATGGTAACACATGACCTTAATTCGGCTTTTAAGGTTGCAGATAGAATCGCAATGCTCTCGGGAGGTAATATTGTTTTTGACGGTACTCCCAGGGACGCGTTAAAAACCGATAATACTTATATGAAGATATTTATCAAAAGTAGTTCTTTGCCGGCTTAAAATTAATGTTTATCTGCGGGAATTGCGGGTACAAAACTCTTAAATGGATGGGAAGGTGCCCTGAATGCAACAGCTGGGATTCCCTTGAAGAAAGAGTAGAAAATAGAAAACTTAAGTCCTTAAAAACCAAAACTTTAAAACCTAAAAAATTAAGTGAAATTAACATAGAAGAAGAAAAGCGGTTCGCCACCGGTATTAAGGAATTTGATAGGGTGGTAGGCGGAGGTGTGGTTTCGGGTTCTTTGGTTTTGATTTCCGGTGAGCCGGGTATTGGCAAATCGACTTTGCTTCTTATGGTTTCCGGATTTCTTTCAAGGTCATTTAAAGTTCTTTATGTTTCAGGGGAAGAGTCGGAGAGTCAGATTAAGATGAGGGCTAAAAGATTGGGGTTGGGAGAAGAAAAATTATTGACTGTTTCTGAAACTAATATTGAAAGCATTCTTTCTTTGGTTAAATCGGAAAAACCGAAGATGGTTGTTATCGATTCAATACAGACTATGGTTCTTTCTAACGGAAGTGCAATACCGGGTTCTGTTTCTTTGGTTCGGGAAATCACTTCGGAATTAATGGAGATTGCCAAGAAGAATAATATAACGATATTTATTGTTGGGCATATTACTAAATCAGGTAATATTGCAGGACCAATGACTTTAGAACACATAGTGGATGCTGTACTTTTTATGGAGGGTGATAGCACTCATTCTTTCCGCTTATTACGTTCAAAGAAAAATAGATTTGGATCAACGAATGAAGTCGGGATATTCGATATGGATGAAAAAGGGTTGAAGGAAGTTCCAAATCCTTCTCTATACTTGATTTCGGGCAAAGGTAAAAAAACTTCCGGTTCTGTAATTACCCCTACCGTAGAGGGTACGAGACCTCTTATGGTTGAAATTCAGGCTCTTGTCGCTCCGACCCGTTTTTCCTATCCTCAGCGCGTTGCAAGGGGGTTTAACGAAAGGAAACTCGATCTTTTGATGGCGGTTTTGCAGAAGCGGTTGATGATTGATATGAGCGGTTATGATGTTTATTGTAATATAGCGGGAGGGATGAATGTTTTCGAGCCTTCCATCGATCTCGGTGTTATTTTATCTATTTTATCCAGTTTGCTTGAAAAACCGATTAGTGATGATCTCTGTATTGTTGGTGAAGTAGGTCTTTCGGGAGAGATAAGGGGAGTTCCCTTTTTAGCAAGTAGAGTCCAGGAAGCGAGCAGAATAGGCTTTAAAAGGATTATTGTCCCGGATAAAGGAGGAAGTATAAGGTCTGATATAAAGCTTTTAAAAGTTTCAAATGTTACGCAGGCAAAGGAGATTTGCAAATTATGATTTCCTCAATATTTCCAGTTATTATTCTTGGGTTTGTGGGATGGATTCTTGCGATATTGTTTATATATCGATGTATAAAGACAGAGCAGGAGAAAAATTACAAGGCGATACATTTGTCTGCTATTAAGGATGGAAGAGTTGGAAAATTGTTTAAATCCGGAATAATCGAAGGTATGCCTGTAGTTTCGGAAAAAGATGTTAAAAGAGTATCCCGGTATTTAGAATCAAATGAGATTCCGGAAGGGGTTAAAGATGATATTAGAGTTCTGAACGAGTTAGATTTAAAGATTATGAAGGGAAATTTTTCTGATATTTGCAAAATATTGAATTGTCCGGCAATAACAGCCGGAAAGAATAAGGATGAACTGGAAGTTCAAGGTATAGATTGCATTAATATAAAGGACCTGGATAGTATAGGAAAGTCCAATATAGTCAAAGGCGAAAGGATTTGCGTAAACTACATGGATTATGGATATGATAAAGCTCGAGGTTATTTGCAAGACGGCACTCTTGTAGAGATCCAAGGGGAGATACCTGAAAATCAGCCTGTTTCGCTTGAATGTATTGTAGAAGCAATTATTGAAAGCAGATTTAACAGAAAAGTTTGGGCGAAAATTGCCGAGAATGATTGAAGCTGTAATTGTTGCGGGAGGAAGAGGGGAGAGGATGGGAGGCGTTTACAAACAATTTTCATCCGTAGCGGGAAAACAGATTTTATTTTATCCGATAGAAAAGTTTCTTGATTACGGAGTTAAAAAAATTGTCCTTGTCGTTCCGAAAGAAAAACTTTCAATTGGTGAAGAAATAATAGCTGAGTTTGGCAGTAAAGTTAATGTCGTATCAGGTGGAGAAAAGAGACAGGACTCCGTGTATAATGGGTTTAAAGAAACTTCTGAGGATATTGTACTGATTCATGATGCCGTTAGACCTTTTGTTAGTGTTGAGTTAATTGATAGAGTAGTAAAAGGCGTTGAAGCATTTGGCGTTTGCGCGCCGGGTATACCGGTAAGAGATACATTGAAGATGTACAAAGAAAGTGAAATTTTATGGACAAGAGCCAGAAGTAATTTGCTGCAAGTGCAGACTCCGCAGGGTTTTAGTAGGAAAATATTAGGACATATTGTAAGTCTATTTTCCGGGCAGGTTTTTACCGATGAATTAGCTTTCGCGGAGAAATTGAATTATGCTATTCGTTGGGTGGAAGGCGACCCATTCAATATAAAAATCACTTATCCTTTAGATATGAAGCTCGCTGAGGCTATAGCCGGATACTTGGCAACAACTTAGATTTTTCAAATCTAAGTTGTGCGGTTGAATTGTTGAATGGTCAAATAGGAAAAATAAAATAAAAAAATGGGGTGAGGTGTGGCTCTGTGCTCTCTGTGGTAAAATTATTTTTTTATTTTTTCGTGTTTTTTGTGTGTTTCGTGATTTATATAATTTTTACTCTTGACGTAAATGAAAAAAATCTTAAAATAATATAGATGTCAAAAAAAGAAAATAATAAAAAAACAAAAGAAGAACTTCTCACGGAAGTAGAGAAACTTCTTGAAAGAGTTAAAGAACTAAAAAATCCAATAGACGAGCTTACAGGATTATATAACTGGATATATTTCCTAAATTTCGCCGAACGGGAATTTGAGCGTGCCCGTAGATTTAAGAGACCCTTGTCGGTCGTTTTACTCGATATTGACCATCTGAAAGAAGTGAACACGGTTTATAATGAAAAGTGTGGCGATCAGATTTTAGTGGAAGTCTCTAAAAGGTGCAGAGATAACATTCGAGATCTTGATTTTATTGGTTGTTATGAGGGTGGAAAGTTTATTCTTTTACTTTTGGAAATTAAAAAAGCGGATGCAAAGAAAGCTGCCGACCGTTTACTCAAAATTATTTCTTCTAGACCTATTTCCACTCAAAGGGATAAAATTAATGTGACTGTGAGTATCGGAATTGCGGATAAAACTGACCAAATGCCAGATATTTCCTCTTTGCTTGAAAAAGCAGAAGAGGCTTTATTTTTAGCAAAGAATCAAGGACGTAATCGCGTTGAAACAACCAGTGACTGAATACCGCAAACCGCTTTGTAACAACTCTCCAAATTTATTTTTCAAGATTTTTTATGGGGATGTGTTTAATTAGCGGGAAGCGGATAGCCGATAGCGGGATATTGTTTAAGTTTTTTTTATGTATTCAAATTAAACACTTGACTCAGTGAAAAAATTTTTTATAATTAAGAAAACGGAAATAAAATCTTTTTTTAGTTGTTTAAAGATATTTAGGAGGAATATATGACTTATAAGGACCAGTCAAAAGGTCAACTAATAAATGAATTGAAAGAGTTGAGGAAGAGACTTTCAGGTTTAGAAGAAACCACTGATGAATTGACAGGTTTGTATAACAGGGAATATTTTCTTGATCTTGCCGAGTGTGAATTTATACGTTCTCAACGTTTCCAGAGACCTCTATCGGTAATTTTAATTACTATTAAGAATTTTGGTCTAATTAAGTCTGAACATAATGCGGAAATTGCTGATCAGGTATTCTCTGAAGTGACAAATCGTTGTAAATTAAAAATTAGAGATCTTGATTATTTTGGTCGTTACGATGATGATAGGTTAGTTCTTTTATTGCCGGAGGCTGACAAATCTGCAGTACAAAAAATTGCCGAGAGGCTCCAAGAAGCCGTTTCGAATTCACCTGTAACTACGGATAAAGGAGATATGGATATTACCCTGTGCCAGGGTGGGGTTGAAATTGCGGAAGGCTATCCTATCCTTGAGGAATTTTTGGCTAAAGCGGAAGAAGCCTTGCGATCCGCCGAACAAAACGAAGATAGTAATATTGTTGTAAAATAGAATTCTTTGGTATTATTTAGTTGATACTATCTATTTGCTAAAGAGGCTAATCTTATATTGGTGTATCAAAGCTACCAAAATGTAAAAATCAAATATCAAAATAAAAAAAGACAAATCAAAGTTCAAAAATTTGTTTTGCCACAGAGACACGGAGAACACAGAGCCCACCCCGCTCCATTTTTTTATTGTGTTTTAACTAAATCCTAACCCCAAAATCCTAAATAATTATTTGTCATTTTACTTTTTAAATTTTAATATTTTATTTAGCTATGTTATCTTGTTTTGTTAATATGGTTTAGTAAGGAAGCTATAACTCTAATAAGTTCACCAATTATAATCCAATCCAGATGATAGCTGTCAATTTTTTCTAATTTTTTTATAAATCCACCTAATTCTCTGATTCTTTGAATTCCAAGATGAAGGGTGGTGTAAGGCATATCTTCACCGGTCCCTTCCCACTCTTCGAATTCGATGTTTCTGGCTCTTTCTTCAAGTATAATTGATGTTTCTTCAATTAGTTCTCCGAGTAGTTTTGGGTTTTTATTTTTGAAGTTTTCCGCAGAAATGAAAGCTTTTTTATACGAAATACCATCACCTTCAAGACTTGCGAAAGCCTGTTCGATTGAGCTGAAATCTCCGTTTACTGCCATTTTCCCCCTCCTTTTATTTAATTATAAGAGAAATTTCGATTAAAGTCAAGTAATTTATGAATAGAGAAGAAAAAAATGTCTTGTGAGGCTTTTATGGGCGTCTGAGAGGCTTCTGATGGGTTTGGTTGCCCTTTTTATTGGGATTTTAAATGCCGGAGGGGGGATTTGAACCCCCACAGGATAATATCCCACATGGCCCTCAACCATGCGCGTCTACCGATTCCGCCACCCCGGCTAAGATGGATAAAAAGTTATATAAAAAAATTAAACTGTCAAGAGAGCAAAATTGAATTTTAAGAAGAGTGTTTAATTTTTTTTATCTATTCTCTTCTATTATATCTTCAGCTGTATAGGTGCTTTTGTTCTCCGTCGATTCTAAAATCTCTTTGATCATTTTAGCGGCATAACTATTTGGGTTTTTTTCTAAGATACTTTTGATTCTGGACTTTCCTTCTTTTAGCATCCCTATGCCTGACTGGGACTGAAGAAAAATTTGCAAGTCAATGTATTTAATTGTCGGGGAATCCGGATATCTTTCCAATTGTTGCATTAAAAGTTCATTAACATTTTCTTTTCTTTGTTTCTCGCGTTGAGAGAATACACATTGACGAATGAAATAACGATAGAGCGATAGAGGAGCATAAACACTTCCAGGATATCTCTCAAAAACTTCTTTATAGTTACTTTCTTCAAGAAGTTTCAACGCTTCTTTTTCTTCTCCAATTGGAGGTATTACCTCGAATTCAAGTGTATCGGAATATATATCTTCTCTTCCGTCCTTCTCGTACCATCTGGTATAATAACGGGTGTAGAGTTTATATCTCCCTGGATTAAGGGAGAATATGTTTGTTCCTGAAAGAAGCGATTTACTTGGCGAAGAATAGTATTCTAAAATATTCGCAAAACTTTCCATACTCTCTCCAGGATTGAGAATTGTAAGAAGCTCATAACCATAGCTATATTTTAGACTAACATCTTGTAAATAGGTGTTTGGATCCTCGGAAATCAAATAAAAGACCATACCTCTGATTGTTGTATGTTTTATTGAAAGAACATTTCGAGGAGTACTTCCATTATTCTTCACCTGGCATTTTACCCATATTGGTTCTCTTTCAAGAAAACTTTTCTTATTAAGAGAAATGTTAAAATCAATATCTCCTGAGAAAAGAGGTAAATTAAAAGATAACAGAAATATAATCGATTGTATTAAATAATTACTTATTTTCATACTAACCTTTTATACTAATAATAAGAGAAGCCTTATTAATGTCAAGCACAAATTCTAAAACACAAACAATGTTGGCTAGCAACAAAAAACAATTAAATAAGGGAGGGGTTGGGTAATCTGGTGTTAATCTGTGAAATCTTGTGGTTAATTTCCTCAAATTTTAGCTTAAAATACTATTTTTCAAAGATTACACTTGAAAAATGACTATATATTGTTATATTCAACAGTGATTAAACGAATAAAAAATGTGCTGAAAGAAAAGGGACTCCTTAAGGGGGTTCAGAAGATAATAATAGGATACTCCGGAGGACCGGATTCGACATTACTTACTGAGGCATTCTTGGATTATAGTGATGTAGAAGTTGTTCTTGCGTATTTCAATCATAATCTTCGGGAAGATTCTAAAGATGAGGAGAATTTTGTGAAAAAAGAAGCAAAAAAAAGAGGACTTAAGTTGCTAATCAATGGGGCAGACGTCAGAGATTACTGTAATAAGTTTTCTTTTTCTATTGAAGAAGGTGCCAGAAATTTAAGGCTTTCTTGTCTTAGAGATGCAAAAAAGGAAGAAAATGCTGATTTAATAGCCTTAGGTCATAACTTTGATGATAAAATAGAGAATTTTTTTATCAGACTATTAAGAGGTTCAGGATTTGGTCTCTCTCAGATGAGCTACCTGGATGGAAATATTCTACGTCCGCTTTTGGATTTTAGAAAAAGTGAGATAATTGATTACCTTAAGGAAAACAAAATAGCTTTTTACAATGACCCTTCCAATAAAAGTGAGGTTTATCTTAGAAATAAGATAAGATTAAAGCTTATTCCTTTATTGGAAGAAATTAAGGAAGGTTCAATTGGGAATATAAGCAAGAGTATTGATAATTTGAGAGATGTAGAAAAAGCATTAGAAAGACTTATAGATGCTATTAAAATAACTTACCATTTAAATTACGCGGAGATTGATAGAGATGATTTCGAAAAGCTTCCTTCTGCCTGTAAGTTCTTGATTTTAAAGAAAATGCTCTCAATTTTTAATAGCGATCTGGAACTAAAAAGAGCTCATTTAAAGAATTTACCGGCAAGAGGAATTGTCAAATTGAAAAGTGCGTACCTTGAGATAATGCCTTCCCGGGTAATTGTTGCGAAAAATATAGCGGAAAAAGAAAAAGAATTGCCTTTACCCGGTGAAACGTTATATGGATATTACAATATCGAAACAGAAGTTATCTCGCCGCCGGTAAAATTGCAGGCAAATGGTTGTGAATTTTTTGACCTTGATTGTCTGGAATTGCCATTGAAGGTGGGAAGAAAAAAAACAGGAGATCGTTTTGTTACTTTTGGAGCTGAGGATAGCAAAAAGATAAAAGATTTATTTATTAACAATAAGGTACCCAGAGTCCTAAGGAACATTCACCCGATTATTTACGATAAAAAGGGTATAATTTTAATTCCGGGTATTAAAAGAAGTAATAGAGCACCCGTTCTCAAAAAAACAGAGAAAATACTAAAAATTAGATACAAAGAGGTGGCAAATGCCGGAGAAAAAAAGTAAAAAAGAACAGCAAAGAAGAAACCAGTTTTTTAAAGCGGTACTAATCTGGGTTGCAGTTTTTGGTGGTTTGTACATTCTGCTTCAATATACCCAGATTGAGAAACCTAAAGAGGTGAGTTTTACTAAATTTTGGCAATTGGTAGAAGAAGAAAAGATAAGAAAGGTAACCTTTTCGGGTATGGAAATAACTGCGGAAGTAATTGACCAGGACGGAGTAATAGAAACTCGTCTTGCTTTTGAAGATGCGCAGTTGCCAAAGGAATTAGTTAAAAGAGGCATAGAAGTAAAAACAGAAATCAAGATAGATATGTTAAAAATTGTAGGGCAGTTCTTATTGCCTGTTTTGTTAATGGTATTTTTATTGTTTTTTGTAATGAATAGACTTCGCGGAAGTGCAAATGAAGCTTTAAGTTTTGGACAGAGTAGAGCAAGAGAGATACGCTTTACCTCTGTAGATGTTACATTTGAAAATG
>CAZRYJ010000002.1:29191-47244 GCA_964604245.1 uncultured bacterium | reverse complement strand
TATCTCCCCTGGTTACCATACATATTTGCTTATTTTATATTTTGTCTGGTAAAAAATCTTATATATCTTCAAATTGTGGTTACCAGATTACCCAAAGAATATTATAATTTGTCTGGTAACTTTTGTCAAGCCCAAACCATTCCTTTCGAGATTTCGGGTTTTGAGCTAAATTTTGTTGTTATATTTTTTTGCTTTATCCGCTATCGAAAAACAATATTGACTTAATGTGTAAAAAGTCGTAAAATGTAAGAAATGGAAATTGCTTTTTTAATAGGTGCGGGTTTTTCTATCCCAGAAGGCTATCCCAAAACAGAGGACATAAACGTAAGATTGGGAAAGATTCATGAAAATGAAATATGTGTGCACACTGATGGAGCGTGCTGGTTTTTAAAAAAAGGAGACACGCCACGGTATCATACCGGAGAAGATACAGAAAGATTGTTTATACAAGATTTCTTGAGATTTTATAATAAAGAGATCCTAAAAAAAAGCTTTAATTACGAAAAATTCTTTGATTTTTATACTGATTTAATAAGAGAAAAATCTTCAGCAGAAACAGCTACAAAATTTAATACATTTATAGAAACTTTTAACAGGGAAAAAGATTACACTATTTTTGGAAATCGGTTAGTCAATTTTGATAATTGTTTTAATCAATTGCTTGCGGATTTTTTTAGAAAAGTGAAGGAAGAAAATTTTGAAGATAGCATTTTATCAAAACTCTGTAAAGAAAAATATTCTTTTTTTTTGGAGCTTTTAAAATTCCTTGATAATAAATACAAAAAGATACATTTTCATTCTTTAAACCATGATCTATTAATAGAAAAGCTTTCTTATTGTGCCGTTATGAAAGCTAATTTATCGAATGGCTTTACTCAAAATGGTTCACCATACTGGAAAGAAAACGATTTAGGGCAATCTATACAATTAAATATATTTGTGAATAATTTTGATAGAAAGTTTTGCCTATATAAACTTCATGGAAGTCTTAATCAATACTTTATCGATTATCCAGAAAACAACATGGTAAGAGTTGAAAAGGGGACTTATCTTGGAAAATTGAAGCTCAAATTGAGAGATAAAAATGATTACAAATATATAGACAATTACTATAGTCCTGATTTCCTCTCAGGAATTAAAGTAAAAAAGAGAAATTATGAAAGAAAAATTTACTATAAACCTATCTTTAAACGCTTCAAAGAAAATTTAGAAAAATCGAATAAATTAATTGTAATAGGCTATGGTTTAGGAGACGATGGTATAAACAATTATATCGAAGAATACTTTTTATCTAAAAAAGACTCTAAGATGCTTGTAATAGATCCTCATAAAATAAATAGTCCATTATATAATAATCCAAATGTAATTTATTATGGAGAAGGTTTAGGCATCGAAGATATAAATAATGATAGAATATCTAGGTTACTGGGTCTAAATTAATAAAACCAAATAGTAACAATAAAAAAATCCTTTTAAATCTGCGTCCTTATCATAGATTCTTCGAATCAGTTAAATGGTCAAATTGGGAAATAGTTAAATAGTTTTTTGGGGATTAGGATTTGGGATTTAGGATTTCGTAAAAAATAAAAAGAATTAAATTTTTCTCTGCGTTCTCTGTGTCTCCGTGCCTATAATTAGGTACCAGATACCAGGTTCCAGTTAAAAAAATAAAAACCTTTGTGTTCTTTGTGCCTTTGTGTGAGATATTGTTTTTTGGGTGTAGAGGGGATTCTAACTCCTAACTTCTGACTTCTAACTTCTCTTTTTCAGGATTTCTTTCAAAAATTTCCCCGTATAGGATTTTTTGATTTTTGCGATTTCCTCAGGAGTTCCTTCCGCGACAAGTCTTCCGCCCTCTTCCCCGCCTTCGGGTCCGAGATCGATAATCCAGTCCGCGCATTTTATAACATCAAGGTTGTGTTCTATAACCACTACCGTGTTTCCCATATCCACCAGACGCTTCAATATCTTTAACAGTAAACGGATATCGTGAGCATGTAAGCCTGTTGTAGGTTCATCGAGAAGATAAAGAGTTTCACCTGTCGCGACTTTGGATAGTTCTTTTGCCAGTTTTATTCGCTGGGCTTCTCCACCCGAAAGCGTCGTTGCGGGCTGTCCGAGTTTTATGTAGCCGAGACCCACATCCTGCAGGAGTTTTAGTTTTTGTTTTGCTTTAGGGATATCACCGAAAAAGGCAAGTGCTTCGCTGACAGTTAACTCAAGAACATCCGCAATGTTCTTTTCTTTATATTCGACTTCCAGAGTTTCTTTTTTGAATCTTTTTCCCTTGCAGGTTTTGCAGGTAACATAAACGTCAGCTAAAAAGTGCATTTCTATTTTTTTCTGCCCCTGACCACTACATTCCTCACATCTGCCACCTTCTACATTGAAAGAGAATCTCCCTTTGTTGTATCCTCTTACTCTCGAAGCAGGGAGTTCGGCAAAAAAATCTCTTATAGGATCGAAAGCCCCTGTGTAAGTTGCCGGATTAGAACGTGGAGTTCTGCCTATCGGGCTCTGGTCTATATTTATAACTTTATCTATATTTCCGATTCCTTCGATTTTTTTGTGTTCCAGAGGAAGGTATCTTGAACCGTGGAAAGTTCTTGCAAGAGCCCTGTATAAAATATCGATAAGGAGAGTGCTTTTGCCGGAACCTGAAACTCCTGTTATGCAAACAAAACAGTTTAAAGGTATTTCGACGTTAAGATTCTTAAGATTGTTGCCGACCGCACCCAGAATTTTAATTATTTTTTCATCTTTCTTTTTATTTCGCATTGGCGGGATTGGAATCTTTTCTTTGCCGGAGAGATATTTGCCTGTTATAGTCTTACCGTTTTTTTTTAAATCAAGAGGGGTTCCCGTGAAAACGACGTTTCCGCCTTTTGTTCCGGCTCCGGGACCGAGGTCTATAACCCAATCCGCGGATAAAATACTTTTGAAATCGTGCTCTACTAAAATTACTGTATTCCCGATATCTCGCAGAGATTTTAGAGTTTTGATTAGACGCAGAATATCTCTCTCATGCAGACCTATCGTAGGTTCATCCAGAATATATATAATGCCGACAAGACCCGAACCAATTTGAGTCGCGAGATGTACTCTCTGGGCTTCTCCTCCGGCGAGTGTCTTGGTCGATCTTTCCAGTGTCAGATATTCGACTCCTACGTCTTCTAAGAAACGGAGACGATGAAGTATTTCCCTTATTAATTCTGATGCGATTTTTTGCCTTTCGTCATTAAATTTTATGCTTTCCGTGAATTTTCTTGCTTGAGATATGTTCATTTTTGCTATATCATGTATGTTTTTATTATTTATTTTGATAGACAAAGCTTCTTTTCGCAGCCGTGCACCTTTACATTCCCCGCAGGGTGTTACAACCATGTATTTTTCTATTTCACTTCTTATCCAATCAGACTCTGTGTTTAAGTGTCTTCTGTTCAGGTATGGAATCACTCCTTCCCAGTAATCGGCGCCGAACAGAAGGATATTTTTGTTTTTTTCGCTGATATTTTTCCAGGATATATTTAAATCTAAATTATACTTTAACGCGATGGTTTTTAATTCTTGTAAGAATCTCCCCCGGGGTTCTCCTACGGGAGCGATAGCTCCTTCAAGAATTGATAATGATTTGTTGAAGACTATATTCTCCGGGTCTATTTCCATCTCGGTACCTATGCCCTGACATTTTGAACAGGCACCATAAGGAGAATTAAAAGAAAATAGTCTCGGAGAGATTTCCGGATAACTTATTCCGCAATCCGCGCAGGCAAATTTTGTAGAAAAAATTCTATTCGAATCTTTATCGATGTCTCTTAATATTAATATGCCTTCGGTTTCTTCCAGGGCTGTTTCAACGGAGTCCGCTATCCTGCTTCTTATTTCTTTTTTCGGCTTTATTCTATCCACCACTATTTCGATATTATGTGGTTTGTTCTTATCAAGGTTGGGGATACCTTCTATATCAAAAATTTCACCATCTATTATTACCCGGACATATCCTTTCTCTCCGATTCTTCTTAGCTCGGTAGAAAAAGTGCCTTTTTTTCCTCTGGCAATCGGAGCAAGTATGTAAAGACTTGAATTTTCCGGATATGATAGGATTTTATCTACAATTTCATCTACGGTCTGGGAAGTTATTTCTTTGCCGCAATTGTAACAGTATGCGGTTCCGGTTCTTGCGAAAAGTACGCGCAGGTAATCGTATGTTTCCGTTACCGTGCCTACAGTAGAGCGTGGGTTTTTAGAGAGCTTTCTTTGTTCTATTGAAATTGTGGGAGAAAGGTTTGTTATCGATTGAACTTCAGGTTTATCCATTACCCCCAAAAACTGCCTTGCGTAAGCTGAGAGGGATTCAACGTATCTTCTCTGTCCTTCAGCATAGATTGTATCGAAAGCGAGAGAAGATTTACCCGAGCCGGAGATTCCGGTTATTATCACTAATTTATCACGGGGTATTTCGACATCTATTCCTTTTAAATTATGGATAGATGCTTTCTTGATTTCAATATTTTTTTTCATACTCGGATATTATCCGGGAAACCTCTTTTGGATCCGCTTTTCCGCCGGTTTTTTTCATTACCTGACCAACGAAGAACCCAAATAGTTTTTTTTCCCCGTTCTTTAAGCGAGTTAGTTCATCCGGGTTCTCTTCGAAAACCTCCCTGATTGCTCGCTCTAAAGCATTTGTGTCGGATATTTGAGAAAGATTTTTTTCCTCTACGATCTGTTTTGGTGCTTTTTTTGTTTTTACCATTTCCGCGAGCACTTCCGCTCCCGCGTTTCTTGAAATTTTACCTTCAAGAACCATTTTTATCATCTCCGCAAAGTTTTCTGCGGAAATGTCGGGTTCTCCGAGACTTCTGTAATCTCTGAGTATCCATTTGCTTACCTCGATGGGCTCGCCAATTATTTTTAAAATTCCTTCAAATAAACGAGAAGTAGTAGTGGAACTTGAAATTGTTTTAGCGTCTTTTTCGTTAAGTCCGAGTTCTACATATTTTTCTTTCTTCTGTACCGGTAATTCCCCTACGGTAGTTTTTATTTCATCAATCCATGTTTGGCTTATTAAAAGAGGAGGCAGGTCCGGTTCAGGAAAGTATCTGTAATCGGAAGATTCCTCTTTTATCCGGGCTACCCAGGTTTTCTGAGTTTCTTCGGAGTAATGTATCGTAGCCTGTTCTACTGTTTTGCCTTTTTCGAGAGTTTCTGTCTGGCGCCGGATTTCAGAGAGAAGAGATTTTTTAACTGCTTTAAAGGAATTAAGATTTTTAACTTCGGTTCTTGTTCCAAGTATTCCTTTTTCTTTACTGACGGATATATTCGGTTCACACCTGAATTCAGCTCTTGCCATTACCGCATCGGAAATATTCTCAAATTGTAATATTTTCTGCAATGTTTTAAGATAAGCTACCGCCATATCCGGAGAATCTATATCCGGCTCCGTTACAATTTCTATTAGAGGGATTCCTGATCTATTGTAATCGATAAGAGATTTGTCTTTTTCGTGTATTGATTTTGCGGATTCTTCTTCAAGGTGCACTCTTTTTATTCTGATTTCCCTACCTTCTACCAAAATTTTTCCCCCCGTTGCGATGGGAAATCTGTACTGTGTAATCTGGTAACCCTTTGGCAGATCCGGATAGAAGTAGTTTTTTCTTGCAAAAATGGATTTTGTATGGATTTTGCAATCCAAAGCAAGACCGGCTTTTATAGCAAGTTCCACAGCCTTTTTGTTCAAGGAAGGAAGAACTCCAGGAAGACCCAGACATACGGAACAGACATTTGTGTTAGCTCCTTCTCCAAAGCTTACCGGGCAGCCGCAGAATAATTTTGTAAGGGTTTTAAGCTGAGCATGAACCTCAATACCGATTGTGGTTTTGTATTCAACCATCTTGAGCTTCCTTTATAAATCCTTGAAATGGGGCGATTTTTTCTACGAGTCTAACAATGGATAGAAGTCCTTTTTCGTCAAAAGGTTTTCCGATTAACTGGTAGCCGATGGGAAGTTTCCCGATCATTCCTGCCGGTGCGGCTACTGCGGGAATGCCGGCTAAATTGGCGCCGGCTGTCATTCGGTCGGGCACATGCATTCTTATAGGATCATCAGTTCTTTCTCCTATTGGAAAAGCGGGTGTGGGTGTGGCTGGAGTAAGAAGATAATCTACTTCTTTAAAAACATCGTTGAATTCCTGGGTGATTAATCTTCTTATAAGATCTGCTCTTTCGTAGTATTCGGCAATGGCTTCCGAGGAAAGAACAAACGAACCGATAAGGATTCTTCTTTTTACTTCCGGAAGGAACCCTTCGTTTCTGGATTTTCTTATTGTGTCGTGGAAGTCTTCTCCGTCCTTACGCAAACCGTATCTAACTCCGTCGTATCTTGCAAGGTTTGAAGAGGCTTCAGCGTATGAAATTACCTGATACGTTGGTATAATATAGCCTGTGGTCGGAAGAGAAACCGGTTTGAAGGATATACCTTCTTTTTCGATGGCTTTTTTGATTTCCATAACACGAGAGTGAACTTCCGTGTCTATTTGCTTGAAGTACTCCTCCGGTATACCTATTTTTATATTTTTGGGTGTTTCTCTTAAGTTGCTGTAATCCTCAATTTCTTTTTTTGATGAAGTTGAATCTTTCGGGTCGTAACCGGCTATTACTTCAAGCAAAACTCCTACATCTTCGGCATTTCTTCCTATAATTCCAATCTGGTCGAGGGAAGATCCAAAGGCAACCAGTCCGTACCTTGAAACTCTTCCGTAAGTAGGTTTGAGACCTACGAGTCCGCAGTAAGAAGCGGGTTGGCGTACCGAACCGCCTGTGTCGGAGCCGAGTGAAATAACGGCACTTCCCGAGGCTACAGCAGCAGCCGAGCCGCCGCTTGACCCTCCGGGTACCTTCGTAAGGTCGTAAGGATTTTTAGTCGGACCGTAATATGATCTTTCGGTTGATGACCCCATTCCAAATTCATCAAGGTTTGTTTTTCCTGTAAAGATACCTCCGCTTCTCTGGATTCGCTCAATCACAGTAGCGGAAAATGGCGGGATAAATCCTTTTAAAACATTTGAGGCGCAGGTTGTAGGGATTCCTTTGATGTTTATGTTATCCTTAATGGCAATGGGTATGCCTTTTAGTATGCCTTTTGTATTTTTTTTCACTCCTTTTCTTGCGAGTTCCTCTGTTACCGTTATATAGGCATTAAGAGACGGGTCTATTTTTTCCAGGCTTTTCTCGAGTAGGTCAAGAGGTGTTATTTCTTCTTTTTTAAATTGTTCCCGATATTCAAGAATCGTCTTCATTTATCATCCTGTTTATTGTAAAATGGTTTTTGCTGGGATTCTGTGCGTTTGATAATACTTCTTTTACCGATAGAGGTTTTTCTTTTTTATCACTACGTAAGGGTAGTTCCTCGATACTAAGGTGAGTAGTGTTTGGGGTTTTGCTCACCTTGACTTCCTGGATTTTTCTAATGTGTATTATAATTTTATCAAGGTCTTCCTGAAGGATCTTTTCTTCTTCCTTGTCCAGCTGAATATTTGCGAGTTTCGAAAGATGTTTTATATCAACTTCTTTCATTCGAAAAACCTCCGCTTTATTTTTTTTGTCATGCCGTTAAATGATATTAATAATTTATCCCCATCTATGATATCCAGTATTTCCCCTCTGCCGAATATTGGATGATTTACCCATTTACTATTATTTTTATTGTCTTTTAGAATATATTGTTTCTTGACATTTATGCCAGGTGCAAGATTTCCCGGGTTTTCAATAGCCGCAGGAGGGAGTTCCTTTAAAAATGGAGAAGGGGAAATACGTCTTCCGTTTTCCCATCCTGCTCCGTGTGTCAGGAAATAAGATAAATATAATTTTTTTCTTGCTCTGGTTATACCAACGTAAAATAATCTACGTTCTTCTTCTATATTGCCTTCCTTAATACTTCTGTAATGAGGGAGCAATCCTTCTCCTATTCCTATTATAAAGACCGCTTCAAATTCGAGCCCTTTTGTGTTATGCAGGGTCATTAAATTGACGGAGTCGGATCGGGTCCAACTATCGATATCGGTTTTTAACCCCACTTCGGTTAAATAATCTTCGGGAGAACACTTTTCGAATGTGTCGGTAAATTCATATGCTGCCGACAGCAACTCCTGTATATTTTCAATCCTGCTTTCGGATTCTATCGTGTCTTTTTCTTTAAGGATATCCACATATCCGGTTTTCTCTACTATTGTCACTATAAGTTCATCGATACGTTTTATTTTATCAAGATATTTTATAAGATTTACAAAATTTGCGATTTGGACTTCTTGTTCGGCTAATTTACATGAAGCTTCCCAGAGAGAAATATTCTCTTCCCGGGCTGTCGCTTCAATTTTTTCTCTTGCTATCTTTCCTATACCTCTTCTCGGAGTGTTTAAAATCCTGAAAAAAGAAATTGTGTCCTTTTTGTTGATTATGAATTTGACATAGGATAAAATATCCTTTATTTCTTTTCTCTGATAGAATTTTATTCCTCCTACGATTACGTACGGTATTTCTTCTTTTAAGAGAACGTCTTCGATTGCCCTTGATTGTGCGTTTGTTCTATAGGTAATAAGTATGTCCTTTCTATTGCGTTTTTTAAGTTCTTCTTTTAGGAGTTTTATGAGTTTGCCGGCTTCTTCCTTTTCCGTAAGACCTGAGAAGAGAGTAATCTTTTCCCCTTCTTCCTGTTCTGTCCACAGGGTTTTTCCTTTTCGAAGGCGGTTATTTTTAACCACATTTGATGCGACTTCAAGAATTCTCTTTGTAGATCTATAATTCCTTTCGAGTTTGTAAATTTTTGCGTTGGGAAAATCATCTTCGAAGTCGAGGATGTTGTTTATATCCGCACCTCTAAAGCCGTATATGGATTGATCGTCATCACCCACCACGAAAATATCATTATATTTTTCTGATAATTTTTTTAATATTTCGTATTGCGAAAGATTCGTATCCTGGTATTCGTCCACAAGTTTATGTCTGAACCGATTATTTAACTTTTTCCTGATTTCTTCTTTAGAATCGAGAAGTGTATAGAGATTAAATAAGAGATCGTCAAAATCCATCGCGTCATTTTCTTTCAGTCTTCTCTGGTATTCCTGATAGACTTTCTTAAGGAGTTCTGTTTTATAATTGTACGGCTTGAATTCGTCTTCATCAATAAGTCTATTTTTTAGATTTGATATGGTGCGATGACCATAATAAAAATCGAGCTCTCTTTCTTCTATTTGACAATCTTTTATAATGTTTTTTATTAAATTATGTTGATCCTGGGTATCGTAAATAACGAAATTCCTTGAGTAAGTTGTGTAAGGGGCGAATTCACGCAAGAGACGAGCACATACGGAGTGGAATGTACCGATCCAGATTCCTTTCATTGAATTCCGTGCCAATTTATACAATCTGTCTTTCATCTCATCAGCAGCCTTATTTGTAAAAGTAACTGCTAGTATATGGTTGGGGTTTGCTTTTTTGTGTTCTAGAATGTGAGCGATTCTGTAAGTTATAACTCTTGTTTTGCCACTACCGGCCCCGGCAAGTACCAGAGCGGGGCCGGTAGTGTGCGTAACTGCTTTTTCCTGTTCTTCGTTAAGATCTTTTTTAAAACTCAATGATAAAAGATCAAGCAGCCAAATCTATGTTGCTATCCGGTTATTCTACCGAAAGAACTTTAAATTCAATTCTTCTGTTCTGGCTTCTACCGTCGCGGGTTGTATTCGAGGCTACAGGTTGATATTCTCCGTATCCTCTTGCTTCAAGACGCATCGCATCTATTCCTCTTTGTATAAGATAATTTCTGACGGATTGAGCTCTTCTCTCAGATAAACCCTGATTATAAGTATCGGAGCCCACTGCATCTGTATGTCCGCCTACCTCAACTCTTACATTTGCATTGGCTCTAAGAACTTCTACGACTTTATCCAGGATAGGATATTCGGCCGGGGGAATAATCGATTGACCGGATGCAAAATTAATACCCCTTAAAACAAGTTTTTCTTCCTTCTTTAACTTTTTCACCAGTTTGACGTTTTTTATTGTAGTTTTACCCTTGGTGATTTCTACGGGGAAAGTCTCAGGTAGATAATCCTCGGCTGAGACACGAATATTATAAGTGCCTGCTTCGACTTCTGATTGGAAGATACCCTTAAGCGGATCTGAGATTACACTGCCAAGTTTTGTTCCTAAAAATTCGATTGTTGCCTGCAGGGGTATTTCTTCTCTGAAAGAACTTACCGTACCCGATAAAACACCTGTTTCTTTTTCTGCTTTCCGGAGAACAGTATTAATGTTTATAGTTGAAGAAGGTTTTACCGTAATGGCAGCTTCTCTTGGGAGATAGCCTTCTTTAGAAAGTTCTAAATTGTAAACTCCGGGAAGGATCTCTATAGTTGCTTTTCCATCTTCAGCAGTTTCGTAACTAAGAGGAGAGTCCTTGAATTTTACCGTGGCAACGAGAGGTTCGTTTGTGTTTAAGTCGTTTACTGTCAAAACGATAGTACCTTTTTCGGGTTCTTTTTCCTTTTTCTTTTCTAATATGGTACTCTGTAAGGTAAACCCAATTTTATATCTCCACTGACCACCTTCATCGAACAGTTGATCAGGGACAAAGTCAGTTGAATCGTTAAAAACGTGGTCAACTGCTATGTCGAAAGAGAATTTTTTAGGAGCCACAAACCTGATACCAAAAGTACCGGTCAGTGTATCCTGCAACCCATCTTCAGGTCTTATGTTTTTTGCTTCAAAAATAAAACGTGTAAACGGTCCGGCTGCAATTTCAAGACCTCCACCGATACGTATCACATTCGGGCTGGAAAACCCGGGGAGGCCACCGGTCTCCTTGGTATCTCCTTTTAGAACGTAGCCCAAATTTACATGAACGAGAAGAGGGTAAATCTCGAAATCGTTTAAGAGATCCAATGCTAAATCCGGGTTATATTTATAAGTCGGTTCGAAGGTATGCGGCGAAACTATTATTTCGGTTTTATTGGATGGACTAAAGGGGTCAAATGAAGTTCCTAAGTGCCCTCCAACTAACCATTTGAAAGATTGTTCCCCTTCTTCCATGGACCCTGTAAGAGGGATATAAAATTTTATGCCACCGTATAGGTTCTGCCAACCGAATTCGTTTTCTACATCATCCGGACTAAAGAAACTATTACTGTATGCATATTTACCGTATATTGTGGTCCCAATATATATTTCAAGCGGATCTATAACACCATACGTAAAACCGAATTTCGAATTAGCGAAAACGTGTTTATAGGAACCGTATTCTTGAATTGCCCCACCGGGACTTACATTAAAATTTAGAGTCGCAAACGGAAGGGTTCTTGCTGAGTAAAGATTAAAAGTCCCGCTGCCCGAGTTAAAAGACGAAAAACCAAACAATAAAAGTAACGTTACAAACATTTATTCCTCCTTTTCATTCCACATTTTTTGTAAAAAGTTTCTAAATTTTGGGTTTTTTAGGATCGCTCTATTTATATGATAATAAGATTCCAATGAGCTGCTTGTACGGGATACCCTCTGACATAGTTCTGTGCATAAGCCCATAGCGAATTCACTTAACGCTTTAGGATTAATTTCACTTAGTCTTTCAATATCTTCTCGTGTTATCTTTAAGAGTTTCAAATCGGTTACTGCTTGTACTGATGCGCTGCGTGGGTTCTTCCCAAATAGACTCATCTCTCCGAAAAAATTACCTTTTTCCAGAGTAGCGAGAACGATTTCTTTCTTTCCTCTTTTGAGTAGAACCTTTACTTTGCCTTCGACTATGATGAACATATAATCACCGGGGTCGCCTTCTTTGACTACGACCTCTCCTTTATTTTTTCCAATAAAGGACAGCGCTTCAATAAAGGCTTCTTGGTTGTGTACATAGTCCAGCAAATTTATTATACCCTCCTAAAAATCAATCTATTTTACTATGGGTCGTGAAGGAATCGAACCTTCGACCCCCGCCTTAAAAGGGCGGTGCTCTGCCGATTGAGCTAACGACCCTACTGTATAATTATATAATTATATAAAACAATCCGAATTTATCAACCCTTTAATATTTACTTTTTTATTTTTTTTCTGACAAGGGAAGCGATTTCTTCTTGAAGAGATTTAACTTTCTTTGAAATTTTTTTATGCTTTTCATCCATGTTTTTAGAATAATCGGGGTCTTTTAAGAAATTCAAGTTAATAAGAACGTTAAAAGATGCGCTTCTGCAGGCACAGAGAGCCATTTCTCCGGCTATTCCGGCATCGCTAATGGCGTTTGAATTTCCAATTTTTGCCATCACAAGCGCCAGCTCGGCCGCGCGTTCGCTTTTCTCCATGACTTTAAGCGGGACTTCAATAGCTTTCTTTGTTGCCTCCTGAATAGCTTCGTTTCTTTTTTTTGTTTGTTCTTCCGTACTTTTAGGGAGACCAAAGGTTGCCATAAGTTTTGTAAAGGCTTCCATGTCTTCGTAAAAAAGAGAAAGAAAATCTTCGTTCAAGGTTTTTGCTTCCTTGATAATTCCTTTGGATTTTTCCCAATGTTCTTCGTACTTTTTCTTACCGTAAGTTAAATTTCCAACCATGGAAATCAGTGAGGAAGAAAGGACACCGGCAAGGGCAGCAACAGAACCACCCCCCGGTGTAGGTGAACCGGAAGAAAGTCTCTCTATAAAATCGGATATTGATATATTCATAACATCTCCTTTTTTATTTTGTACTCCAGAATCTTTTCTTCTGGGTCGAACTCGCATTCGTAGGAAAGTCCCAGGTAAGAAATAGCCGCATCAATTATTTCGTTTTTTGTGTTTTTGTCAACGCTACCATTTTCTTTAAGGTAGAACTTTCCTGCCTGAAGGATAGCTTCTTCGGGTATTAAACCCACCAATTCACTGCCGGTAACTTCTAAGTCTAATTTGTTTGCTTCTTTTTTTATCTCTTCAAAAAGATGATGGATTGGTGTTATATGGAAATTTATCAAGTTCGTAGAAACCTGTGCACAGCCTAATTCTTCAATATACCAACCAATTGCTTTAACTGATTTTAAAGCTCCCGGGATAATTATTTTTTTGCCGTTATTGTTAGAATCTTTTTTGCCTGACTCCCGAATGTTTTCTGCTATCCTGCGCGCTAAATTTTTGTCTTTTGTATTGAGATTTATATTAAAAGCGATAAGAAAATCCCGGGCTCCGATAACTGTTGCTCCGGATTTTTCGTTGAATTTTGCCTCCCCGAAATCCGGTCTCCATTCGGGGTTTTCTAATTTTTTCTTAAGCCCTTCATATTCGCCTTTACGTATATAGGATAAATCCTTTCTTTTCTCGTCCGTTGCCGATTCGCCGTAGAGATATACCGGAATTCCTAATTCTTTGGCGACTTTCTCCCCTAAATCTTTTGTAATTTTAATGCATTCTTCCATTGTGATGTCTTCAATGGGAATAAAAGGACAAACATCAAGTGCGCCGATCCGCGGATGAACCCCTTTGTGGTTTCTCATATCAATCAATTCCGAGGTTTTTCTGAATATTTTGTAGACTGCTTCTTTAATGGCTTCAGGAGTACCGGCTAAAGTAAGCACAGTTCTATTTGTTGTGTTTCCTGCGTATACATCCAAAAGGCAAGCTCCAGGAGTATTCTTTGCTTCTTCAGTTATAGCCTTGATTTTTTTTATATCTTTCCCTTCGGAAAAATTAGGAATACATTCAACAATTTTCATTTTTTTAAGAATACGAAGGATGGATTTAAAGTCAAGAAGAAAAAAACATTACCACAGAGAGCACAGAGGAACAAAAATAGCACAAAGTACACAGAGAAAACAACAAATTATATTTATTTTGTTTACCCCCAACCTAAAAACAAAGAGAAACAACAAATATCACAAATAGCACAAATAATTTTAATATAGGGAACAGAACACGCAATTTGTAGCTTGACAGGTTCGTGTAATTTTTTATCTTATAAAAAAAATGGAAAGGAGTAAAAATAACATGAAAATCATTACAATCGATAAAAACAATATTGATAGTGAGCATATTTGTTGTGCTATTGGAAACGACAAACAGAACAAAAATAGAGCTCAATCAAAAAAAGATTGGCTGAAAAAAAGGTTTGATGAAGGGCTGATATTCAAAAGATTTGACGAAAGAGGTAAGATTTTTATCGAGTATATGCCTATTGAAAAAGTTTGGAAACCAATAATTGGAAAAAATTTGATGGTCATTAATTGTTTATGGGTTTCTGGTAAATTCAAGGGGAAAGGGCTATCAACACAGTTACTTAATGAATGTATAAAAGATGCAAAAACGCAAAAGATGGATGGTGTTGCCGTTGTGAGTAGTACCAAAGTAAAACCGTTCTTAACAGATAAAAATTTCTATATACATTATGGTTTTGAAGTTGTTGATTCGGCTCCACCTTATTTTGAGTTGCTTGTATTGAAGCTTAACAAAAATGCAAAAAATTCCCATTTCACAGACAATACAAAAAACACTACTAGTTCAAACAAGAAAGGTTTTACTTTTATTTATTCCAATCAATGTCCATATATGGAAGAATATGTTGGACTATTTTCTGAAGTTTCAAAGAGCAAGAAAATGTCTTTTGAAATTAAAAAGTTAGAAAATTACAAAGAAGCACAACAAATAGGAAGCCCATTTGGGACTCTTGGTATTTATTATAATGGCGAGTTTAAGACTCACGAATTAATGCCAGAAAAGAAATTTGATAAATTTGTTGAAGATTTAAAAAAATGAATAAAGAAAAAAAGTCAAAAAAGAAGGTCTGCCCCCATTATATAATAAAACCTATTTTGATTTTATTATCCTTAATTATTTTAAGTTCCATTTTATATTTAGTAGGTAATAGAAATTTAAAAGAAATTAAAAAAGAAAAATTAAATAAGTTTAATTGGAAGCATCGTCTAACAGCTCCCAAATTAAAAAAACTTAATTCAGCAGTTAAACAAAATCGTTATAAAGAAACGAATATGGATCTGACAATAATTCCGCAAAAAGAAGATACAATATTATATTCATGTGATTTTTATATAGAAATAGGCTACTGTTATGGAGAGGAAGAAACTATATATTTTGGACCTTTTAAAAAACATATTATATTAAAATCAGTTTCATATTTAGGATCGAGTGCTGAAATAACGTTCATAGCTTATAATGAACAGACTAAGGTTTATTATAGTTGGAAATCAAAAAGATATCATGAGATTTTTATAAATAAACCATTACTAATAGAATTATATGATGGTTATAATAATGAAGCTGATGCGTGGTTTAAAATATATACCAAAAATATCCATTAACGTGGTAGATTTTGACAGAAATGAATGATATTAAAAACTGAGGTGGACAAGAGTGACTGTGCTTGGCATTGCGATATTGTAATTTTATTTGTGCTATTCGTGTGATTTGTTGTTTCTAATTCTGGGATGGGTTGGGTTTTAAACAAACAAAAATTTTAGTTGTTTTCTCTGTGCTCTCTGTGAGTTCTTCTTTCCTCTGTGTACTCTGTGGTAAATTTTTTTGTTTTTTTAAAAGTTAAATGTTGACCCGGATTCCCGCTTTTGCCCATCTGCCGGGCATTGGGATCCATTCTGCCTGTGTATACTCCGTATTTAAAAGATTGGTGATATCTATAAAGAATTCGGCGTTTTTGATTTCCAGCGAAATACTGGTGTCCAGAATAAAACGCTTCTCGGAGTCGGGGAGGATTTCATAGCGGCCTTTCCAGATTTGTTTTAAGGAGCTGCTTAACTCATAATCTGCACTAAGAGTCAATGTATGTTCCGGATGATTAAGCAAGTATTTTGATTGAAGCAGATCTTCGGTTTTGTTTAAATTTAAAAAAGTATACCCTAGATTAATCCTTGGTATGGGAAATTTTTTGTACATTTGGACAATTGATTTGAAGTTAATATTGATATCTAATCCTTTTATTACGACATCTCCTGCGTTTGTTGCCGTCCAGGGTTCGTTTGATGTTGCCCTTACCCAATCAATCACATTTTTTTCCTTTCTGATAAATGTATTGATATTTGTCAATATACTGCCTTTCACCATTTTAATTCCCGTTTCAAAAGATAAAACTCTTTCAGGTGTTAATCCAGAATTGCCAACATTCGCGGGGCTGTCCAGGTATAACTCTGTGTATGAGGGAATCCGAAAAGCTCTTTCTATTGAGGCGTATAAATAGGTTTTATTGTTAAGTTTAAATCCAATATCTACTCCGGGATAAAAATACCAATCCCAGTCGGAATAATGAAATAGAGATGAGCCAAAAACAACGCTTATGTTTTTTATTTTCGGGAGACTATGCTCGAGGAATAATCTCGTTTTCGTACGGGAGAAATTTCCGAGATTTGTACTTGTTATTTTCTCCCCTCCCAATTCTAACCCTGTAGCAGTGACACCTGCTTTGTAAGAAATCTCCGATTGAAGTGTCAGTCCGTATATATGTGTTGTATGATAATTTCTGTAATCGCTCGGATTTTCGTAATCTAAAATGTAATCATCCTTATGGCGTTTCCAGTAAAAACCCATATTAGTTTTTTCGAAATCTATAGAGCCTTTTAAGAAGGCAGTTTTTGTATGTTCCCGCTGGTTTGGATATATATCCGAATAGAAGTAGCTGGCTCCGAAATCTTTATCATTATAGCCAAGAGAGATATCACCTTTGGATTTCATGTGTTCAATGTTGGACTTGAAGAAAATATTCCATATATCGAAGTCGGTATTATGACGGTACCCGTCGGATCGCTTTCCGGAAATCGAAAGATAATTATATGAGATACCGAGTGGTTGAGAAAAGGAAAAATTACCTTCAAGCAGTTTATAATCTCCTCCCAGTGCTTTTATCGCTAGATTCTTAGTTTCTCCTTTTTTTGTTATTATATTTATAACCCCGGCGAAGGCTCCAGCTCCGTAGAGCCTTGTTCCCGGCCCTTTTAATATTTCTATTCGTTCGATGTCTTCTAACTCGATTGGAAGATTTAGGTTATGATGTGCGGTTTGAGGGTCATTTACTTTTACTCCGTCTAAAAGAATCAAGGTTTGCTCAAATGTTCCTCCTCCGATGGAAATGTCAGATTGGATTCCTTCGGGACCTCTTTGGTTTATTTCGACTCCTGAAGTAAATTTTAACAGGTCTGCTACTCCGCTCGCGGGACTGATTCTGATTTCTTCCTTTTCGATTACCAGAATATTTCGGCTTGTTCCTAATAACGTTGTGGGTATTTTGCTTGCTGTAACTATTAAAGGCTCCAGTGTGTAAAGTTGACTTTGTTGTGCCCAAAGGGATATTACTGGTAAGAGAATTAAAAGTATGATGCGTCTATGTTTTTCTTTATGTTGACTTTTGAAATTCGATAATATTTTACTCCATAGCATATTAAATGATTTGTCTTTTCCTGACATCCGAATTAATTCATTCCGAATCTTCTCACTCTATTTATTTCTCTTCAAGGCATCATTTAAAAGTTTTATAGCGCAGAATTCTCCGCACATCGAACAGACTTCCTTATTTTTAGGAGCAAGTTTGTTTCTTGTTTTTTTCGCCTTTTTAGGGTCTATAACCAGTTCAAATTGTCTTTTCCAGTCCATCCTTTTCCTTGCAAGCGAGATTTTCCTGTCCCATTCCTTTGCACCCGGAATGCCTTTTGCAATATCGCCGGCGTGGGCAGCGATTCGCGCAGTAATGACTCCCTCTTCAACATCTTTAAAGTCAGGTATTCCAAGATGTTCCGATGCGGTTACGTAACAGAGAAAATCCGCTCCGTAAGAGGCGGCTACGGCTCCTCCGATTGCCGATACTATATGATCATATCCCGGAGCAATATCCGTTACCAGGGGACCTAGAACATAGAACGGGGCACCGTGGCAGATTTTCTTTTCCATTTTTACATTCATCTCGATTTCGTTTATTGGGATATGACCCGGGCCTTCTATCATGACCTGAACGTCTTTTTCCTGAGCTTTCTTTGTCAGTTCTCCAAGTATACTCAACTCATGGAATTGAGCTCTATCCGATGAATCTTCAAT
>CAZRYJ010000002.1:0-29091 GCA_964604245.1 uncultured bacterium | reverse complement strand
AGAGGATAGCCTATTCCTGTTGGTTTTACTTTTTTTCTTTTTTTGTTTTTGGTTACAACAATTGTTCTCTCAAGTATTGCCCTGGATAGAACATCGATTTTAATGTTTTCTGAATCTGCAATTTTTAGAACTGAGGGAGGAATGTTTCCCTTTTTCAGTTCAGTGATAATTCCCAATTAAATTCCTCCAAAAATTAAGTTTTCAGGGTCTAAGTTAACGTTGCCCTTTTTTATTTCATAATAAAGATAAGGATAAGGAGCTCTCCCTGATTGCCCGACATAACCGATTATAGAACCTCTTTTCACGCTTTCTCCTTCCTTAACTGTGGAGTTTAGTAGATGGGAGTAGGAGCTTACGACCCCGCATGGATGGGAAATTTCTACATAGAGTCCTTTGCCTTTGTCGTTACCGACCTGTCTTACGATGCCGTCTCCGGCTGAAATTACCGGGCTGTTTAAGGATGTTAATATACTTATCCCTCTGTGTAGCTTTTTTTTCCCCGTATAAGGATCAATTTGTTCACCAAATCGTCGAATTATATGCCCTTTTACTGGCATTATAGAAGGTATGGAATTTAAGAGGGAATAGTTCATTTTAGAAGTAACTTCGAAAACAGAATCAACCCAGGCTGATATTACCAGAAGGCTTTCGGGAGAATAGTTGAAAGAACTTTGGGGAACATTTTCCGTAATATTATGCTCTTTGAAAGCCTTTTGCTGTTCTTTAAGTAGGGAATCGATTTCTTCTTCGAATTCTGCAGCTCTTTTTCTAAGCGCAACAACTTTTTCTTTAAGTTTTTGATTGTCCGATTCCAGGAAAGTAAGAGAAGACACGTTGACAAAATTGTGGAGATTGTTAAAGAAAAAGATGCCGCTCAGAATAAGTATTAAAACGATAAGGATTAAAACAAAAAAGGGTATTCTTAACCATCTGTTTTGACCCTTGTCATGCGGAACTAATATAACTTTAAGGAATGAATTCTTCATCTAAAGGGGTATTCTCTCTCAGCTGTTTTAATGCACGATTTCTAAGCTGTCGTACTCTTTCTCTTGAAACGCCCAATATTCTTCCGATCTCTTCTAATGTGTGAGGTCTTTTTCCCTCCATTCCAAAGTAATAAATAATAATTTTACGATCTCTTGGTTTAAGCCTATCGAGACTATATCTTATATCTTCTATGAATTTATTTCTATAGTATTCTTCTTCCGGTGTTACTACGTCTTCAGAGATTACATCGAGGTATTCCAGGTCGTCCGTGTTTTTTATTGTATCGTCCAGTGAAATATCGTGTTTTGCAACTTTAATTGATTCCTCAATTTTTTCTACATCGGTATTCAATTCTTCTGCAATTTCTTCTATAGAAGGTTCTCTGCCAAGCTCTCTGGTTACTCTTTCCTTTGTTTTTTTAACTTTGAGCATTTTTCCTGCTCTACTCATGGGTAGACGGTAGGATTTTATATGTTCGGTAACGGCTTTCATTATAGCCTGTTTAACCCACCAAACGGCATAAGATAGGAATCTTACACCTCTGCGTTCATCGAAGCGTTCGGCTGCCTTAATTAAACCTACATTCCCTTCGTTAATCAGGTCTGTAAAAGGTGTTCCCATATTTCTGTAGGCTTTGGCTACAGAAACCACAAAACGTAGATTGGATTCTACCAATTTCCTTTTTGCGCTTGGGTCTCCCAAACGAGCTTTTCTCCCCAGTTTCTTTTCCTCTTCAGGCGTAAGGAGGTTGTATTGTTGGATTTCCTGTAAGTATACAGGTAGAGAGCCTCTAACTTTTTTTATTTTTTAACTCCCCTCTATGATTATAACTTTTATTGAGCCATCCGGCAAGTTTGTCAGTAATACTAATGGGGGCTTAAATTCTTTTTTGGCTCTTATTATATCTTCTAAATTCTTTATTTTTATAGATTGATTTTCAGCTTGAATCAAATTTATTAAGGAATTTTCTACGACTCCGGATTTGTCTGCCGGACTACCGGGTTCTATCTTATTTACAAACACTCCAATTATTTCTTTTTCTCCCCAGATGTTCTGTGCTTCTTTTGATGTAGAGGGAAGAAGTTGCATGCCCAGCCACACTTCTCCTGCCGGCTCAGTAGTAGATATTTCCGCAGATGATCTTTTTCCAAGTTTAACGGTTAAAATTTTCTCCACACCGTTTCTCCAAACAGTAACTTCTATTTTTTCATTCGGATTCTTTGAAGCTACCACTTTTCTTAAAATATTGACATCCTCTATCTTTTTGTTATCAAGCTTTAGAATTATGTCGCCCTCAAAGAGACCTGCTTCTTCTGCCGGCGTTTTTCCTTCAACTCGTTTTATATAAACCCCTGTTTTATGTGGATATTTTAGAGCTTTTTTGATGTCCTGGGTTAAATTTTCAGGGACAATACCTAAATATCCTCTTTCGACGGTTCCTTTTTCGACCAGAGACTCCAATACATCCATGGCGATATCGATAGGCACTGCAAAGCCTATTCCAATATTCCCTCCTGTTTGGGAGACAATCATTGTGTTTACTCCAATAACTTTTCCTTCAGTGTTAATCAAGGGTCCTCCCGAGTTTCCCTGATTTATAGCCGCATCTGTCTGTATAAAATCGGCGTAGATGTTTTTGCTAAGAGATACTTCTGACCTTCCTTTTGCCGAAACCACTCCGGCAGTTACCGTTCCAAGGAGACCGAAGGGATTGCCTATGGCAATTACCCAATCGCCAACCTTCAACTCTTCAACACTTCCGGGAGTAATATCGGGTAGGTCTCCTCCTTTTTTAATCCTGATAACTGCAACTTCCGTTTCAGGGTCCCTACCGACTATTTCTATATCATCTCCGCTGAATTTTCTTTCATCGGGCAAGGAAATCGTTAGTTCTTCAGCATCCCTTACCACATGATTGTTTGTAAGTATATAATCTTTCCCTTTGTATTCAACAATAAAGCCTGATCCTAACCATTTCTGTTCTTTTTCCCAATTCCTTTTTGGAGCTTCTCCGAAGAATCTTCTAAAAAATGGGTCATCAAGGAGATCATTATAAGGAGATCTGTAAACAACGGTTCTTTTTCCTTCTATTGAAACTACAGCAGGAGAAGTTTTATCAACTATAGGAGCAAAAGAGGTTTTCCCTTCTACCGCATAGGCTCCTTCTTTATTGCTTTGGGGTTTTGCCGTAAGGGAAAAACTGGCAGCTGTTATTACACCTGAAAAAAAACCTACGATAGCAACTAAAGCAACAAAAATAGCTCCGTATATAATTAGTTTCTTGTCCAAAAATCCCCCTTGTACTGGTTTTTGCTCTGTCTTTTTATATGAATTAAAGTAGGGCTAAATTTATTTTCACGCTACTTTATTTTCTTTAATGTCCGGAAAAGAACAAACTCCTCTGCCTGTGTTTATATTTGAAAACCCGGCGAAGGAATCTTTAAGGATGTTATCAAAGCTTTCCCCAAGGTTGAAAATCCTATTAAGAGGAACATAACTTTTTATATCTTGTGCATCCATAATCTGCCTCCGTTTTAAGATTTTTTACACGATTATCAGTAAACATTATATGCATTATTTATAATTTGTCAACCCTTTTTTATAGAAGAATGCCCTCAGAGGGGAGAGGGCATTCTTTTAATAAGGAGGTTGTTATGTTCTTTAATTATAAAGACGAAAAAAAGATTAAAAGGTTCCGTTTTTTATCTGGAAAATTTTATGGATTGAGCTATTTTTTTCTGGTGTGCTTATAAGCCATATAATTTCTTTATTTTTGGAAATTAAAAATAAAATATTAAAATGGAAAATTACGAATAAATCTGTTAGTCTGTGGGTCGGTTAGTCCGTTGGTCTGTTTTTTTAACCCACCAACACCCCCACCCACTAACGCACTAACAAATTTTGATATTTACATTATTATGCTGTTGCATAAAACTCAACTCTTAATTAATATTGCTCAAATGATGTGGTATTTGATAGATACTGGGTTTAACGATCCTTATTTTAATATGGCTTACGATGAATCTTTAATGGATTATGTGGGCGACAGGGATACTGTAATCTTAAGGTTTTTTAACTTTTCGCCGGTTTCTGTCTCTCTTGGGTATCATCAGAAAGCGGGGGAGTGGCTGAGGGCGCTGGAGGATAAAGGGGTCAAATGGGTCAGACGCAGGACCGGAGGTAGGGCGGTTGTTCACTGTTGTGATTTTACTTATTCTCTTATTTTTCACCGAAGTAATCCTTTTATAGGGGGAAATGTAATTGAGTCTTACGGGAAAATTTCATTTGCTTTCAAAAAGGCTTTTGAGGTTTTAGGAGTTGAAACCATTGTTAAAAGAGGTTCCCTAAGAAATAAGAAAAACTGGGGTTCGGAAATGTGTTTTTCTTCAATATCTCTTGCCGATTTATGCTGGAAAAACAAAAAAATTATTGGAAGCGCGCAATATAGAATTAAGGAAGTAGTTCTTCAGCAAGGAACTATAATGTTGAAGGCTCCGCCCGGCTTTTCTTTAGATTCCGACATGGCTACCGTAAAGATGGCTACAGGTAAAGAGGTTGCGTTGGATAGTTTTAAAGCTGTTGTAGTTAAAGGATTTGAAAGCATTTTCGGCGTTTCTTTTAAAAAGTTTTATAAAAATCCGTTAAAGAAAAAATTGCTCTTACAGTATTCGTCTGCCGGGTGGAATTTTAAAGGTGTGTGCTGATTATTTGTTCGGAACTTTTGGATTACAAAGTCAAGAGATTTATTAATGGGCTTGACAAACTAATCAATGTAACTTATAATTACCTTAAGACCAAATAAGAGAGGTGTTTATGTTCAGGAAGAGTTCGATACTATCTATGGATGTAGGTAGTAATTCGGTAAAAACGGTGGTGGTTGAAGGGAGTATAAAGAAGCCAGTAATGACTAAGTGTAATATTACCGCTTTACCCTCTCATGCTATTGTTGACGGAGAAATGATGGATCGAGAGACTGTTCTTGATGCAATAAGAAAAAATCTCGAGACACTTGAGGTTGATAACAAACAGGTTGTTAGCTGTATTTCCGGAAGAGATATTATTGTGAAGAAGATCAAGATGCCTAAGATGAATGAGACTGAGGCTAGAGAGCAGATTAAATGGGAGGCAGAACAGTATATTCCTTATGACATAGAAGATATCTCTTTGGATTTTGAGATTATTAATCCGGATGCAGGTGAGGATTCTATGGAAGTTCTTCTTGTGGGGGCGAAGCGAGATACTGTGGAAGCAAGAATGAATCTTTTTCGGGAACTTGGCCTTGAACCGATTATACTTGACATTGCCGCTTTCTCACTCCAGAACATATTTGAGTTTAACTATACGGTAAAACCGAATAAATTGGTTGGTCTTTTCGATATTGGCGCCCAGTCCACTACTATGAGTTTTATTTCCGGGTCAGTGAATCATTTTACGCGTTCGGTTTCTACTTCGGTTAACAATTTGATACAAGCTTTGCAACGAGAGGCTGGCATAGACGGAGAGAGGGCTATTGACATAATCAAATCAGGTAAAAAGGAAGATGTCGATCAATACGCGTACCAGAATGCTATGGAAAGTTTTCAGGATGATCTTGGAGTTGCCATAGAAAGGATACTGCCGTATCTTCCTGAAGGTTTCGAGAATTTCAATGAAATTGTGATCAGCGGTGGCGGCAGTCTTATTTCAGGGTTACCGCAATTCTTAGAAGAGAGATTTGGGGGTCATACAGAGGTTATAAATCCATTTATTAGATTTGAATATGACAGTGAATCTCCTTTTATTAAAGTACAAATAGAAAAAGATGCTCCAGTCCTTGCCCTTGCTTTAGGTTTAGCTCTGAGGGGGATATAATAATGATTAAAGTCAATCTGGTACCTGAAGAACAACGAAAAAAGGTAAGAGAAGTTAAGTTTAAAATGCCGGCTTTGAGAATTCCTAAGCTTGATATGATAATTTCGGTTTTGGTTTTTGGCGGCGTAATAGCAATATGTTTTATTATATACTTAGCTCAACAAAAAACCCTTCGAGATCTTAACAATAATATAGTAGCAGCCCAACAGGAACTTAGAGAGCTTGAAAAGGAAAGGAAAATGGTTGAAGATCTTGAAAATCGTCAGAGAGAGCTTAAAGAATGGATATCACTTGTTCAAGATTTAAACAAAGGTCGTGCGCTGCATTTTCACGTAATGGATGAACTTAACAAATTAAGGCCTGACTATATGTGGATTGTTTTATTCGAAGAAAACAATCGGCATTTTAAGTTAAAGGGAATGACTTTCTCGAATTATATGATTTCAAATTTTATGGATAAATTAAATGCTTCTTCTTATTTTGGTGATGTTAAATTGGATGAGATTAAAGCGACCGCAGAAAAAGAACATTCGGTTATTGGGTTTCAGTTGTCGGGTAATGTTACTCTTGGAGGTGCAAATTGAAAGGAATGAAAGTTTCAATAATTGTTTTTGTTCTTGCTGTTTTAATTGGGTTCGGTATGTATTTTACCGTAATAAAAGAAAATAAGGGAAAAATAGCTTCTAGGCAGAAAGAATATAAAGAATTGGAAGCCAAGTTAAGTAAGACTAGAGCGGTTGTTAACAGAAAAAAAGAAGCAGCCAGAAAACTCAAGATTGTTTCGGCTAAATGGAATCAAGCGAAAAAAATGTTGCCCACAGAAGCAAGTATTTCCAGTTTACTTGCTACCCTGACTAAAAGAAGCGCAAGGAACGAAGTTAAAATAAAACATCTTAAGCCTATAGGGAAAACCTCAAAGGAAAAATATGATGAAATTAGAATTGATATGGAAGTTGAAGGAGGTTATCACAATTTAGGGGGTTTTATGGCTGATTTGAATAATATGGAAAGGATAGTGAACGTAACGAATTTAACCTTGAGTCCAGGCAAGAGTCAAGAGAGTGGAGAAGAAGATTTTATTATTAATGCCACTTTTAATTTATTGACTTATTTAACAAAAGGAGGAAAAGTTGAGGGATAAAATATCATTTAAAGCTATTTTAATTTTCTTGACTTTTTTGCTTGTTTCTGGGTGCACTGGAGAAGGAGGGAATATCTTTAATGAGGTTTTAGCTAAAACGGTTAAGATTTTCTCTCCTAAAAAGGACGAGGTGCCTACTGGGAAAGCCGAGATTTTCAATCTTGTAACTTCTGCTGAAGACGAAAGAACCGAAGGAATTGAAGAGGAAACAGATAGTGTTATGCTTGATTCTTTAGGGGACGTTGGTGAGGCGCTTAACTGGATAAAGGCGTTTTATACTGATAGAGGAAAACCGGACCCGTTTTCTCCTCTACTCACTGGTTCTAAAAACGAGGAAAATATAGTAAACGTTGATTTGGCTGCGCTATCTGGAATAATCTGGGTTAAGAATAATTATCTTGCTATCGTAAAAGAAGGTAATCGCGGGTATGTGCTTAAAGAAGGAGATCTGGTAGTTGGAGGTAAGGTCCAAAGAATAACGGAATCCTCTATTACTTTTTTGCTTAGAAAATTTGGAGAACAAACGAAAGTTACTTTATCTTTAAAAAAACAAGAGAGGTGATGTATGTATAAAAGAGTATTTTTATTGTTTTTGTTGCTCCCTCTTTTGATTCTGGGTAATCCTGAAGGAGAACCAGAATTAATAGATATTGAAGTGAAAAGTGTTGACGATAATACGGAAATCATTTTTACTATGAGCGATTACGCAAGCAGTTCTGATTTTACAATGGACAATAAGATAGTTATAGATCTTCTTCAGACAAAAAGTGCTTTTGAAGGGAATTTGTGGAATGTTAACAGAGGAGGAATTGAGAGTATAGCTTTATCTTATATTTCTGCTGCTTCTCTAACGAGAATAGTAGTTCAGCGTTCAGGCAATTTTGATTATGAAATTTCTAATCCTGATATGAATACTATTTCTCTTAAATTGTCCAGTAATAGCGGAGATTTTATTCCCTGGAGTGTTAAGGGTAAATCTCTCGCGGGGCAAGAAAAATATAAAAAAGAGAGTGGTTCTTCCCGTAGGATTAAATCTCAGGAAACAGTTTCGATGAGATTGGAAAACGCTGATCTGGCAACCACTCTTAGGTCAATAGCTCAGGTCAGTGGCTTAAATATGATAATAGGAGATGAGGTTAAGGGTGCAATAACGGTCGAATTGGATAATGTAGAGTGGGAAGAAGCAATGGATTTAGTTCTAAAGACAAAGGGATATACTTATATTATCGAAAACAATGTAATAAGGGTTGGGGTTCCTGCAACATTCGCAAAGGAACGAGAAGACATTGAACTATCGAAGCCATTAAAAAGAGAGATATATATCCTTGAGTTTAGCACTCCGCCAGAAATCAAAAATGCAGTAAAGGCTCTTCTTTCTAAGAGAGGAACCGTAGAAACGGATGTCCGGACAAACGCTGTTATCGTAAATGATATATCTACAAGATTAGAAGCTGTGGAAAGTCTTATTGAAGCACTTGATAAGAAAACCTTACAGGTCGCAATAACTTCAAAGATAATGGATATTGATATGACGGCAGCAAGAGAACTGGGGATTTCCTGGGACGTAACAGGTCTTTCGTATACAAGATTGAATGCAACAGGCGATGTTTCTCAAGTGAACCCACCGAATCCCACTTACGGTGCATTTGTTAATGTTGCTACTATTCAAAGCTGGGGCGACCTTTCTGCAACATTGATTGCGATGGAACAAGACCAGAAACTTGAAATTACATCGAATCCAAGAGTTACAACGGTAAACAATAAGGAAGCTACCATTTTTGGCGGAAAGAGATTTGCAATAACTACTTTAGATATTAACGGTCAGCCTGTACAAAGGTGGTACAGGGCTGGTATTGAGTTAAAGGTTACTCCGCACATTAATGCGGCTGGTGATATTACAATGGCGATCGGTATCGAGATGAGTGATGTTGTTCCCGGAAGTGATAATACAGTCGTTACCGAAACTCGATCGGATACCGAAACTCTTGTGAAGAATGGTCAAACCCTTGTAATAGGAGGGTTTTTCAACAAAACCGTTACCGAAAGGAAGACCGGGATACCAATTTTGAAAGACATTCCTCTCATAGGGTTGTTGTTTGGCCATACCTACTCAGAGGAAAGGAAGAGAGAAGTTCTGATATTTATTACTCCTCATATTGTTGAGGCTCAGCTAGACAAAGATATTTAAAAATTAGAACTTTAAGATTACGTTAAAGCTGCCTCCGTAGCTGGTGGAGGTCATATTTTCCGTCATTCTGTTAACGTGATTTCTGTAATTAAATGCTAATCCTCCGGATATCATATCAGAGAAAGCATAGTTGGTACTGAAGTTGAAATCCATGGATCTGGTATCTTCTATTGGGATTCTGCTTTCATCAAAGTTAATTCTATGGTTTGTATTATCTTTATATGTGAAGGAAGCGTTAAGATTTATAGGTCTGTCCCATTTAACTCTTCCTAATAAGGGTAATGGGAGTCCGGACTTGGAAGGCTTCAAGGTGTATGAGCATCTAACCGATAAGCTTTTAGTTTTTCGATTAGTTTCAGGCAGATTGGCAGGATAGTTTTTTCCTGTAATATATTGAGGAGTTATATTAAGCGTAAGCCCATTTTTCAAGTTTAAGTCGAAACTTGGAGAAATTTTAGATGAGGATGAGCCTGAGGAGTAATCTTCGTTAATGCCTTGGGAGAAAGAAGAATCCTTAACTATTGAGATTGATAGGCTTGAGCGCCGCACGTAGTTTGATAAAAATGGAATATATTTTTGAATATCGGGTAAATTGATATCTACATCAGGAAAAGTAAATGTACCATCCTTCTTCGCTATCGTAGTACTTTGGAGTAGAAGTTGATCGGGTACCTTTTCAGTGAATCTCGCACTTATTTTTGCATTTATTCTGGAAAAAGAAAATCCGGAAGATACAGAGTAAATTTTGTTGAAATATCCGCCATCAGTATTTCTTATGCTTTCGAAAAGAGTGCTTTCTGGTTCGGTTTCTATTCCGTATCTGAATTTATAATCCGGTTTTGAATTTAAATAAGCGAAAGTTCCGTCTTTCGTATAATTAGCTGAGAATTTGACAGGAGATATGTTTTTTGAGAATTTTGAAATAAGCGGTATTTTCCCAAGAAGGGAATTTATTTTTAAATCATCGTTTATTCTTACCGTTCTGCTTTGAGTGCAACCTCGAACATCGAGAGAATCTCCCAGGGATTTTGAGTATTCAGCACTGTGATTCTGATTAAAGGTACTTTTATAGGTTATTGTTAAATTGTTTAAACCTAAAAGGTTGGATCGATGTGTCGCATGGAGTTCCTCTTTTAAAGAAGCATCCTGTCCCAGATTCCCGAGAGAGCGATTTTCGGAAAAAGATTCTCTTTCTCTTAGATCGTTTTTAGTTGTTATCGAATAATCTACATCTATCCATTTTATTGGTTTATAGCTAATACTTCCATGGTTGTTAATTTCTCTTTTTAATGGAGAGGTGCTTTTTTCGTATAGAGAGTCTTTGTAGTTATAACGCTTACTTATATTATAGTCGTAAGTAGTTCTAAGTTCGATGTTTGTGGGGAGCAGGGAGGAGGAATTTCCTCCAAGAATAGGTGGAGAGAGAGTAGGGATTTGCAGTCTATAGTTTGCCGAAGCCGTTGAACTTTCGGTCGTATCTGTATTTTTAAAAGGATTGAAATTTTTGTTTTCTCTGTAAGAACCGCTCAGTTGCAAGTTGTCGATAGTATGTTTTAAAAGCCAGTTATCTGAGGTGGATTTTCGTGAAATGTTTACGGTGAGATTTCTTGAAAATTTCTTAATGGCAAGCGATTCTGCTTCTTCCGATTGAAGAAGAACGTCGGAGTTTACTCTGTAAATAGGGGTTCCGTGGCTTTTTGTGGTACTGAAGGTTATAGGGCAGTTAACTATTTTGTTTAAAAAATTACCGGCGTCAGCAGTTATTCTAAAAGTCCGAGAAGAAATTTCTTCGTTTCCCAGTGTTCTTAGAGCCGTTAAAGAATTCTTGTAATTGGAGGACTTACGGTTAATATTGTAAGAAATGCCTGTAATAAGATCTCCCATATTTGTAGATATGTTAAGATTGAGATTGCTCCCTTTTCTGTTGTCTGCTCCTTTTAAAATTATATCGTCAATCAAAACTTCTCCTGTTAAAGTTCCGGAGGTTGGATTTATGACTCCAAGCTGAAGAAATGCAATATTCATAAGAGAAGGCTCGCCTTTGAGCGAATAGTTGCCCTGAACTGTATCATTATTGATTTTTAAGGAGGTGAAATTTTCAAATACAACGTTAAGTGTATCCCAATCATTCTCCTGTGTAATAGTGGTGCTGAACTGATAATAATTTGTAGAATCTGTGAGAAGACGTAAGAATACTCGTACTGAATCCGTCGCGGCTCCAATATATTTTGTGTAAAAATTTAGCGTTTTGTAAAGACGGAAATCATATCCTTTTCCTCCGCTCTCAATGGGTAGTGTAAGATAGTGTTCCACGAGACAATAATTATCAGCGGAAAGAGAATCGATTTCCAACGCGAGAGATTGTTCTTGTTCATAAGTGTTGCTATAATAGTCTTTTTTCTGCTCGACCGGAGCGATGTAATCTTCGTCCTCTCGAGTATTTCTCTGTCCAATTTTGAAATTTCCGCCTGAGGGGTTTAAAGAGTCGTCTGAAGTAAAATGTATTCCTTTGTTTTTCCACTTGTTCCCCACTATTCCTATTTTTGCTATAGTTATTCTTGTGCTCTCGTCAAATCCTTGGAACCATATTCTAGTATATAAAATACTCTCAAATGAAGGATTTCTGATTTTCTCATAGGCTAAGGAATCCCTGAGCGGTATTATAAAAACTTTCCACCCGTTTAGACCCTCTTTTGCCAGATATTCCTGTGACGCAAGGTCAATTCTATACCGAAAGAAGCTATTATTTGTTTCCAGAGCAAAGTCTCTGTTTAAGTCTTCTGAGTCCAGTCGTCCATTACTTTCTTTGTTGTGTCTTCTCAATGAATCGGTAAAAGTTCCGCTCCCGTAATAATAATCATCTATTCCATCGTCGTATAAGTTATCCGACCGGTACGTCCAATTATTGTCTTCCATTCCAACTCCGTCAAGGCCGGTATCCTCTCCAGTCTGCATGAGACCGTCTTCGTTTTTATCTTCTGTGTCTTTTTTTTCGTTTGGAGGGATAATCATCAAACTGTCTCCAGAAGGATCTCTACCCAAGCGAGGGATATCCTCATTCATTTTATCTCCCATATCAAATATGAGCTCTCCTTCTTCCGCTTTAACCCATATCTCAAGAAAATTTTTCTGGGAAAAATTTTGATATTGAGTAAAGGCTTTCATAATTCCACCCCAGCTATCATTTGGATCTGCTATTGAAGTGTTAGGCTGAAAATTGAGTACAAGTACACTGGTTCGGTTTTCTTCGTAGGAAGCAACGGCATATTCGGAAAATATTCTGCTTTTTGGGTAATATATATTGGTGAACCAATCTAACTTACCGAGGTTGCTAACGCTAAGCGAACTGTCAGGCAAACTGCTGGTATTCCATATCCTTTCGAGAAGGTCAAGATCAAGAGGCAGGTTAATCGACTCCATATCGTCCAGATAGCTTTTTCCGCTTGCCGCAGGATTTGGTAAGGAAAAATCACAGGCGCCATTTATATCAACGCGCGATTTACTATCATCGCTAACGAAAGGCAATTGACTGAAAACTTGACTTAGAAATTCCGGTTCTTTTTTTAGAGAGAAATCAACATTACCTACTGTAATGCTGGAAGGTTCCTTTCCCGCGGATGGGTGAAAAACACCTTTGTCTGATCGGGAAAGAAAATTAATATCAAAATTAAGTCTGCTATCTTTAATTGGTGTTGAATTAATCTTAACTCTGGTTTTATATTGTGAGTCAAAAGAAAAGAAAGGTTGACTTTTAAACGAATATGTTATTTGGGCATCGGGAGGTAGGGCTGCATCCTCTTTTATTGTTACTTCCCCGGTTTGGTAATTTATTGTATAATCGGTATCTTTTTTAAGAATTTTACCATCTGCTACCAATTTTTCGGAATCTTCAATGATAAATCCTCTCCTGTTTTCTAGTGTGAAACTGCTTGTGGAAGAAGAAGATGTTGTTGTGATGATAATTTCGTAGTTTTCCCCAAATTTTTCACCCGATACAGGCTTTTCTCTGTATATTTCAGAAACTGTATCTGCGCCGAGTTCGGGATTTAAAAAAGGGAATTGGTCCGGGAACATAAGGTCACCGTGTTCCCAAATGATTTGATTCGCAATTACATTGCCTTGGTCGTCATTAGTGATTCCCAGAATATTTGTGTATAGGCTATATTCGCTGTTCCTCGGTTGATTGTTTCCGCTGTTGGCAATTTTATTTATTTCAACTAAGACTTGAGAGGGGGTTGTTGTTCCCAAAGAGTATACGTTTCTCATTTGCATATTCCAGGATGGATCATTAGTCTGCGGATTGTCTAATTTTAAAGCGTAAAGTTCTAGAGTGTCTCCCGTTAGATCACCCAGTGTGTCTCTCTTGCCCGTAGAATCAGCATAAATTAAATATACACCTAAATATTTTTCCTGAAGAATAGAAGTATTCTTGATGTAAAAATAAGGTAATTTTTTGTTACCTGGTAATATGAGTTCTCTAAATTCATAGTCTACTTCTTTATCCAATGGCTTAAAGGGAAATTGATTAATATAATTTCCGTTGAAACTAAACAATTTACATGTCGGTAATTCCCCATCTAAATTTGTAGAGTAACTTCTGAAGAGACGGTATTTTATTAAAGAATCCGAGGAAGGATTTGGTAAGCCGGTATAAAAGTATCGCTCTGGTACATAGTCTTTTTCATTGATTGTTTTCGAATAAGAGCTTACATCTATTGCGCCAGAGCCTTCTGATTCGTAAGTTTCTAATTTGCCTACGCTCAAATCAAATGAGGTGGAACCTATTTGTCCCCTTGTAGCGACTCCGAATATTTTTTCGCTCCCGGCATCTGAAATATTCCCCAGGTGTAGTTCCTGTATTATATCATCCTCAATATCTGAGTCGCTGCCAGTTTGACCGCCATACCAAATTTTTAATTTATTATCCTGTTCGGGTTTGTCTGAATCCTGATCGATTGCAACGTGTAATTTCGTGCCTATTGTCCCATTTATCCTTGCTTGAAGTTTCGATTCGAGTATGACTTGAGGAAAGCCGCTCGAGGATTCTTGAAAAGCATAAGTATATTTATCTCTTTTCACCCCCAGATCAATTGACTGAGATCCCTCTACTGATATCTGTCCTCCTTCTCCTATTATGTTAGTTAAACCTCTAGGCATGTTTAAGTCGAGGTCGATATCAGGAAAAATGCCTTCTCCGGCTCTGGCTTTAGAAGCTTTTTCCGAGCTTTTTTTTATTTTCTCTATAAGTAGTGTTCTAAAGTTATCATTGAATGCCGTATTACTCCAGTTTTGAAGGTTTTTTTCAGGCTCCGTGTACAATAAATGATCTTGAAAATAATAGTTACTAGAAAGAAAATCACCGGATAAAGTTGAATGTTTCGAGAGCTCTTCCTGATAATAAATATTATCAGGAAGATTCGTAAGATTAAGATAAGATATAAATATCAGGAGCTCAAACATTTGCCATTTTAATTGCTATTCTAATAGCTTCTTTCATACTTCCCGGATTCGCAATGCCTTTACCTGCTATATCGAAAGCAGTACCGTGGTCGGGAGAGGTCCGGGGAACAGGCAAGCCAAGAGTAACATTTACTCCTTTTCCGAAGCTTTTTATTTTAAAGGGAATCATCCCTTGATCGTGATATAAAGCGAGTGTACAATCTTTATCCTGGGAAGTCCAGTATGTATCGGCGGGGAAAGGTCCTTCGATTTTGAATCCTTCTTTTTGCAGTTCTTTTATCGCGGGTTTTATTATTTTTTCTTCTTCATTTCCGAATAGCCCGGAGTCTCCGGCGTGTGGATTGAGTCCGAGAATTCCTATGGATGGATTTTGTAAATTCCAATAACGCTTTAGATATTTATCCGCGAGGCGTACTTTTTCTATTATCAATTCTTTTGAAATAACCGCGGGAATTGAAGAAAAAGGTATATGCGTGGTAAGAAAAATTATCTTCATTTCGGAGGAAACCATCATCATTGCGAATTTCCTGCAGGAAAATTCTTCCGCGAGGATTTCGGTATGTCCGGGGTATTTATAACCGGCAAGATGAAGTGCTTTTTTGTTTATTGGTGCTGTTACTATTGCTTTGCACAAGCCTTCTTTTGCGGCTTTTATAGCTTTTATTAGAGATTTGTACGCGATTTTGCCATTTGATTTATCTGTTTTGCCGACATAAAAATCACCCTTAACGTTAACTATTTTTACTGTTTTTGGAATTTTAAGGCCTAAATTTTCCGAGTAATAGGTAATTGCTTCTCTGCTGCCAAAAAGAACAAAATTTCTCTGGTAATCAGAGAGGGCTTTAAGAGCAACCTCGATTCCGACCCCCCCCGGGTCTCCGAGAGTAATTCCAATCATTTATATTGATATAAGAGTTTTCTCCTGAATTGTAGACTTAATTTAAATTCTTTTGATAAAAATATGTTCTTTTTCCTTCTCAAGCCATTCATCTATCAGCTTCATCATTTTTTGCTGCATCATGACGCCGCTTAATCTGTCTTTTATTTCAGAAAACTCTGGCATCCTATTTTTTTCTCGTAAGCTGATTTTTAAGAGATAGAAATTGATTCCTTCTAAAATCGGATCGCATATTTGCTTGACTGTCATTGTGTCAACCAGAGTTGCAAGTCCAGGAGAAAGCGCCTGAATCGGTAAGGGCCCTATTATTTCTATTTTATCTGAAAATGTTGAATCTTCACCATTGGCCCATTGTTCTTTAATTTTTAAGGCCCTTTTTTCAGCTGATTTGATTTCCTTTTCTTTAAATTTAAACTCCATCAATATTTGCGATAGACTTAGATTTATTCCTTCTCTATTTTCCAACTTTATGATATGATAACCGGTAGGAGATTCAAATATTTCCGCTTCTCCTTCTTCAAGTTCAAGTACTCCTGCAAGGTGAGGAGGTATATCTTGTGGAGACAATTTTCCCAATCTCCCTCCGTAAGGAACTGTTGCGATATCGTCTGAATATTTCTTTACGAGCGAAGAGAAGTCCGCGCCCTTTTTATACTCAGCAAGTACATTTTTTGCTTTTTCTAACAAACGATTATTTTCAAGTGGAAGCACTGGAATTTGTATTTTTTCAAGGGTTATAACTTCCGGGATCATCAATGAATCTTTATGGTTCTGGTAAAATTTCTGGATTTCAGCCGGTGAGACCCGTAATCTTTCCCTGAATTTTAAACCCATAAGTTTGTTGGTGAGAAGTTGAGCTTTAACCTGTTCGTTGTAGAGCTTATTTGTATAGTCATCCGTGAGCAGGGAAGCGATACCCGGGGTGTTTGCAACTATTTCGTTTTTCATTTGAGAGATTTCTTCTTCACTCACTTTCAATGTTTCTTCCTGTGCTATATATTCTATTACCTTATTGTTTATAACCCTTTCTATTAGATCATCATAACCGATTCCAGGATAAAACATTGAAATATATGTTAATTCTTCTTTGGTTATTGGTTCTCTATCAATAACGCAAACAAGTTCGTCAAAAGCTAAAAACAAACAAAAGAGTAAAAGCATTATTATTCAGTAGAAGTGGGTAATCCGGGAGCTGTTAAAGGAACTCCCATTTCCTTCTCCAGAACTTCGGGAAATATCTCATAGGGATATACTTCCTTTAGTGAGTCTACGAGTGCTTTGGATCTTATCTGAAATTTTCCTGTTCTTAATTTCATCATTATTGATTGGTAGACGTCTTCATAATTTACAGGAGATTTTTTTCTTGAATGTAATTTGATTATGTCATAATTGAATTCCGTTTCGACAACATCCGAAATTTCCCCTGATTTTTTAAGTTTTAAAACGGCCTCTTCGAAAAGAGGATAGGCTGCGAGCTCTCCCATTCTGAATTCCCCAAGATGACCTCCATTTGCTGCTGTTTCATTATCAGTTGAGTACTCTTTTGCTAGTTTGTAAAAGCTCGTACCTTTTTTTAGTTTAGAAAGGACTTCTTCTGCCTGTTGTTTTGAGTTAAAAGACATATGGGATACTTCTACTATGGAGTTATATTCGTCTTTGTGGATTTCAAAATAACTTTTTGCTTCAAGATCGGAAACAAACTGAACTTCCTCTAATATTTCCTGGATGTATGCTCTTGTCAGCAATTGTTTTTTAAATTGTTCGATTTTTTCCCGAATTTCAGGTTCTTTTTGAAGACCTTTTTTCAGTGCGTCTTTGTAAATTATTTCGTTAGCCACCCAATTTTCGAGTAATGCCTTTCTGTTCTCGGCAGATGTTTGAATCAAGAATTGAGCAGGGACCTGCTTCAGGAAATCTTCAATAGTTAAAGACGCTTTATCAACTTTAGCTATTATCTTCCCGCTAGGTTCTTTTTCTTTTTTGCAACCGCTCACTAATAAAAGGCTAATAAGTATAAGTAAGTATCCGTTTTTTCCTTTAAGCATAAAAATTACCTCCTTGGCAAAGTGTTTGATTTTTGATCTTTATGACAATATTTTGAGTTTATATTTTTCCTTATTTTGCTCAAAGATTTTGTCTCCGAACTCTTCTACCTTATTTGTTTTATAGTCCATTCTTACGGAAGGCTTTACGTCGGAATAATCAGGCAGGTAACCCTTTTTAATATCCGTTACTTTAATGATTGCCCAACCATTTTGCGTTTTAAAGGGTTTTGAATTTTCTCCCTTTTGCAACTCGAAAGCGACTTGTCCGATACTGCCCTGTTGATTTTTTTCTATATAGCCAATGTCTCCGCCTCTTTTTTTCCTTTTTCCGATTGATACCTCTTGCGCGAGGGTTTGGAATTTTTCTCCTTTAATAAGTCTTTTAATTGTTTCATGGGCTTCCTTTTCTTCTTTTACTTCAATTAAAGACACTTTTCTTCTTTCTGCTATTTTATATTTATCTTTGTTGTTTTTATAAAAATCTTTTAAGTCGTTATCATTTTCTTTAATTATAGGTAAGATTTCTTTTCTCTTAAAGAAATCCAGAGTAGAATTCCTGATAGTTTTTTCATAAATTGTTGCAAGAGAAGGAGTTCGTTGAGTTCCGGTTCTTTTACATATTGCTGTAAAAAGACCATCTAAAATTTGGTCTTTTATAAATCCTTTAGCCTGATTTTCGTTGGCAAATGGAGACATGCTTCTTACCGGAGCAACATCTCTTAAGAAATCACTTATTATATATTCTCCGATTGCGCTTCTTGCCAGTACGATGTTCATATCTTCATCTTTAAATGCGTGTGTTAGTGAAGAGGATTTTTCTTCTAAGGTTGTTATGTTTTCGCATAACAAAGAAAGTCCTTTCGAGTCAAATTTCACGTTTGCCAACCACGGAAGAAACATCTGTACTTTATGCACGTAGATTTTCGATTTATCTCTTGAAACCTGCATCTTTAATTCCGGTTTGTTAATATCCTCAAGCTTTATGCGCTTATTGGTATCATTCTCGGAAGCTTGTTTTTCGATATTGATTATTTTTATTATATTCCAGGTTTTTCCGAATTTTAGAGGAATCGATATTTCATCCTTCTCCATATTGAAGGTTTTTTTAAAAGCAGGTGGCAAGGAAAAAGACCATGTAATTGGACGGTTTATAATTCCTTTTGATTGTTTGAGAGATGGCTGGAATGAATATTTTTCTGATATAGCTCCAAAATCTTTACCAATAAGTACTTGTGAGTATGCTCTCATTGCCTGAATAAGATTTTCGGTTTGAATGATTTGTATATATATTTTCTTTCTAGAATTTTTGTAATAAAATGCACATTCATAAGGTGAAGGCTGGGAAGCTGACTTCATATATGCTTGTGCGGTTCTTTTTATTATTTCTTGATCGAAGTTTTTATCTGTTCTTGTTTTTACGGAGTCGACGTATCCCTTTTCTTTTGCCAGTTCAAAAAAAACAAGATTTTGAAGATGTTGGTCCAGAGTCAAATTGTCCGGGATATCTTTTTCAAAAACTTTCTTATTCGCGACTATTGCAACAGGCTTTTCCTTTGAAAGAAAAGAAAAAGCTGAAATTAAAGCTAAAAATAACATACCATCCCTCCATAATTTTTTCTGATAACATAAGTTATATTCTATATAAGTCAAGAGGTGTCTTTTTGTAGAGAAAGACGATTTATTTCAATCAATGTTCCATCTATTTATTGTAGTATATAGTAAATTTTTCTAAAAAGGTTTTTTTTATTTTTTTAATTAATTTTATGCTATCAGATATTCTATAATTGATTTGTTTTTTTGTTTTTACTGACAAACCATCTACATTAACCACATCTACTGAAGTTTAATCACTTTCTCCATTACAGGTTTGGTGTTTCCTGCCTTTAGTACGCCGAAGTACACACCTGAGCCGCATTTATTGCCGGCATAATCTTTTCCATCCCAGGAAAGAGTAATTGGGGAAGAGGATCTATTTCCTAAAGGGAAAGATTTAACCATCGTTCCGCTTACATCATAGATGCTAAAATCAACTTTGTCGGTACCATCAGGCAAATTCAAAACAAATTCCGTTATACTGCTGAAAGGGTTAGGCGAAACCTTAAAACTTAAAGAAGGTGGGTTGTCAAGGGATTCTTCTATACCTGTAGCTTGGTCCTCAATAACAAGGACTTTACCGTTGAGACAACCTACATAGATTAAGTTAGTTACAGGGTCTACATATATACAGGAGACATAGTCTTCTTCAAGCTCAAGGGTAGCAATTACCTCATTATACTCTCCGTCAATCGCAGTAATTTCTTGGTTATCAGGGTTTACCACATAGATACGGTTATTTTGAGGATTCACGCAAATTTGACCGTAGTTATAGTTACTATGAATATTAGTAATTACAGAATTATCCGCCCCGTCAACTACGTAAACATGGTTTGTGCTACCTGTCACATAGATCCTGTTTGTTTGCGAGTTTACAGCAATATCATAGGGAGACATCCCAACCTCGAAGCTGCCAATACGCGTAGCCCCATGAAAAACATAAACAAGATGATCACCATAGCAATCTGTCACATAGATCTTATTCGTCTGAGAATTCACAGCAATATAATAAGGATTATTAAACACATTGTGCGCGGTAATCGTAGTATTGTCTGACCCTCTTTTAATAACTAAATGATGATATGCTCCCGGACATGTTACATAATAGAAGTTGTAATACTCGTTTACCTCAATATCAGACGGATCATCATAACATGTAACAGTTGCAATCACAGAATTGGTTGCTCCATTAATGACGCTAATATTATCGCTCTCCTTATTTGCAACATATATCCGGTTCGTTTGCGAATTAACGCAAACTCCTCTGGGGAAATCTCCAACTCCTATAGTGGTAATGACACTATTAGTTTCTCCGTTAATCACGGCAACTCTAGCGTCATCTCTACATGTTACATAGATACGGCTTGTTATCGGGTTTACCGCAATTGCAATGAGATTATTATACCCAACATCAATTTCATGTACAACCGTCAGGCTGAATCCGGGGACCGTAAAACAAAGCACTAAGATTAACAGTACAATTTTTCGCAAAAAAGACATATCTTCCTCCCTGATTTCTATTTCGATAAATATAATATTTCTGGACTATTCAGTCAAGGGCATATAGGAAGATAGCGAATTTATAAAAAAATGGGGTTGACAGGCTTTAATATATGAATATTTTTTATATTGTCAAGAACAAAATCGTATTTTTAATAAGGAGGCATTATAATGAAGCAGTTGAAATATGTTTTATTGTTATTTCTTAATTTGTCATTTAAGGGGAGAGTCAATTTTTATACAAATTTAATCTTTAATAAAGGAGGTGAATCATGAAGCATTTTGTAAAATCTTTTATATTCCTAAGTTTAATTTCATCCATACTGTGTTGTGCTATATCGAGAGAATCAGGTGTAAAAATGCCAAGCGAAATCGAACCCGCGGATACGATAAGGTATGTGGATAAAGGAAATATATTTGAATATGAGATGGTGAAAGAGATTGATCTGGGAGAAAATGTTTATAAAGCCTGGTTTGGGAAAGACGGAGAATATCCTCGCCTTGTAAAACATTACGGAGAGGTTGGAAAGCCAGGCTTGGCATCTTTTTATACCACTGATTTTAATAGAGCAAGCGAAATAGAGGTTGGCACCCTTTACCCTTCTCCTGATGCAGAGTATACAGGAATGACAAATGTGATTGGATCTCCGGCTACGGGTGGAACGATGAAGATGAAATTTGTATTGTTGGATAGAGATGGAAACGAAATCTGGGAAAAGGAATACGAGAAAGAATATCATGAGGGAGGCGGCTCTTATTATGTTTCCGATAAAGGAATTGTAGTTGAGTATTCCGGTAAAACATTGACTTTCTATGATAGTAAAGGAGACAAAGTAAGGGGAGTGGAACTTTTATACGCAGGAGTGGAAAGAGGTATAACTGGTGGATTTTTCTCTAAAGATGGGAATTACCTTGTTGTCAGGGTTCATGATCCCGATAAAGAGATATTCTCTACTGGAACCGGAGCAATGTTATTCAACAATTTAGGTGTGGAACTGTGGAGATTTAAAACTGAGGGTAACAATGCATGCGCTGTGTACATCTCCCCTAAGGGAAAATATATTATTGTTTCAAGCGTTAATCTAGGATATGATGAACAAGGTATTTATCGTTCTCTTGAACGCACTACTTACCTCCTCAATAGAGAGGGGCATCTCATTAGAGAATATTCAAACTTGTTATCCTCTATTGCTGACTTTTCCTCTTCTGAAAATTATGCGATTGTCTTTGATGCTACAGGAAAAGGAAAAAGAGCATACTTATTAGATACAAAAACAGGTGATAGATTATTCAAGTTTAGTTTGATGGGCACAAGATGGCATGTAAATAACGTTCGTATTGCGGAAGCAGGAAAGCTTATCGGGATTGCCTATGACAATAAGGTCGAATTAATACAGTTTAACGGCGTTAAAGCGTGGTCACAGGAAGTTTCTAATCCTGAGGATCTCTGGTTAAGTGATGATGGAAGTAAGATTGCTGTTAGAAGTAAAAACAAAATACTCAGATTTGAGAAGATGAATTAGAAATGAGGCGGCAAATAATACTTTCAATTTTTATACTTGTTTTCAGTCTTACTTTATATTCTTCTCCAAAAAATAAACTAAAGGATCATTACGAGATAAAAGAAGAAAAAGTTTATATGGTAAGGATAAGCATTCCAACAATGGCAGATTTTGAGAGGTTGAAGGATTTAGGGATTGTATGCAAGAGTCCAGGTAAATTATCAGTAAAGGTAACGGAAGCCAAATTTGAGGAATTAAAGGAAGAAGGCTTTGAAGTTGATATAGTTAAGAAAGCAATTGAAGTTCAGGGCAAAAGGAAGTCTTCTCCGGTTTCCAAGTTAAGACATTCTGAATCGGATTATAATTCTTCCGATTATACTATTCCCGATGATGGCGGCGTCACGTGGGGATATAGTCCGATAACTATTTATAGCGCTCCGTACGGCGCCTTAGTAACCGGTGTTGATGTTTACTACGAGATTATTCATCCTTATACGGGCGAATTGATTGTAGACCTTACAGACGAAGGTCAAGATGTCGAGTATAATCTCTGGTTGCTGGAAGGAGGATCTCAAAACAATATTTACGAGAGCGAATATGGGATTGAAGCTTTTAATGGTGAACCTGTTAATCAGACATGGTATCTATGGGCATTGGACTATTATGAGAATGAAAATGAAGGTTACATTGATTACTGGGAAATAACGGTATATTATGGAGACCCGGATCTTGTAATTGCAGATATAGCCGTAAGTAATACCGAACCTTGGGAATACAATGATATAGATGTATATGTTACCATACGAAACGAGGGAGATGGGTATGCGTCTGAATTCGATACCGACATATTTTATAACGAAGAATCTCAACCCGATCCCTATTCAGTGGGTGATGATTACTTCACAACAGATAAACTTGCCCCCGGACAATCAATTACTCATACATTTGAATCCGTTAGGACCGATGCGCCCGGTAAGTGGACAATGTATGGGCTTATTGATTCTTGGAACGACGTTGTAGAATCAAACGAAAGCAATAACGGTTACGGTCCTGTAGAGGTTTTCTGGAAAGAACAAGCTTTTAACGACTTTTATGGATGGCCTGTTAAAAATCCAGATTTTGATGATCCATCTCCTTTGAATGCAACCCTCAATGAATATCGATGTAAGAAGTCGGATCAAAGCAATAAACATTTCCATGATGGGATAGATATACATGCCCCACGGTATACATGGGTTTATAATGTTGCGGCCGGGGCAGCATATCCAAATCCAGGGGCAGACCCTCCTTGCATGAGAGTTGGAAATTTCAATTATGCTCACTTGGAAAATTTTTACCCTTTTACTTCAGGTGAGTGGGTTAATAGTGAAACATTCATAGCTCAGACTAATGCAGATAACCATGTTCACTTTAGTGATGGAGCTGACGGGTCTGAGGTTAACCCTCTCAGAAGACAGGGCATTAATCCTTACCTGGATACTGAAGCCCCCACAATTAGTGGTGTTAGCTTAGTGAGGGATGGTACTTTATATGAGACAATCGACCCTGAAAACTTCAATGGAGAGGTAGATATAATTGCTCACGCGAAGGATGAGATTAGCAGCCACGGTACGACCGGACCAAAAGCTGTTTATAGGATTGGTTATCAAGTAATAGGGTTTCATGATGACCCGATCTATAATATCCAATTCGATAATTGGCTATCAAGCGGTAATATTACTTATGTGTATGCAATTGATGGTACTAATTTAACGAGAATGACATCCTCCGGGTCGGAACATTATTATATTGTAACCAATAATATGACAAGCAACAATTATCTGGACGCAGGGGATATACCAGCCGGAACCCATACATTGAGAATTACCGCTCAGGATATTAGAGGTTGGGATGGCAGTACTTATCAGTATAATACATCAGATCCATTTGATATAGACATTACAGTATATCCTACTGGAGTTGATGAAAAGAAAGAAATACCTAAAACTTTTGCTATGCATCAGAATTCTCCCAATCCATTTTCTAAAAAAACTGAGATTAAGTACCAGTTACCTAAAGAGTGCGATATGGAGCTGGCAATCTACAATGTAGTTGGTGAAAAAATAATGACTCTTATAGATAAAAAACAATCTCCTGGGTACTACAGCGCATACTGGTCTGGAAAGGATAGTAGGGGAAGAAACGTCCCTGCGGGAGCCTATTTTTTAGTATGTAATGCAGGAAAATTTGAAGCCTATAAGAAGATAGTAAAACTTCAATAAGGAGGCAAAATGAAAAGAATCTTATTTTTATCATTGTATCTTCCGCTTATAGCTTTTTCATCGATTGTTTATGAATGCAGGTACGACGAGGCTTCGGTTTCGCCTGTTGATGTCATTAATCTGGCTCTTCCCCAGGGAGAAGTGGCGGAGTCTCTCAAGGTTGAAGTGTTATCGTCCCGTACACTTCCAAAAACCTATGGAATCAAAACTTCCCCTGATTATTTAGATTATAAAACGAAAAGTTCTTCTCCGGAAGTAAGAGCAGAGTTAATTGGTATAAATATTCTTGCGGGGAACAGTATAGCTCGTATTGCCATATATCCGTTAGCTTCATTGCCTGGAGAAGATAAAGTTGTTTTTTATGATAATATTAGACTTACTCTTTACACGAAGTTTTCAGGTAAACATAATATAAGCCAGGAAGTTCGCACGCAATATTCTGATCATATAGAGAGGGAAGCTTTAAGAAGCATAGTTGACAATGATTATGATATTCCTTTATCTCCTAAAGTAAGCGGTAAAGTTAAATCTCTTACTGTTGAGTATATAATAATAACAAATGAGTCGCTGAGCGGTGGTTTTGAGGTGTTTGCCAATTATTTAAAAAAGAAAGGGGTTGTGGCTGAGATAGCCACTGTAGAAGATATCGTATCTTCCGGATACTATGATAATATATCCGGGCTTTATGACGATCCTGGTGCAATTCGTGGTTATCTAATGGAAAAATATGCTGAAGGTGCTACCTGGGTCCTATTAGGCGGAGATGAAGATGTTGTCCCTGTAAGATATGGAACTTATGCTAGAAATGATACTTTTATTGATTATCGAGCGCCGTCAGATCTCTATTATTCCGATTTGAACGGTAACTGGAATGTAGATGGGGATGAATTTTATGGAGAGCCTATTGATGATTCCGTGGACGTATTTCCCGAGTTGTATGTAGGGCGCGTACCCTGTAAGAATCTTGAAGAATTCAATAATTGGTTTGAGAAATTAGTAAGCTACGAGACAGACCCTGGAGGAGGAAATGCGGCGTATCTCAAAAAGTTCTTTTGGTCGGGATCTGATGATGTGAGGGAGGGGCCAGCTTACACTATTGAAAACGCGCAATTACCCGGTTATATTTCGCATGATACGACAATGCTTGAGCGTCCTGATGGGCTTTTCCCGAGAGGTAGTGATGTAATCAATAAAATGAATGAACATTTCGGATTGCTCAATGTTTTTGGACACGGTAGTCCTCCTAATATAACGGTTTCTTGCCCCGGCGACAATCACCCAAGTCCCGACAGGGATTTTCTTGTGAGTGTAGATTCGGTTGAAATAGGAGGTAGTTGCAGGGAAGAGTATGGGAACGGATTGGATTCACTTAAAAACAAAGATTATTATGGGATTCTTAGTGTGGCTTCCTGCTTTCAAGCTGCTTTTGATTATGAAAAATTTCCTGATCGTTTTATCGTTTGTGGTCCTTCTATGGGAGAGGCTTTTATTCTTCTTCCGGAAAGAGGAGGACCGGCTTTTCGAGGCTATACACGATACGGAGGTCAATATATTCAGCTGGGGAAATTAGAAATTTCTTTTTTAAATAAACTCTTTGTCGATAAGATTACCAACATAGGAGCTGCCGAAGCTTTATCTAAGAATGAGTATCCCTTCTATTATGTACAAAGCAACCATACTCTTTTCGGATGTCCTTTGATGAGAGTTTGGACTGATGTTCCCAAAAAGATGAAAGTTTACCATGATAAAGTTATAACTCCGGGATTTAAAAATATGATTATAACTGTGATTGAAGATGATGTCAGGTGTAAAGGAAAAGGTGTTAGCAACGCGTATGTTTGCCTCTGGAAAGGGGATGAAGTTTATGAACGCGGTTACACCGATGATAATGGGCGTTTGAGTCTGGGAGTCAATCCCACCACAGGAGGAACAATGAGTGTAACTGTTACGAAAGAAAATATGCTGCCTTATGAGGGAGAAGTGACAGTTCAGGACTGTATTAAGCTTTTAGCAGAAAAGATTTCGGTAAGTCAGTCCGACCGTTCCCAGTGGCACACTGTTGATTTCCCGGAAACATACAGTAACCCTGTTGTTGTAATGGGACCTCCTTCATGTAATGATAGCAGTCCGACAACTATAAGGGTTAAAGATGTAGAATTAAATGGGTTTAAGTTTCAAATGGAAGAATGGGATTATCTTGATGGAGCTCATGGCGAAGAAACCATTTCTTTTTTAGCGATGGAAGAAGGCGTGCATAGGATCGGTGATAAAACCTGGGAAGCCGGTAGGGTTTGCTGTCCTAAGTATGAGAATTGGGTAACAGTCAATTTTAAATCCAAGGATTTTAAATGTAGTAAAGTAATTGTACTTACTCAGACAGTTACGGATAACCTTGATTTTCCAGTGGTTACCCGGATAAAAGACGTAACTCCATATGGTTTTAAAGTTATGATTCAAAACGAAGAGAATAATGAAGACTTACATGGATCGGGTCATGATAAACCGGAGATTATTAATTACGTCGCGATACAGACAGGAACCGGAAGAATAAACGATAACGAAATATTCACAGTTTCCAAAACAACGCCCGGACAAACTCCCGCGATAACTCATGAATGGAATACCATTGAATTTCCTGTTATCGACACCGTAAACGTACCTGTATTCCTTGCCGGTATGCAAACATTTCGACCCGATATGAAAAAATCCCGATGTGAAAGCGACAGCGACCCGGCAAGTTTACGTTACAAAGATCTAACTAATACTGAGGTAACAGTAAAAGTAGAAGAAGAGCAATCCGCTGATTTAGAAGTTGAGCATACTGCGGAAGATATTGGATATCTGGCAGTGTTTAAAACCGCGGGAGATACAAGCGCAATTGACGCCGGAGAGATATACGAAAGCTACATTAAACTTCCTGCTTCTATCATAACAGGAAGTCTTATTCTGAATGTTTCGTCCAATTATGATAGAAAAGCGAGTATTGAACTTATTGATATTGCAGGGAGAGTTATAGAGAGAAGAAACTATAAGCTGAAAAGGGGAAAAGAGCAACTAAACTTTGGTCAATTCAAATCCGGCGTATATTTTTTCAGAATCCTATCAGATGAAGAGAACAAACCTGAGGTTCATAAGATTACGGTTTTAAGATAGTAAAAACCGAAAACCCAACAAAAAAGCCGCCCCATTAGGGTCGGCTTTTTTATATGTTGTTCTTAAAATCCGAAAATTTTCATTTCTTTGCCAAAAAGTTTGTATCTAAGGCTCAAGATTTATATTTTTTTATCTGAAACACTTCTGATAGGGCGTTAAGCTTTATATGTTACAGTTGATTGGGAAATTTTAAAATTTTCTGGAGTTATAAAGTGGTGGTTTTGGTTACCTTGACATTTCTTTTCTTTGTATTTATTTTTTAAGGTTGTTGAATATTTGTAATTTGTGTTTTTGAAGAAGGAGATATTATGTGTAAGCGATGGTTATGTATTTTTTAGAATCATATATTTTTTGTCTTAATAGTTTTAATTTATGGTTTTTTCTTTGTGGAAACATATTTGAAAAGTTACGTATGACAAGGAGGTAAGTAATGAAGTATTTTGCGAAATCATTTGCGTTTTTAAGTTTAATTTCATCCATACTGTGCTGTGCTATATCGAGAGAATCAGGTGTAAAAATGCCAAGTGAAATCGAACCCGCGGATACGATAAGGTATGTTGATAATGGAAATATATTTGAATATCAAATGGTGAAAGAGATTGATCTGGGAGATAATGTTTATAAAGTCTGGTTTGAGAGGGACGAAGAATATCCTCGCCTTGTAAAATATCATGGAGAGGTTGGAAAACCAGACTTGGTATCATTTCATACTGATGGTTTTAATAAAGCAAGCGAAATAGGGGTTGGAAGACTTTTTCCTTCTCTTAACGCAGTGTATACAGGAATGACAAATGCTGTTGAATATCTGGCTACGGGCAAAACGATTAAGATGAAATTTGTATTGTTGGATAGAAATGGGAATGAAATCTGGGAAAAAGAATACTCAATAGGATATGAGAGTGGAGGAGCGGTTTATTATGTTTCCGATAAAGGGGTTGTAGCTGAGTATTCCGGTAAAACATTGACCTTCTATGATAGTAAGGGAGACAAAGTAAAGGGAGTGGAACTTTTATACGCAGGAGTGGAAAGAGGTATAAATTCCGGATTTTTCTCTGAAGATGGAAATTATCTGGTTGTCAATGTTCAAGATCCCGAAAAAGAGATATTTTCCAGTGGAACCGGAGTAATACTATTCAACAATCGAGGTGAGGAATTATGGAGATTTAAAACCGACGAAGAAAGTGCAGGACGTTTGTATATCTCTTCTGAGGGAAAATACATAATCGCCGCAAGCTCTAATCGGGGATGTGACGAACAAGGTATTTATCGTTCTCTTGAACGCACTACTTACCTCCTCGACAGAGAGGGACATCTTATTAGAAAGTATTCCCGCTTATCATCCTCTCCCGGCGATTTCTCCTCTTCCGGAAACTATGCTATTGTTTGTGATGCCAAAACACATAAAGCATATCTATTAGATACAAAAACAGGTGATAAATTATTCAAATTTAGTTTGATGGGAACAAGATGGCATGTAAATAACGCTCGTATTGCGGAGGCGGCAAAGCTTAT
>CAZRYJ010000001.1:23685-64890 GCA_964604245.1 uncultured bacterium | reverse complement strand
GATTTATTCCTCCGAAAGCAGGAGCGATTATTTTTACTGTTTCGATGAATTTCTCCGGGTCTTTTGTATCAAGGACAATCGGAAAAGCGCTTACTCCTCCCAAATATTTAAACAAAAGACTTTTTCCTTCCATGACAGGAAGACTTGCAAGAGCTCCTATATCTCCAAGACCAAGAACTCTTGAGCCGTCGGATACTATTGCGACATTGTTCCACTTATTTGTAAATTTGTAAGCAAGTGAGGGATCTTTATTTATCATTCTGCACGGTTCCGCAACGCCCGGAGTATACCATATACTGAAGTCGTCCGTGCTTGTTACGGAGCATTTCAAAGAACTTTCGATTTTTCCCCGGTAGTGTTCATGCCATTTTGGGGATATCTTTTGCGGCAGTTCGGCTTTCTTTATCAGTTTTTCGATATCATGATTTTTATTATCAGCCATTGATTATTCCTTATTTTTTATGCCACGAAGGCACCAAGGCACTAAGATTATAAAACATATCTTTTTATACCTTTTTTTATTAATGGTACATTAAAATTTATGAGAAACCCCAAGCGTTTGTTAGTTAATTTTAAATAACTTAATATTTGAGCTTCCCATACGGGATTCATTTGGTCGAGTGCTTTTAATTCACATATAATTTTGTCTTCTATGAGAACATCCAAACGTAATCCTTCATCGAATTTGACCCCGTCATAGATTATTGGAATCGGAATTTGTCTTTTGAATTCAATTCCCCGTTTAGATAATTCGTGGCAAAAGCATGTTTCGTATACTTTTTCAAGTAAACCTGCACCTAATTCTTTATGAACCGTATATGCAGAATCTACGATTTTTTTTGCTATTTCTTCTTCTTTCTTAGATAATGGTTTAAAGTTCATTTATTTTCTTTGTGTCTTCGTGTCTTTGTGGCTAATTTCTTTATTGATTTTTTCAAGATTTTTTCTTCTTTCCTTTTCTAAGTGGGCATAAAAACTGTTTCCCTTTGCATCCATTGTTACTATGAGAGGGCCAAAATTCTCTACGGTAAGTATCCAGGCAGCTTCCGGTATTCCGAGTTCTTCAAGAAAGTAAACGTTTTCTACTTTCTTTACAGCTTTTGCCCCGAGTGCACCCGTTCCACCGGTTAGATGTGTATATACAGCCCCTGTTTTTTTTAGGGCTTTTAAGGTCTGTTCTCCCATTCCGCCTTTACCGATTATCATCCGTACTCCGAACGTTGATAAGAATTCACTTTCAAAGTTTTCCATTCTAATTGAAGTTGTAGGTCCTGCGGATATTATTACCCATTCGTTTTTTTCTTTCCTAACAACGGGACCACAGTGGAATAAAGCCATTTCGTTGGGGTTGAAGGGTGTTTTTTTGCCCTTTCTTTTTAGTTCAAGCATTTTCTTGTGTGTCTCGTCCCTTGCGGTGAAAAGTTTACCGCTTAAAAAAACAGTATCTCCCACAGATAAATTTTTTACGTCTTTTGCTGATAAGGGTGTTTGCAACTGGATTTTTTTCATTTATATGACTTTTATGGAACCGTTTTTTGTAAACTTTATTGTTTTTCTTCTATCTGCCCAGCACTGTAAAACTAAACCTAAAGGAAACGACGCGGGATGGCGGTGTGCGTATTCTATATGTACGTCCAAAACCGTTGTTTTACCCCCGATTCCCATCGGACCTACACCTGATTTATTTATTAATTCGAGCAGCTCTTCTTCCATTTTTGCTACATGTTTTTCGCTGTGTCGCTCTCCGATTTTACGTAAAAGAGCTTTCTTTGCGAGTGCCAGACAGATATCGGAGCCGCCTCCGATACCTATACCTACGATGGTTGGGGGACAGGGTTTACCGCCTGCTTTTATTATATGCTCTATGATAAATTTTTTCGATTCAAGCAGTCCTTTACCGGGATTTAACATTTTTAGAGCACTCATATTTTCCGATCCGCCTCCCTTTGGTATGATGTGTATCGTGCATTCTTTTCCGTTAGTGATGTCCCATGTAATATGAGGGATATTTCTGCCCAGATTGTTCCCGGGATTTTTACCGGTAAAGGGATCAACGGTATTGGGTCTGAGAGGTATTTCTTCAGTCGCTTTTTTTACCGCGTTACTAAGTATTTTCTTTAAGTCGGCAAGGTATTTAAATTCAGTGCCTGCTTCTATGTGGAATGTCATTATACCTGTATCCTGACACATTGGGATACTTTCTTTTGAAGCAATTCTAACGTTTTCGAGGATTGCCTCCAATTGGATTTTGGCAAGTCCCTTTTCTATATTCTTTGCTTTTTTCAAGGCTTTTATTACATCTATCGGAAGTTCCGTTTCAGCCTTTTTAATTGCTTCCAGCAGTTTTTTTTCAATGTTTTTTTTGGTTATTTTTATCATCTCGATTTCAATATTAAGAGTAATGCGATTGCCGGGAAAGTCAATAAGTTTTTTGGGAAAGATGTCTTTATTTGACCGCGAAATTTATACTGCTTGATAAGTTTTTATCATTATCCGATTTAGCCATAAGGCAATATTCTCCGGGTTTTATTTGCCAGAGAAAACTGTGTTCTTTAGCGGTTTCTCTTAATTTTTTCCCGTTTAATAACCACGTTACTTTTTCATCTTTTTCGGTAGTTACAAGTTCTACCTTTATGGATTGATATTCGGGTTTTACATTAGATAATCGGTAGAAGATTGCTCCTTCCTGTGGTTTTGTTATTCTAAATCTTTCTTCCTGTTTTATTTCGTTTGAGGAATTTTTTGCCTCAAGTCCTTCTGCCCATTCTTTATATTTTCCCGGTAATACCGTATGAATTTTCCCCTTATAATGAGTGTGTATGTCGCAACTGTCTTTATTGTAAGATGCAATATCCTTTTTGATTATTATTTCTTCTATCGAAGAAGGACAATTGTGGTTTGGTCTTTTACCTGATATCGGACAGATAGATACTCGCGTGAGTTTTTCCGGCAAAGGATCTTTCTCCGGCCATTCCTTTTCACTGTAGAGTAGATGCATGATATTCGCAAACAAAGGTCCGGCTCCGGAGACACCTGAAACTTTCTGCATAGAAGTATGGTCGAAATTCCCCACCCATACAGCCAGGGTATAATCTTTGGTAAACCCTACTGTCCAGTTATCACAAAAACGGAATGAAGTGCCGGTCTTAACTGCGCAAGGAAAAGGGAAATTCAGCACAGAGTTAAATCCGAATTCGGAGGTACGTGCAAATTTGTCGCTTAAAATATCGGTTAGTATATAATTCAATTCGGGATAAGAGATTGTTTTTTCGGATTCTGTATTTTTCTGTTTTTCTCCATTGATTTCAAGAATTTCTTTACTCGGAATAAAACTTCCTCTTCGCGATAAGCACATGTAAGCTCTTGCTAATTCGAAAAGAGATACTTCTCCTCCTCCCAGTACGAGTCCCACACCGTAATAGTCGGCATCTTTGTTTAGAGAATTAAATTCATACTCCTTAAGACGGGATAAGAACTTATCTATACCTATTTTAGCAAGGACTCTTACTGCCGGTACATTAAGCGAATTTGCCAGGGCTTCTCTTAATCGTACCGGTCCGTAAAAATCTTCGGAGTAATTCTTGGGATTGTATATACCGGTTGGCATTTTATAATAGGTTGGTATGTCGGAAATTATCGTTGAGGCTGTAAGACCATCTTCTAAGGCCAGCTGATATAGGAAAGGCTTTAACGTAGATCCGGGTTGTCTTAGAGCGCTTACTCCATCGTTTTCTCCTTCATTTTCTAAATTGAAAAAATCTGCCGAGCCGACATATGCAAGGATTTCACCTGTTGGGTTATCGAGTAATATAACAGCGGCATTGGTAACGTTAAGATGCTTTAAGGATTTTACTATCCTATTTGTTTGTTCCGTTACTAGCTTTTGTGATTCACGGTCGATAGTAACTTTTATATTTTGTGCTTCTTCCGGTAGTCTTTTCATGAGTGTAAAAACAAAATGCGGGGCAAGAAAGGATGCTGTTTGCGGTCTTAAAGAAATATCTTCTTTGAGAATCCTGTCGATTCTTTCTTTTTTAATAAGATTTTGTTTTTCCATTTTTTCAAGTACGTATCTCTGCCGGATCTTAATATCTTTCAGATTATTATAAGGGTTTAAACGGGTCGGAGAATTGGGTATGGAAGCCAGGAAAGAAGCTTGTGCAAGAGTTAAATCCGAAGATGATATACCGAAGTAAGCTCTGGTTGCGCCTTCGATACCGTAAAGATTTCCACCCATCGGTATCCTATTTATATAAGATTCAAGAATTCTTTCTTTACCCAGTCCTGCCTCCAGGCGATAGGCGAAATATGCTTCTTTTATCTTTTTAAGTAATGTCCTTTTTCCGGGTCGTATCATTCGAGCCAGTTGTAAAGTTATTGTGGATGCCCCTGATATAATTTTTCTTTCTTTTGTATTCTGCCAGGCTGCTCTTATGACAGCTATATAATCGATACCATTATGGTGATAAAAATTTTTATCTTCGGAGGCAATGATTGCTTCTACAAAGTAAGAGGATACTCTATTTAGATCAGTGTGTATTGAGCGACTCGAGTTTTCTGACAGGACTTCTTGAAGCAATTTTCCGTTTCTATCGTAGAATTTAACGGAATGAAAACTCTCTTTTGATATTTTTTTTTCGGTTATTGGAAATAGATAAGGTGTCAGTCTGAAACCGAGCACGAATATACTTAAACAACCGAAAAAGCTCCGAATCGCCTTTTTCTTATTTATTGTAATTTTGAACTTATTGAAGTCAATCATTCAATATTTCAATAAATCCTTCACTGCTTGTCCCGAACTGTTCGGGTTCGTACATGAGGCTAACTTTTGAGCAGGGCCACAAAAAGTAGCCTGATGTTGTTGCTCTGAGTAAATATTTATACTTATATATTCCGGGCTTAACCATATCGGCGAAGAGAGCAACTCTATCATCTCTCATTTCTGTGTGATTTATTGGATTCCAGGAGCCCCCAATGGTTGTTCTACTCTGAGAGTCTGTATCATATCGTGTTGAGGTTGTTTTCAGGGAAGCATCGATTGCTTCAAGTCCCGAAGGAATGGGGTCGTCAATTACAAGATGGTAAGAGGTCTGATTGACTTTGAATTCAAGCTCGACTTCAAGAACGTCACCCGCATCGATTTTTATAGGTTCAAGGGGTTGGGCTTCATATTTTGCGATGAGTTTGCCGGAATCTTTATCCTTTACCGTTCTTTTTATTGTAAACCCTTCGTTTCGTGAGGTTTGAGCTCCCTTTAGTCTGTATGAATAGGAGAGTACGTAATACAAGTAACCGCGGCCTTTTTTGAAAATATCGATTTTACTCTGAGTTTCCGGTAATTTTGTAATAGGTATAAATTCTTCGAAGGGTTTATATTGATGTCCTTTGAACATGTGCGTCAGCACTTTTTCTCCTGCAATAAATATGTCTGCCGAATATTTTGGAGGTTTTGCTTCTCTTTTAAGAGAAATTTCTACAAGGGCGTCTATGGCTTTGGCGTTCTCGTATGTATAGCGCCATCTTCCGTTTTTCCTTGCGTTAAGCATATAACGGGCAAATTTTGATATAAATTCACTCTCAGGCTCCATTTCAAGGAAAAGTTTAGTAGCTTCGGCGGTTGTAATTACAGGTGAATACATAAATAGCCATGATGGGGGTAAATCTTTCGGACTTTCTAAATGTGCAGTCTGTGCGGTAACAAACATTCCATTTTTGATCTCTTCTAAGAGTATGCTTGCTTCTTTTTCCCATCTTGAAGATTTATAAAGCAGGTATGCGAGGCTAATTTGGGCTCCATAACTCAGTTCATTTCTTTTGTTGAAATATTCTTCGAAGTAAGTTTCGTCTTTTTTGCCCAGATAATGCATACCCAGCAGGATATTGATTCTGTATTCTGCCAATGCTTTCCAGGTGAGAAAGGTATAACAGGGGTTGCTTAAGGTATGTTCGAGAAAACCAAGCAAGTTAACTGTTGCGTCTTCGGGGATTTCATATCCAAGGTCATCGCATCTTTTGAAAAGATAAGCGACATAGGGCGAGAGATAACAATCCGATCGCCAGCTTGTTGGCCAGAATTTAAATCCGCCGTCGGAATTTTGCATAAGAAGGATTTTTCTTATATTTGCATCTATTACTTTATCTACGCACTTTATCGCTTCAAGCGAGAATCCGTATTTGTCGGAAAGATAATTGAGTTGAATAAGAGCTAAAAGTCTGCTCGAAGTCTGTTCCAGGCATCCGTACGGGTATTCGACGAGGTATTTTGCTCCTTCACCGATATTACTTAGGGCTGTACTGGAAAGCGTGACCTGTAATCCACCCATATCTTTTCTTACACTTTTGTCAACTTTGATAGCTTGTTCCGCTTTTTCCTGTGTTTCTCCGACCGCGACGACTGTTTCCGTCGCAAGCAGTTCTTTAACCTGAAGAGGTATCTCTATTGCGTCGGATTCCGTTATTTCTTTTCCTCCAAAGGTACCGGTAAAGAACGCGGTGAATTTTAATTTTGATTCTCCTTTTCCGGCAGCTTCGAACGGGAAAAGAATTGTTTTTGATTGCCCTGATTTTATAGTAGTTTCGTTTGCTTGCAGTTCGTTTTTCTTAAGGGTTACCGATTCACCCGAAAGTTCGGCTGATACCTTAACACTGCCTTCACCTTCCGTAGCGTTCGTAATCGCAACTCCTGAAGAAAATTTATCACCAATCCTGGCAAATCTGGGAAGAACGGATCTTAGTACGAATGGTTGTGTTGCAACTACTTTTTCATCTTTATATCCGAATAAATTATTTTCTCCGACAGAGACTACCATTATTCTCCAGGTTGTTAGATTATCAGGCAGTTTAAAACTAAAGTGTGCTATTCCATTTTTATCGGTTACAAGAGCAGGGTTATAATAAGCTAATTTCAAAAACTTCTTTCTAACCCTTGGTCCGCCAACCATTGCGCCGGTACCGCCTCCGTAGCCCTGGCCTTTCTGCATTAATTCTTCTTTTGTTATGATAAACGGACGATTATCGGTAATTCTCGCGGAAAGTCCTCTGTGCGAGTACACTATTTTTACAAGATCGGGAGGAGTATATCCCGTTAAAGAAAGGACGGCTTCATCTACAATCATAACTGTAAGTTCGCTTCTATGTCCTTTTTTATCCGTTCGTGTTACTTTAATGTCAACATCCAATTTTTCTGCCGGTCTGAGTTTTTTACTGGCCGGGGAAATTTCCACGTTCAAGTATTTATCGTTAACTGAGACTTTGAATACTGTAAATCCAATTTTTTCCATATGTTTTCCTATTTCTTCTTCTACGGGGACAATAGGATCGCCCAGACGGTAAAGTACGGCTCCGACGTACGCGTTTGGCAACATGTCTTCAGTTACGACAAAGGTATAAGTAAAGCCGCCTCCTTTTATTTCTTTTGAATCTTTGAGGAAAATCTTCTCTCTGCAGACCGTTAGAAATAATTCCGCTTCAGGAAAAGGTGATTTAATGAAAGCCTTTGCAGTATCTCCGACCTTGTATTCTTTTTTATCCATTATAATTTCTAACTTATCTTCACCGGTTTCTTCCCAGGGGACATAACTTTCTCCCGCTACCCATATTGAAGCTGCTGCAGCGGTGCCGCTTTTGGGGCTGTCTCTAAGCTCAGCAAATATGGCGTATGATCCTGCTTTCTCAGGAGAGAATGTTAAATCTTTTGGTTCTTTACCGCTTATTATTTCTCTAGTACTGACGACCTTTTTTACCATTGTATTTTCTACTTTGAATTTTCCTTCCGGGGTTTTTGTTTTAACACAGTGGTATTCTCTTTTTATAAGTTTGACCGTTACGGGTATTCCTATTAAGGCTTTGCCTTCGGGTGAGGATACTATCACCGATGCTTTCAATTTGTCTTTTGCTGCAATTATCCAGTCGTCCAGTTTTACGCCAATAAGACGTTTGTCCGCCAAAACCGTTATGCTTTTGTTTGCGGAAGAAGTTTGCATTGATACATCCGTCACTTCCGCGTCGCATAGATAAGTCATATGGTAAGGGACATCTTCACGGCGAAGAGTGATGGTTTTGGATGCTTTTCCATCATTATCCAGGTTAATGGTCTCTCTTAAGTAACTGCCGCCGATTGATGATTTTTTATCCTGCAGGTAAGATGGAACTCCAAAAGAGAAATCATCCCAGTTTTTTGGTCTAAAGTATGTTCTTCTACGGGTTATATTAAGTGATGCGGAAGCTTTCGCCATAGGTGCTCCGAAATAATAATTTCCTTCCCAGGAAGTTTTAAAGGGTTCTCCCGCTGTAACTATTTTTTTGTTTATATCCATCTTGACTTCGAACTCCGGAACTCTAAACTCAGCTAATCTGAAATTACCATAGAATTTTAGATTATGTTTAGTATTTTCTGCCGTGATACTGTAATACCCGAGTGGTTGACCCTCTTTTGTGGCTATTTCAAGATTGAAAGTGCCGAATTCGTTCACTTTAACTTTTTTGATTCGTTTTTCTTCACCATGCGGATTCCGGAGCTTGATTTCAAAGGATAATCCTTTTCCGGTTTGCAATTTTCCGTAGAGTAAATATCTTGAAATCCCTTTTAATCTAACAGTGTCTCCCGGGCGATACAGATGCTGGTCTGTGAATATCGTTCCCCTGCAGAGGGGTCTTTCTGCTTCCCATGCGGGATTTATGCCAAAAGTCCAGAGAGAGGGATTTCCTCCCTCTTCTGTATGAATAAAAGTCCAGTCATCATCCTTTTCCGCGACTATCAAAAGACGCGGAGGCTCGGCGAATCCATATCTTTTGGCATCGTATAGAATATCGTCAGGGTCTGCTTCAGGTGGGTAGAGTTCATTCAATATTTTATTACTTATTCTTCTTTCTGTACATTTCTGCATTTCTGCGGCTGAAAGTGTGAGTATTCCCTTTGAATCCGTTGTTCCTCTAAAGCAAGGAGATATCCTGTTTATATTTTTGTCGGTAATCAGGTCCCAGATTTCTTCCAGTCTCGGCAGGTCGTCTTCTCTGTATATTTTGACTTTTGCTTTAGCGACGGGTTTCCCGTCCGTAAGCCGGTTTAATTTAACAATACCTCCTGTAGGGTGTAACTGGGTGTATATTCCGATATTTGTTCGAAGTATAAGACCGTTAAATTTTATTGGTTCGTAGTAACACTCTACTGTTGGAGAAGTGAACCGGTAGGCAACTGCTCCGAATTTTCCGCCTCGCAGGTGTGGGCTGAGGTCAAAATAGGCTTTTCCTACTTTTTCTTCGTTTAATTTGATGTCCTGTCGGGATTCTTTTACTTTTAGATTGTTTATCAGTTCGTCTGTTATGTAGTAAGAAGCTAACTGTTCTCTAACCAGAATATCTTTAGGTTCCAATCCCTGGATCACATAAAAGGCTTTGTTTATATTAACCGTTTTTATTCCAAGTTTGGGTTCTATATTGGGTGTTACAATCTGATATCCGCTTGGACCCCACATTTTCGGAGTCAATTCTCCGGTTATGAAAGAGGTTTCTTGAGGGTTTTCTAATTTTTGTCCGTAAATATCTATCAGTTCATAGTTCAGGTTTACTTTATATTCAGTATTAGGTTCCAATAAATATTCATTGAACCCAAAGGAATAACTCATACACCCTGAATATCTGCTTAATAGGTCTTTTTCACTTCCCGGAAAAACAGTAACGTTTGTTTCAACGCTTTCCCAATCAGGTGTATTGGTAAAAGCCACATAGGGAATCGTTGTAAGTTTGTACCCACAGTCACTACAGAAGCCGGATCCGGTAAATCTAAATAGAGGATAGGTCTGGAAAATTGAAGTATATTTTTGTTCTGTTGGTCTATTCCCTCTTTTCGTCATTACCCCCGGGTTAAGTGTAACGGTATATCCGGTGCCTTTCTTCAACTCTTTTTTCGGTTTTAGAATATAATTATACCTTACGTAATATGTTCCGATATCCTGGTTGTCTTTTGGGTTTTTTTCGTGTTCAAGAAATTCATATGTTACTTTTCTTTTTGTCTCTGTTTCGAAGAATTCTATTTTATTTTTTAACGATTTTAAATCCAAAGGAGTATTACTTCTTATATTTACTTCCTGATCGAGTTCTATATGATGTGAACCGTTATATGGATTAATATTTATTTGTGGCAGAGGAGTTTTGAATTCCCAGCTGAAATCTTCAGCAAGTGTATTTCCTGCTATATCCTTTATTCCCTTTGTAATTGTTACAGTATAATGAGTAGCCATAGGGAGGCTGTGCTCCGGTTCGAAAACCACACCTGAAGTTCCTAGAATCCTGAATTTGCCTTTTATAGTGGGTTCCAGATTAATGTGTTTCAAAATCGAATCTCGCATTTTATCGCTTAGAGTGGTTAAGGGTATTATTGGATTGTTGAAATATATTTTTATTTGAACCTGTCCGCGAGATTCACCTTTCGGACCGTAAGATGTTATTTTGAGTTCTTTGGACAGTGTAGTTGGTGGTGTGCTTTCACCCGGTAGTCCTTCATGGGTATATTGATATGTGCCCTCGTATGTATCCTGTTTTATCCGTTTTTGCTCGAATTTCATTTTTGGGTATAGTAAAAAGGCGATTAAAATCAAAGCTATAATTGCAAGTGCTGGAATCCATACTTTTTTTTGCCTGGCTTTTTCTAAAATTTTTTTTCTGTCTATTTTTATCTTAGGTGTTTTTTTTGAACTTTTTGTCGCTTTTTTCGAAATTTTCTTTCTATCTTTTTTCATCTACAACCTCCTCAAAATTTATAGATATAATTACATTATTTTAATTTGAAGATTAGTGATAAAGAACCCCCTCAAATTTATTTTTTTTAAATCAGTGTTATTTAGTATATTGAGAACAAACCGATATGTCAAGATTCTTTATTTTGTTGATTTATGTAAGTAAACTGGTAAAAAAAATAATTGGTTTCTTATAATTGTATTTTGTAGATGTCGTTTTACTTCTCCTTGACTTTCGCTTTAAATTAATTTATACTCAATTGAATCTTGCTGAATAGGTTAAAAAAAGGAGTGTAACTTGTGCATGAGTGGGCTTTAGCCGAATCGGTTGCGAATACCGTTTTAAAATATAAAGAAGAAAAAAAACTTTTGAAGGTTAATAAAGTGCTTGTCCGAATTGGCAAATTACAGCAGATAGAGATAGATATCTTTAATTCTGCTTTAGATGAAGTTTCAAAATTGAAAAATATAACGTGCAAATTTGTTGTAGAAGAAGAAAATGCGTCATTTGAGTGTAGAATTTGTGGGCGCAAGTGGGATTTCGAAGAAAGTATTAAGGGTTTAGATGAAGACGAATCTGAGTATGTACACTTTATTCCGGATATCATTCGAGTTTATTCGAAGTGTCCTCGTTGCGGAAGTCCGGATTTTGAAGTTTCGAGGGGGCGGGGAGTCTGGATTGAATACATTGAGGGGGAGAGCCTATAAAATGCAAAAATCAACCACGGAGAACCTGACGCACCATCTGGAGCTTAAGGCATTTGAAATTAAAAGAGAGGCGAGGGTTAGCCATTCATCAGGAACGCGGTCAATTTCCCCACCGAGGAAATTGCCGCTCGCTCTCAGCCTTGCTCCTCTTGAAATAAGTGTATTTCAAGAGACCGTGGCCGCTCGGCTTCCGAGACGTCCTTCTGAACGGTCAACCCTCGCCTCAATCAGGGGTATTACCTTGTGGAGTAAATACGGAAAATTTATCGGTAATACTATGAAAGGGGTAAGTTAATTTTATGGATCCCAGATTTAATGTAATTGATTCCAGGTTTTCCGGTATTAAGAAGATAATTGCCGTTTCTGGAGGTAAGGGAGGAGTAGGAAAGAGTTCTGTCTCTTCTATGCTCGCTTTAATCCTTAAGGACATGGGAAACAAGGTGGGTCTTCTTGATCTTGATCTAAGCGGTCCGACTGACCATATAATTCTTGGTGCTGGGGATGTTTTTCCCGAAGAGGAAAAGGGTATTATTCCTCCTGAAGTAAGAGGAATTATGTTTATGTCTATTGTTTATTTTGCAGGAGAGAATCCTTTGCCTCTCAGGGGAGAAGATTTTTCGAATGCAATAATTGAACTACTGGCTATAACGAGATGGGGGAGTCTTGATTATCTCGTTATCGACATGCCTCCGGGTATCGGGGATATCACTTTAGATGTTATAAGAGTTATAAATAACATAGAGTTTATTATGGTTGGGAACCAGTCGAAGTTGACTTTAGAAACCTTGAAAAAAGTATTGCGTATGACTAATGAGGCAAAGAAAAAGGTGATTGGCCTCGTTGAAAATATAGCAATTTCAGAAATCGAAGAAAAAGAGAATAAATTGACTTCTCTTAATGTTCCTTTTTTAGGGAAAATAGATTTTGACGCGGGCTATGAGTATTCATTGGGAAACGTTGATAAGCTCTTAACGACAAAGTTTGCAGGAGATTTAAGAAATATAATTTCCAATAATCCAGAAGTATTTTGATTTAATTAACCACAGATTACACAGATTAACACCAGATTACCCTACTACCCCGTTTTTTTATTGTTTTTAATTTTTAGAATTTTTTAGAATTTTTTTGTATCCATGTTAATCTGTGGCTAATTTAGGGGTTGTGAGTAGGGTCTTAAATAAATAAAATAAAAATAAGGTGTAGTGTGGCTCTGTGTTCTCTGCGGTAAAATTGTTTTTTGGGGTTGTGGAAAGTATTTTAAACAAATAAGAAATCTTGTGGTAATCTTGTGCAATCTTGTGGTTTCTGTTTGGGGGGTTGTTGGTGTTTTGCCGCGTTTTGCACTTGACTTATTGTTTAACATAGGTACTTTTTTACAAATGTTTTTTATAATTATTGCGAGTTTACTTGTTCCGATGGATGGAGCGCAGACAGATCATTTAAAAGCTTACGGTCTTACGTACTGGGTTTTAAACGAGGGGCTTAATGCCGAGTGGTTTCTTAATTACAGAGGTGGCAGTTTCCTTCTTCCTGGGCTTGAGGGAATAAAAAAAGAAGCAGATAAAAGGGGAGTAGCTTCATTTTGGGTAAATGAAGATCAGGTAAACGATATCTATGCGATCATTGAGAGAGAAAATATGGAAAGGGTAAAGTTGGAAAAAGCCCCCAAAGTTGCGGTGTATATACCCGAAACAGAAGGTCCCTGGGATGATGCGGTTGCTCTTGCTCTCGAATACGCCAGAGTTCCGTATGAAAGAATATGGGATGATGATATTCTTAAAGGTGCCCTCATCAATTATGACTGGCTGCATCTTCATCACGAGGATTTTACCGGACAGTACGGGAAATTTTATAGTCATTATGCGAATGCTGCCTGGTACAGGGAAGTTGTCAACATTAACGAAAGGAAGGCGCGAAGCCTGGGTTATTCTAAAGTCTGGAAAATGAAACATGATGTTGCCAAGGTAATAAAGGACTATGTTTCCAAAGGCGGATTTCTTTTTGCCATGTGTTCCGCTCCGATTACTCTGGATATTGCCCTTTGTTACTATGGTGTGGATATCGTTCCTTCACAAATCGATGGCGATGGAATCGATTCTAAGTCAAATATAAAAGCGGATTATAATAATACACTTTTTTTAAAGAATATACGCCTTATAACATCTTTGAATATTTACGAGCATTCGGATGTTGATATAACCTACCTTGCGCAGCGAAGAGGAAAAAATAGCTATTTTTTTCTCCGTACTTTTATGGCAAAAAGAGATATTATTCCTGCTATTTTAACCCAGAATCATACTGTAAGAATAAAAGAATTTTTAGGTCAGGATACCGGTTTTGATAGGGAAAAATTGAAAGTTGATATTATTATTCTGGGAGGTATCCCAAATACAAAAGAAGTCAGATATATATATGGAGAATGTGATAAGGGTAGTTTTTCCTTCCTTGGAGGACATGATCCTGAAGATTACACACATCTTGTGGGAGATCCACCCACTTATCTGGAGTTTCGCAAAAATTCGCCGGGTTATCGGATAATATTGAATAATTTACTCCTTCCTGCCGTTAAAAAGAAAAAACTTAAAACATAGCATAGGAAATGAAAAAAATTGGATTTAGGATTTAGTAAAAAACAAAATGAAAAACTCTGTGTTCTCTGTGTCTCCGTGTGAGAAGTTTTTTTTGTTGATAAATGGATAAATTAATAGATAGTTATATTGAAGAATTAGTACGCAGAAGGTTTTCGGATTTTACAGTAAAAAGTTACAAGACTGATCTTGAAGAATTCAGTTCTTTTTTACAGAAGAATGGAAAAAATGAATTTTCCGATATGGACAGAAAAGATATAAGAGGATTTATGGGCGAGCTTCTTTCCTACGGATACAAAAAATCATCTGTTTCCCGGAAGCTTTCGGCAATAAAATCATTTTGCAAATTTCTTGAAAGGAACAAAATTTTAAAAAGGAATCCTTCTCTCTCAGTTAAAACTCCCAGGACCGATAAATTTATTCCATCGTTTCTTTCCGAAGAAGAAATAGAGAAAATCCTTGATTTTTCTTCTATGAATACGGAATTTGATATTAGAAATAAAGCTATTCTCGAACTGCTTTATGCTACAGGCATTCGTGCTTCCGAATTGGTCAATCTTGATCTTTCGATGTTTGATATGAAAAATAAGCTGCTCAGGGTCTACGGAAAAGGCAAAAAAGAGAGAATACTTCCCGTTGCAAGAATTGCTTTTGAAACTTTGAATAGATATATATCCGAGACAAGAGGATACAGGGACGGACCTCTTTTTATGAGTAAATCCGGAAGAAGATTAGGACAGAGAGATCTTCAGCGTATAGTAAAAAAAGCAATCGTAAAAGTTGCCACACTTAATCAGATGAGTCCCCATACGATGCGCCATACTTTTGCGACCCATCTTTTGAACCGGGGTGCGAATCTCAGGGCAGTTCAAGAGCTTTTGGGCCATGAATCCTTATCTACTACTCAGATTTACACGCATGTAAGTATTGAAAAATTAAAAGAAGAATATAAAAAAGCTCATCCGAGAGCATAGCATAAGAAGTTTAAAAATTAAATATTAAAAAGCAAAATGAAAAAATTAGGATTTAGGATTCAGAAAAAGAAACAAAAAACTTTATTTGTGCTATTCGTGCAATTCGTTGTTTCTAATTTTTGGGTATGGGGGGCTAGTTTTAAAAACATGATAAAAATGGTGTGTTGTGGGGTTTAGTGTTTTTCGTGTGTTTAGTGGTTAAAAAAAAATTAAATGGGGTAGTTGTGTGTGGTAATCTTGTGTTAATCTGTGTAATCTGTGGTTAATTTTAGGAGGTTAATATTTTAGACAAGATAGTCGAAATCGCTAAGGGTTCAGGGAATTTGATTCGTGACTATTACGGGTCTTTGAAAAAGGGTGACATTCAAGAAAAAGGTTTTAGTCATTTCGTTACCAAAGCGGACAAGGATTCCGAGGAATTTATAATAAATGAATTACAGAAAAACTTCCCCGGTGTGGGTATTTGTTCTGAAGAAGGTGATGCGATTTCGGGAAAAGGAAGATTTATTGTCGACCCTTTAGACGGAACTCATAATTTTATGCATGGTATAGCGCGTTTTTGTGTTTCTATTGCTTATGAGGAAGATTCTGAAATCAAAGTAGGTGTCGTTTATGAACCGGTTAAAGATGAGCTTTTTTCTGCGGAAAAGGGGAGAGGAGCTTTCTTAAACGGAAAGAGGATGAAACACTCGGGAGAAGAAAACATAGGCAGAGCATTGGTTACCGTCGGTATCCCAGTTTCAGCCTATGAAATAAGAGGAAGAATAATGGATGCCTTGAAGCATCTGATACTAAAGGTCAACTCTATAAGGATTTTTGGCGCCGCGGCGTTGCAGTTGGCTGAGATTGCGGCGGGCAGGATTGATGGTGATATGGGATTTGCTTTATCTCCATGGGATGTAGCAGCAGGCTGGATATTGGTAGAGGAAGCAGGTGGATTGATAACGGATGAGAGAGGAGGAAATAAGATTTTAGAAGGCACTATTGTTTCAGGAACTCCTTACGTGCAGAAATTCCTGCTTGACTTTGTGCAAAATAATATTATATAAATAGATTATGACACTTATAAAAGACAGTATAATTTCAAGCATGGAGTATATAGGAGGGATTTTTATCCTTACTGCGCATACTTTTATGAGAATAAGGGGTTTATTCAGAAAATTTGATTTGTTTGTGGAGCAGATATTCTTTCAGGGTGTTAAATCTATCTCTATTGTAGTATTTACTTCCCTTTTTATGGGTATGGTTACCGCGTATCAAGCTTATTATCAGGCAAAGCAATACATGCCCGATGTTTATATCGGGATGTCTGTTTGTAAGGCGTTATTTATTGAACTTGGTCCCCTGATTGTAGGTCTCGTGATTGCCGGGAGAGTTTCTTCTTCGATTGCAGCAGAGCTTGGTTCGATGAAAGTAACGGAACAGATAGACGCTCTTGAAGCTTTCGCGATAGATCCTATAGAGCATCTTGTTGTGCCCAGGGTTTTCACCGGAATTATTGTCATGCCGGTTCTTACGGTTATAGCTGAGGTTACAGGTGTTATCGGAGGATGGATTCTTGCAGTAATGAGTTTGAATATCACATCCGCTATTTACTGGAGAGGAGTAAGGCTTAACTACTATCCTATAACGCTTTATGGCGGTTTGATTAAAGCTACTGCTTTTGGGTTGACGCTTACGATTATGGGTTGCTATTACGGTCTTCGGGCGGAAGGTGGTGCGGAGGGGGTAGGTGAAGCGACTACTAAGGCTGTTATATCTTCTACAATTTTAATTCTTTTTCTTGATTATGTTCTTTCGAGAATCGTTTTTACATAGGAGGTTTTATGGTTAAAAAAGAAAAAGCTATAAAGGTTGGTGTTTTTTTAACGGTAGTTTTTGTTATTTTTATTGTTGGTCAACTCTGGCTTCTGCGTTTTAATGTTGGCAGGGAAGGTTTTTATTTGAATATATTTTATGATGATGTTAGCGGGTTGACCAAAGGGGATCCGGTTAGAGTTTATGGTATAAAAAAAGGCAAAGTTATGGGTATGAATATGGAAAAGGATGGTGTTTTGGTTAAAGTATGGATTGAAAACAGTGTTGTGTTAAAAGAAGATGCCAGAGCGTTGATTCAGGATGTTGCGATGATCAGCGGTACAAAAACTTTGGTTATTCATCCCGGAGTCTCAGATAAGGCTTTAGATATTTCCATGACTTTGCGGGGGGCTCCTAACAGGGGGCTTTCTACTATAGAGGTTGGAGGGATTACTGAACAGGTCGAGGATTTGTTGAAAACTCTTAGGAGCGGTATGGCAGGTAGTGAAGGAACTTTTGAGCGGTTGAGTTCTACCCTTAGGGAAATGGAACTTCTTTTAAAAGAGAACAGGAAAGAATTAAAGAAAACGATTGAGGGGGGGAGCGCGAACCTTGAGAAGACTCAGGTTCTTATAGATAATATGGATTCTTCTATAAAGGAGCTGGATTTAACTTTAAAACAAATAAATAGTAAACAAGGGACTATGGGCAAACTTATTTATGACGAGAAACTCTATGATAACCTGACCAGAGCGGCAGCCAGTCTTGATACTTTGCTTGTGGAGTTCAGGAAAAACCCCGGAAAATATGTAAAAGTAAGTGTCTTCTAAAATAACCACAAGATTACACTAGATTAACACAAGATTTTTGATTGGATGGTTTATTAAAACACTACCAGCCCAATTCCCAAATATTTGACAGGATCAACAGGATTTACAGGATTTTTTGTTTTTTAAAACCCAACACAACCCCGAAATATTTGGACAGGATAACAGGATGGACAGGATAAAAAAATATTATTTGTTATTTAAAAAACCCAACAAATTAACTTTCTGGCAATTTTCGAAATTTTCTTTTTATTTCAACTTCTTTTTCTCCAAAATCGATAATCAACCCTATATCCTTTTGAGTTGCATTCAAATAGTTGACTAATTTAACTTCATGTGCTTTAGCTTTGAGCCCTGTTTTGTTCAATTCGAGCATTAGACATTTTTCATAGACCGATTCCAGAAATCCAAACCCCATTTTATTATAAACTTGATAAGCGCAACCAATTATTTTTTCAGTAAGTTTTTCGTATTTCATTTATTTTGTTTTCTTTATATCCTTATCCTGTTAATCTTGTAAATCCTGTCTAAATATTTGGGGTTTTGGGGTTGGGATTTAGTAAAGCAAAAAAATTTCGTGTCTTTAGTGTGTTTCGTGGTTAAAATATATTAGTTTTTTTTCTTTGTGCCTTCGTGGCTTAGTGGCTAATCGAATTCTTACTCAATTTCTTTTATTCTTTTTTTGGCGTATTTAAGCGGTATAAATACTATTAATAAAGTAATAATTAAAAATATAAAAGATGATATGATTAGTGGTGTATGAATTGAAATCAAATTTCCTTCCAGGCGATTTTTTATATAGATAGATATTGGTGTCGCAAAAAGAACCATTGATATAGCTATATAGAGTAGATTTATAGCTGCTGTTAAAAGACCTCCCGTTCCGGAGGCAATTTTTGCCGGGTTTGTTTCTTTGAAATCGGCAAATAAAGTTCCCATAGAGACGTTTAAGTAAACTGAAACAAAAGAAAAAATTGCGGATAAAACAGCTGATAATAACACTATTATCGCGTATCTAACAAGAATAAAATTCGAGAGTATTATTACAGCTTCCGCAATAAGGAAATTGATTAAGAAAAATAATATACTTTTGGAATGAAGTATGAGTTCGGGAGATAGAGGTACACTCCTGAGGCTCCACCAGGTTCTGCCTTCCAGGCTTATACCCGGGTAAACAAAGCGAAGAGAAAGAGTAGCCGTTATATAGCCAATAAAACCTGTATTTACAAGAGCAAGAACGGATAGCCAGAAGGGATCTCTAACGTACAAAGGTGTTCTTCTTAGGGAAAAAGTATAAACTATTAGTAGTACTCCTATTATCATAAGTTGGGACCATTGAAGAGGGGAACGTAGAAATATTTTTATATCTTTCTGTAGAATATTTAATATTGTAGGTAACTTATTAGATAGAAGTTTCTTATGTATTAAAAACGACCCGGAATTACTTTCAGCCGACATCCAGCTTGTCCGGTAGAATAAATTTGAAAGTAGAAAGGCAAGAGATATTGAAATTAAACTTCCCGAAAGGAGGAGGGTCAGGTTTTTTATAAATATCTCGAAATTATTATTCGCAAGAGCGGAAACGCACTTGTAAAACCATTCGTTCGGGAAATAAGGGTTTGAAACTTTTAAGCTTTGAACGAACTGATTTATCGCTTCGAGATTTAGGGTGTCAGGTACGTTAAAATTGTAAGGTGTAGTTTGTATGTAGATAAAAACATAAAGAGCAGAAAGAGTACCCAGTCCGGCGGCTAATTGCTTTATGGTCCAGCGAGGGTTTATTCTTTTTAGGATAATTATAGTTGAAACACCTAATCCGGAAGGAATAAAGATAAAAGTGAGTAAAGGAAAGATTATTAATATTATTTTTATATGAAACGATGAAAAAGCAATTAAATAAGATAAGATGATAGGTAATCCGCCAATCAGGGTTGCCCAGGATGAGTAGAAAGCAGTTTCAATTAATTTTAGCGAAAATATACAAAAGGGTTGCAGTGGAGTGGAATGAAGATAATCGAGTTCTTTGGAATGGTATAGCGTGGAAAGGGCTGTAATTCCGTTGCTCATAAAAAGGAGAAGGGTAAAAATGAAGAATGAATAAGTGATAAGCTTATCGGCTATGATAGTACCTATAACTTCTATCGGAGCTAAAAATAAGAAGATTCTAAAAAAGAAAAGGAAAACGCCTGATAGAAAAATGGAAAAAACAAGAGAATAGACAATAAGATTCGACTTTCTTGTTGATGAAATAGACTTAAAAGCCCTCAGGAGTCTTATTTTTATGAGGAATAGAGTCATAATTCTATCATAAAATTTAAGGATGCATTTGTCAATACCATGCGGCAAAGCCGCACCCACTACCACCGAAAATTGGACGCAGATGAACGTAGATTTACAAGATTTTTTTTGTTTAAATCCCAACCCAGATCCCCAATATTTTGACAGGATAAAAAAAAGATTAACAGGATTTTTTTTTGTTTTCCTCAACCCACAACACCTAAATTAACTATAGATTGACAGAGATGTATACAGATATAAGATATTTTTTTAGTTTAAAATATGGGTTAGGTGGGGGGATCAGTGCCTATCAGCCTGCCCTGTAGGGAGGAACGATCGTACCAGGCTGAAAATCAGTGGCTAATTAATCTGGAGTGGAGTGGGGCAAATCCTGAAAATCTGTGTTCATCTGCGTCCTATCATTTTTAGTTTTTGTATTTTTATTTGTCATTTTGCTTTTTGAATTTTGATATTTAATTTATATTATGGTGTCATGAAAAAATCGTAAAGTTCCAGTTAAAATAACATTGGGCTTGACATATTGCGAATTAAACGGTATATTTTTAACATGGAGGTTTATAACGAAGTCCGTTTCTTTAAATGGGTAGGACAATTACTTGGAAATATTTCTCTTTTCAGTAGACAGGAAGGGGTAATAAGAGAGATATTGAGGATGGTGCCTGAAATCACCGGTGCCGATTATTCTTCTCTTTTGATACTCAAGGAAAATCCTGAAAAGACTGCCTATGATTATTCGACACGGAAAGAAGAAATTTCGACTCATAAGAGTATGGCAAGACTTGCTACAGGCATGGAGGGTGAAGTGATAAGAAAGAGAGATATTGTAGTTACAAGAGATCCTTCTGAGCTTTCGAATCGAGGCGATGAAATACAAAATAGCGAGAATACATCTTTAGTCGCAGTTCCCATAATACTGCGTGGAGAGGTGGAGGGTATTTTATATTTATATTATTTTGAGGAATTTCCCGATGCCTTAGAAAAAGTAAAGGAATTGATGAAAAGCCTTTCTCCTGTTTTAGCTTTTGCTCTTGCCAATTCCAGGCTTTATCAGAAGCTTGATACAGCTATGAGGGAGTTGAGAATTTCCTATGAAATGAGCAGGGCGATGATATCCAGTTTAAATGTTAATGAACTTATTCGTCAGATAGTAAAGCAGATAACTACACATTTCGGCTATGAAATCATAGGGATTTATCTTGTGGATGATGATGGGGAACATGCTACGCTTGAGTGGACTGTGGATGCGATAAGTGAGTTTAGGGGTACGAAGATCGATATTGGTGAAGGTGGTATAATTGGCAGGGTGATTGAGTCGGGACAGCCTTATTATGCCGCTGATGTTTCTATGGTTCCTTTTCATGGTCCAAAGGAATTTAAAAAGAAATCGGAATTTTCAATACCCTTGAAGATTCAGAATAAGATTATTGGGGTTCTGGATATTGAGAGCCTTCGCATGGATGCTTTTCCTAAATCGGTAAGGAATTTATTGGTGGCTCTTGGTGCTCAGATTGCGATGGCAATTGAACGTTCCAGGCTTTTTGAGGAAACCAGAAGACTTTCCACTGAAGACCCGTTGACCGGTGCGGTTAATAGAAGAATAATGGAAGAGAAGTTAATGCAGGAAATTTCTCAGGCTAAGATAAACAATGAGGAGTTTGCCATTCTTTTTCTGGATCTTGATAATTTTAAAGAATTTAATGATAAATACGGACATCAGAGAGGAGATGAAGGTCTTTTATCTTTTTCACTCATGATAAAAGAAACTCTTCAAGATAGCGATTTGTTGGGAAGGTACGGTGGTGATGAATTTATTTCTCTTTTACCTAAAACGGATATTCAAAGAGCCATAAAAGTTGCGAGTCAGATGCTTAAAAAGGTAAAAGAAAATGAAATGTTGGAAGGATTGACTCTTTCGATTGGAATAGGAGTTTTTCCTTATGATGGGAAAGATCTTGTCGAGCTTGTTCGATATGCTGATAATGCGTGTTATCTTGCGAAAGAAAAAGGCGGAAACAGGGTTGAGTTTGCCTCTGAAAGGGTGAATGGCTTCGAAGAAACCTCCTAGAGAATACTTTAAGTCGACTGTTAAAAGGTGAGAATTCTTATATTCTCTTACTTAACTCATATTTCTTTCAGACACTATAACTCGAAACCAATACTTTATACTATGAAACGGATTACATACATTCGAAGGCGATTACATAGTCTTCGAAAATAAGTTATTGAAAATGAATGCCTTAATTTCAGGAACGTAATTTGTATAATAAAAAAGAGGAGAAAAAATGAAAACTAAAGGTTTTACGCTTATTGAATTGTTAGTTGTTATCGTGATAATTGGACTGCTTGCCGGTATTGCGGTTTTTTCTTATAGGGACCTTTTTGCGAGGAGCAGGTTGGAAGAGACAATGAATGAGGTAAGGGCTTTTTATGAGGGGGTGAATAAGAAGGCTGTAACCGAGGGATCTAGATATATAATTAGGATAGATAGAGAGGATGATCTTTTGGGATATATTAGTGCTGATGTTTCAAGGAATGGTGAATTAGTTTTGCGGGAGGGGCTGGATTTGGATTTTGATGGTGGTACAAACCCTATTGAGCTAATCGTACATGTTGACGGATTTGTCAGAGCCGAAAATAATGTTAGAGATTTCTCTGTGGAAGATGATGAGACAGGAAAGTTGATAACTTTTTATATTTCCCCTCTTGGGGTAATGGAAGCGAGGTTACAATGAAGAGAAGGAAGGGTTTTACTCTTATAGAGTTGATCGTTTCAGTTCTTATCTTTGGTATTGCAAGTGCTGGAATTGCTCTTTTCTATGCAAATAATAGCAGGAGGATCATACATAGCGAAAAAAGTGCAAGAATGGAGGTCGCAGCTGAAAGGGTTTATGAAGGATTCAAAGGTGTCTTAATGGAGAGAATGTATGATGGACCGGTATATTCTCAACTTGTTTTTGATTCAATATGGGTAACTTATGATGTAGGAAACACTGTTTTTACCAGTACGGACATTATAAATGGAGTGGTTTTTAATAGCGAGATAGTTATAGATTCTTTTGAGTTTGATACAAGTAAGACGCATACAGTAGATAAGGATGATGCAAGAACCTTTGATTCTGGTTCGCGTATTTGGGTATCAGTCAGAACCAAAAATTTATCTGACGGAGACTCTATGGAAATGCAAACGGTCTTTAGTCATCACCGTTAAATTGAGGAGAAAAAATGAAAAAGAAAGGTTTTACATTAATTGAATTGATGGTGGTCTTGGTTTTTATGGGTATTATTTCTGCTTTTATCTATCAGCTGTTTATATTGCAGCAGAGAGGATTAAGAAACCAGCAAGGATTTTCCCGAGTAAATATTAAAGCCAGGAGGGCAAGCGAGTACATTGTAAATGAACTCAGGCATGTAGGTTTTTGTCAGAGACCGCTCTCTCCGGATGATAATTTTGGAATCATTAAGGGAAGCAGCGATTCGATTTTGTATACGCATGATGTTTTTGGTGATACAGAAGGTGTTGTGGATAATCCCGAAGACATTCATTCGATAACGAAAAGAGGAGATACTCTGTTTATAGATGGTGACAGGGCTGCAAACTTTCTTGACTCTCTTGGATTTACTTATATCGATGTAAATGGTGATACTATTACTGCTGGTAGTGTTTCGGAAGTTGATGGAGTTGGGAATTGGGTGATGCCAGATCCAGCGACGCCGGGAAAAGATCCGGGAAGCTATCCTATAAACATGATTGATTATGCCGTTCGATTTGTATATCCGGATGGCGAAAAAAAAGTAACTTATCGTGAAACGGTCCAGATTAGAAACATAAGAGGACCGAGAGCAAATTAGGAGGGAGTATGAAGAAAGAAGAAGGGAAAAAAGGTATTTCAATGATTGTTGTTTTATGGATAGTGACCATATTGACGGTTGTCGTCGCCGCTACTGCTTTAATGACTTCTAGTGATATAACTTCAGCGATAAATCTGAGGAAGAGATACAGAACTTTAAGAGCCGCGGAAGCTCCCAGTGATTTTTTGATTTCCTATCTGCCTGAGTATAAAAAGTTACATGAACTGGATACGCTATTCTTTGATACTAATTACAATAAAGTGTTTTATGAAAGGCAAAATATGGATACGGTTTATTCGTACCCGCTTTATCTATCTATGGATTCTTTAATAATTGGTTGTTTAGCTTTGCCTTCTTTCATAGATTATAGCAAAGATTCCTCTATCATTGCATCCATACCAACTGTTACAGACAGTGCTGATACTACCTGGGCGAATCCGGTTTTTACCCAGGATGGTGCTCTAATTTACTACAGAACAAGAGGAGTTTTGGAGCGAAGCGACGATATTGTAGCATATCGACGGATTGAGAATGCCAGCGCTTTTACTATCCCTTCGGGAGGAGCCGGTCTTGGACATACGATGTATTAAATATTTTATATTAAAGGAGGATTTATGTTATTTTTATTAGTTTTATCGTTTTACAGTGAATTTGAATGGGTTCAATTAGAAGGAACCAACGCAGGGGGAATTTCCAGGGAGATCATGGAATCTTCAATGGCAAAAGGATATGGAGAGCGCAATCTCGAGAAGAGGTTTATCTACTTGGATTCCGGCATATTTGGGGGCGGATGCAAGGTACTCTTTTCAAAAGGTACTGCGATAGAGGGGTTACCCCGGGGCTTAAATTTTATGAAGAGAGCAATAAAGATGAAAAAATTCGATAGATATTGCGCTCTTTATGAAAAAGGAGAGTTGAAGCAGGCATGGGAGGATTTGGAGAAAGAATCGGCGAGGAAACTCGGAATTTCTTCTCTTTCATTAGAGGAATTAAGAAAATTTTTACCCGAAGAGGACTATAAAGATGAAGAAGGAGAAATCGAACCGGGATTAATAGTTGAGAAAATGGCAGGGATAAAGTATCCGGCAAAAACTTATTATTCGTTCATAGAGATCAAGGAAGATAGAACGGTAAAAATCATTCCGGTAGTGATAAAACTCTGTCCCCTTGCGGAGAAGATTGAAGAATATATGGACAATTTGGTTCCAAAAGGAGATTAGCAATGAAAAAGATATTTTTAGTTCTTATATTTGTACCTCTTTTATTGACTGCTCACATTCAAGATGAAAGGCTGTTTAAAACCTTGAGGGTTCCCGCTGGTGCTATTCTCCTCCTGGATAGATCCGGGTCAATGAAAGAGGAAACAGAAACATTTAGTGTAGATGTTGAACTTTTGAATCGTACTTTTAGTTCCTCTGTACCCGATGTTGAGAATTTTAGTGCGTGGTTTGATAGTACACAGTATCCCTATAATTACCCCCTTAACGATATGATGAATTTTGCCGGAGATCCCGCAGACGGAGACTGGGTTTTGAATATAACGTGGCAGGAGCCTGGATCTAGGCCAAGGTCGTGTGATTTAGATTTAACCTGGACATTAAAAATTCGTGATGCTACGGGCTGGAATGTTATTCCAGGAGGGACTTACAGTTGGCATAATAGATACGGAGATCAGCGAGAAGATATAACGATTCCGGTATCAGGTCTGGGAAATATCGAAGATGTTGAATGTTATGTCGAATATACGACCGATGATGGGCTTAAAATTGATCATGTTGAAGTACATCTTTTGCATACGCCTGGAGTTGGAATTACATCAGATAGAATGAAGGATGCTCTTCTTGTTATTCATTCTCTGCTCGATGTGAACGGAGACGGACTTGTTGATGGGGATGATGAATTTCCTATACAATTAGGTCAGGGTTTTTTTGATGATTCAAGAGTGTTTGTGGGTGATACAGCCCATTACTATGATGCAGATTCTCATGATATCCGTACCAACGTTCCGCCTAATTCTTATGATCCTGTCAGGTGGGATCAGGTGACTAAAACCTGGGTGAACGATCTGACTGGTTGGCGATATCTGCACACCGATACGATGGGTACATCTGTCGACTCCATATGGGCGCATGTAAACACTACAGAGATGGATGGTTCTACCCCTAATGGTATGCTGGTGGACGCCGCGGTTCAACGTATAGCAGAATACCGAAATGAACATCCTGAATTATGGTGTATGAAATTTAGCATTGTTCTTATTACTGATGGAACGCCTAATGTACCCCGGACTAATTGTTATCCATCAACGGCTATTGATCCTGGAGGGCCACCCGACAGGATTGACTATACGGATGATCTAAGACGAGGAGCGGTGGATCTTGTTCGATCGGCATATCTGGCATTTCACGGAGATAACGATACCATTTCCGGTCCTGATTCTATACGGGTCTATACTGTTGGCTACGGTACGGATATTGATGCAAATTGTGCGAATGTTCTCAACTGGACAGCGAGATGGGGTGGCACGTGGGCAGATTCGGCTATAATGGCGGGAAATGATATGGCTATTGACCCTTCTTCCGGCTGTAGGGGGGATAATCCCGAAACGGGGTGGCCTGATTATTATACGGTACCTGCTTCTATAAATCCTCAGGAGCAACCTTTAACCGGTTACGCCTTTATTGCGGAAGACGCGCAAGACCTTTCAAATGCCCTCATAAGCATATTCATGGGAATTGAATCCCAGCAAAATCAATCTTATACGTCGGCAGCGGTAACCTCGGTGGAAGAAGAGTTTTTATCGACGAATTATCAATCGAGGTTGTATATAGCTTCCTTTCTACCCGATTCAACACCTATATGGGATGGTGATCTCAGAGCTTTGAAATTGACGACTGGCGAAATCGATTTGAATGATATAGATTCGAATCTTATTATCTGGTCGGCAGGGGATTCTCTGGCAGATGACGCGGCTGATTCTCGTCCAATTCATGGTATTAAGTCGGATGGCAGTATGCTTCCATTTGACACTTTGAATTTCACTGCTGCCGATCTGGATGTTGCTTCCGGGGCCCAGGCAATAAGTGTGATTGACAGGGTAAGAGACGGTTGTACTGATGATAGTTTGGGTGAATTAGGAGATATTTTCCATTCATCTCCTTTGCGAATACAATCTCCGAATTATTTCTTCGAGGACGAAGGGTGGGATAGTTTTTATAATGTAATGAGTAAAAATAGAAGCTCGCTGTTATACGCGGGCGGCAATGACGGGATGCTTCACGTATTTGCGGATACCATAAAAGGTCAGGGTGGAAAAGGAGGGCATGAAGTTGCCGGTATCATACCGATGAATTTCATTTCTAAAGTAAAAAACATGCTTACCGTTCATGATTACTTTGTGGACGGAGATCCTATGGCAGCTGATGTGTGGTTCCCGGCTAGTGGAAATGATAGTACGAAGGAGTGGAATGAATGGCACACAGTTTTAATTGCTGCTCAGGGAGAAGGAGGAAAGTCATTCATGGCTCTCGATATTACGGATCCGCTTAATGAAACTTCTCATCCTGTGGATTCCCTTACTTTTCTGTTTGACGCATGGCAAAGTAATACTCTCAAGAATAAACTGGGTTTCACTACTTCAACTCCGGTAATGTATAAGGTTGGTACAAACTGGCCAGGTTATGCGGGACGTATTATCGACCGTTTTTACGGTTTTGTGGGGGGAGGTCAGTTCCCTGACCCAATGGATCTGTCACTTGTTGATTCGATTTCCGCGGGAACAGTGGATGGAAATGTAATTATTGCTTTTGATGTTTGGAAAGCTGCCACTACGGAAATTAATAGCAGTTATATTTTTATACCTCCCACAGGAACAGGAGGGAGTATGAGTTATCCGTTTGTGGCTTCACCCGCGGTTGTAAATATAGATCCTCAATTCGGCAACCGTTATGACTTTTTATTCATTCCGGATGCGGCAGGTCAGCTCTGGTTTGTGGACCTCAGATTTTCAGATCCAGCCGATTGGAGAGCAAGGAAGATATTCCAGCCTCTTACATTCCCTACTTCCAATGATATATCACAACTTGTTAAATGGCATCCTGCGTTTTACAGACCTCTTGTATGGAAAGACCCAGCTTACGGCGGTTACTGGATTGCGTATGGTACGGGCAACCGTTCGGATGTTTTTAGTAACTCCGCGGAACGTTTTTATGCTATTCATTACGATGTTGATGCGTTTAACGATACGTCTGCGGTACCGCTTTATACCGAAAGTGATCTTGGGATAATACCTGAAACTCCGACTACACACGGCTGGATGACTGTGCTTACCCATGATAGAGAAAAAGTGGTAACACCGGCTATTTATTTCCAGGATTCTCTTGAATTCTATACTTTTTCTCCTGGAGATGGTTCCTCGACAGTCAGCCCCTGTGATATTGGCGGAGAAGGTTCTGAAGCGCGTTCTTATTGTTTCCATATAAGAACAGGTGGTTCGCATAACTCCTCGGGAGTAGAAATGGGTTCAGGTATGCCCCAGCCGCCCAGCTATAGCTTTAGTATATCAGGCGAAGGTAAAAAAATAATTCAATCGGGTGGTAAGATTGAGGTTCAAAATATTGGGTCATTTATGTCATTTAGGGAACATATACAATGGAAAGACGAAGATCGGGATTAATTTTCTGCGCAATTCTTTTTTTGATATTCGGCTGCGGCGGAGAAAAGGATTCCTCCGCTGGAGCTGATGCGGTAGGTTTTGTATCCTCAAAGTTTTCGCCCGTAAACCCGAGGACAATAGATCCTATTACCATTGACGCGACTTTAATCTCAGGAGGAAATGCTGAGTTTGAATGGTTGGTTAATGGGGTCGCTAAAGGAGTTGATAAAGCTTTGTTATCTCCGAATCATTTTTCAAAAGGAGATACCGTTGTGTGTTTAATTCTAATTGACGGAAAAGAGAAAAAGAGGGTAGGACCAGTTGTTATCGCGAATACAAAACCGGAGATCAATTGGGTAAGAATAGAACCGTCAGAACCACGCAATGAAGATGAGCTTTCTGTTCAGGGTGATGTGAGAGATCCAGATGAGAAAGATAGTGTAAGTTTTTTAGTTGAGTGGTTCATAAACGGAGAGTACGCTTTTAGTGGAGAAAAATTACCCGGGGGTAAAATAAAGGCAGGAGATGAGATTCACGCGGAAGTCGAGCCTTTCGATGGTTTTGGCAGGGGAAAGAAAGTTAAAATAGAAAAAATTGCCGTGCAGAATACGCCTCCTGAAATAATAATAGGTTCACTCCAGGGGGAAAAAGGGTTAATGAAATACGAGATAGAAGCGGAAGATGCGGACGGCGATAATTTTAATTTGACTCTCGAAGAAGGACCACCCGGCATGAGCCTTCAAGGTAATAGGCTTATCTGGGAAGCTCCGGAAGTTGATAAAGATACCTCGTTTTTGGTTAAAATAAAAGCCAGGGATGAAAGAGGGGGAGAGAGTAGTAATTCCTTTACCCTGGATTTGAAAAAAAGCGAAATGCAGTAAGATTTTCCTTCCTTTCTTGCATTTCTCTGAGGTCCTCATTTCTATCTATACTGATGGAAGTGAGGATTTCAGTTTTGAACCACGAGATTACACGAGATTAGCACAAGATTGCCCCACCACACCCAATTTATTTTTTGTTCTAATTTGCCACGGATTTGCACGGATGGACAGGATAAAGAAATAATATATGTTATAAAAAAAAGATAGACAGGATAACAGGGTAGACTAGATAAAGATACAATTTATTTAAAAGAAACTTAGACAGGATCAACAGGATAAAAAAAATAGTTTTGTTGTAAAAAAACATAAAAAGGATAACAGGATGGACAGGATAAAGAAATAATATATGTTATAAAAAAAAGATAGACAGGATAACAGGAAATAAAGATAAAAAAAATTATTTGTTATTTGAGTGACCAAATGAAATTATTTTTCTGGCAATTTTCGAATTTTTCTCTTTATTTCGACTTCTTTTTCTCCAAAATTGATAATCAACCCTATATCCTTTTGGGTTGCATTTAGATAGTTGACTAATTGAACTTCATGTGCCTTGGCTATATGTCTTACAGCTTTTATTTCCAGTATAATCGAATCTTCAACAATGATATCAGCTGCAAACTCTCCTACAACTGTATCTTCATAATGAACTACAATAGGATGTTGTGATTCAGCTTTGAGTCCCGTTTTCTTCAACTCAATCATCAAGCATTTTTCATAAACCGATTCCAAAAAGCCAAACCCCATTTTATTGTAAACTTGATAAGCGCAACCGATTATTTTTTCAGTAAGCTTTTCGTATTTCATTTATTTTATCTTATTTATATCCTTATCCTGTTAATCTTGTAAATCCTGTCTAAATCTTTTGGGGTTGGGATGGGCTTTAAATAAACACCTTATCCTGTTAATCTTGTAAATCCTGTCTAAATCTTTTGGGGTGTGGTGCGGCTTCGTGTTCTCTGCCTGCCCCGTAGGGAAGAATGACCGTATCGGGGTGTCTTTGCAGCATATTCTTTCACCTGAGTGCTGTTTTAATACGGTTTACGGCTTCTTTTACTTTTTCTTGACTGTTAAATGAGCTTATTCTGATATAGCCTTTTCCGCATCTGCCGAATCCGCTGCCGGGTGTACAGATTATATTGGCTTTATTTAACAGTAAATCAAAGAATTCCCAGGAGTCTTTTCCTGTTTTTATCCAGATATAAGGTGCATTATCTCCGCCATTACATTTATATCCTAATTCTTCGAACGCTTTTCTTATTACCTTGGCGTTTTGTAGGTAATAATCAATTAAAGAACGTATTTGTTTCTGCCCTTCCTGTGTATAAACGGCTTCTGCCGCTCTCTGCACAGGGTAAGAAACTCCGTTGAATTTAGTGGTTTGACGTCTGTCCCACAGATTATGTACTGAGTGCTTGTTTCCGTTTTTATCATAAGCCATACATTTTTTTGGAATAACGGTATAGGCGCACCGAGTACCTGTAAATCCGGCAGTTTTGGAGAAACTTCTGAATTCTATCGCTATATCTTTTGCGCCTTCTATTTCGTAAATACTCTGCGGTATGCTGCTATCCCGTATAAAGGCTACATATGCGGCATCATAGAGAATCAGGGCATTATTTTCTTTTGCGTAATCTACCCAATTTTTTAGTCTTTCCCTGTCAATAGTCGCTCCGGTAGGATTATTTGGAAAGCAGAGGTATATTAAATCCACTTTTTCGTGGGGTAAAGAGGGAACATAATCGTTTTCTTCTGTTGTATCCAAGTATATCAAACCATTATACCTGCCATCTTCCCACTCATTCGTACGACCAGCCATAACGTTTGTGTCCACGTAAACAGGGTAAACGGGGTCCGGCACGGCAACCTTCAAATTTAGAGAAAAAAGCTCCTGGATATTACCGGTATCGCATTTTGCCCCGTCACTTACAAATATTTCATCCGGAGAAATATCCGCTCCCCGGCAGTTAAAGTCTATTTCGGCAATTTTATCGCGAAGGAAGGAATATCCTTTATATGGACCGTATCCTCGGAAGGAATTATCGTCCGACATTTCCTTAACAGCCCTCTGGAAAGCCTTAATACAGGCACGAGGCAAGGCTTTTGTAACATCACCTATACCTAAACTGATAATTTCTTTATCGGGATTAGTATCTCTGAATGCTGTTACCCTTTTTTCTATCTCTGTAAAGAGATAGGATGATTTTAATTTTAAGTAATTTTCGTTAATATTTATCATAAACCTGTGGTACTGTCAGTCAACTTTTTGTTTTTTTGCAAAAAAATATCCCATTTAATTCCACCGCCTTTTTCTGATAAATAAAATATCAAAATTTAAAAAGCAAAATGACAAATAAAAATGTAAAATCATCTTTTGCCCTTCAGGATAAGAATACTTGAAGCGAAAATCTTGCTTATTTCATCCAATTCCTCTAAAAACCAGTTAACTTGTTCTTGTGTAGCTCTTTTGCTATCCTTAAGAAGATTAATCCATAGCTTACTTTCATTAGTAGACTTAAGAGAATAATTGAAATAATTGGTAAAATCTTTCTTACTGCTTGCAGATTGACCTTCAACGTAATTACCTAAGATACTTGTACCACTGCGAAGCAATTGATCTCCAAGTCTTTTAGAAACATTATCTTTAGGTAAGACATCTAAAAATTCAATAAGCTTCAGGACAAAGTTGTATAGCCTTTTTTTGAATTCATTTTTGAACTTTGATTTATCATTTTCCATTTTGATATTTAATTTTTACATTTTAGCGGCTTTGCCGCGCTAGGGTTATTATAGTTTTTTTCTTCAAATTGTCAACGCCGGGTTTTCCCCACAAACCCAACATTTTTTAACACAGAGGACACCCCGATACGGTTATTCTTCCTTACGGGGCAAGCGGGACAGGCAGGGCAGGCGTATCTACACGGATTTCAATTTTTTTTTGACTTACCAATAATAAAAAATGGGGTGGTGGGAAGGGTATCCGTGTCTATCAGTACAAATCTGTGGCTAATTAATCTGGGGTGGAAGGGGGATTCAAATCCTGAAAATCTGCGTGCATCTGCGTCCCATTCCGGGGGGTTGGGTTTCGTGTTTTTCGTGTGTTTCGTGGTTAATATCAGGGGTTGCGGGTGTGCTTTTTGTAGTAAATTTTTTTAATTAATTTATGGAAAATGAATTTTAGCCTTGACATTTTTGATTTTTTTCGTATTTTTAAGTATATGATAAGGAAGAAAGAGGGGTTTACGTTAATTGAGCTCATGGTAGTAATTGTGATCATTGGCATTCTTGCTGCAATAGCAATACCTAACTATGTTAGAATTGTTGTTCAAGCTAAGGTAGCGGAAGTAAAAGCTAATATGCATACAACTCAAGTTGAAGTAGAGTTTTATTGTTTGGATAACCCGGGAAGTTATCCAGCTTCTGTCATTTTGTTTTCTGATGATTTGCCTCCGGGAATGAATAATCCTTTTAACCCGCTTGCTCCGGTAGTTCAGGATGAAACTGGTGCCGATGTTGAAGGCGTGGTGGAGTACAAAACGAATCCATACGACAATTACACTATTACCGGTTTGGGTAAAAATGCAATTCCGCTTAACCTTATTCTTACTGCAGGCAGAATTTACTAATTTTACGATGAACTCTGAGAGTTTTATGTTAAATTTATTTTACGGATTTTGCAAGGAAATTTGCACTTTGCAAACATGATCAGGTTTAAGTATTTGGAAATCAATGTCTTTTTTTCAGGAATGCTTCTTGTATAGATATTGGTATATGATTACTATTGATTTGTTTATTGTGGTAGTTAAGTTAAACTTTTAAATTTAGGAGGTCATATGAAGAAACGTGGTTTTACGCTTATCGAGTTAATGGTTGTGGTCGTCATCATTGGTATTCTTGCAGCTATAGCCATCCCGAACTTTGTAAAGATAGTGGACAGAGCTAAATGCGCTTCGGTGAAAGCTAATCAGCATACTTTGCAGGTAACTGTTGAGTCGTTGTCTATAGATGAAATGGGTAGATATCCAAATGATGCCGAACCATTGCTTATAAATGAAATACCGACAAACTTCATGAATCCGTACGATGGTACAAGGTCTCGTTATGCTGCAGTTACTCCGGGGGCGTTTAATTTTTCTCTTGAGACTAACGAAGGACAAGTAGGTTATGAAGCGGTTTCTGGTACTGGTTTTACTGGAACATCTTATACTATAGAGGGTGGTTGTAAAGGTGGTCTTTCGTCTACTTTAACATTGGTACCAGGTAGGTAATCGTAAATTTTTCATATAAAACTTTTAGAAAAAAGGGCGCTCAGGCGTCCTTTTTTCTGATTATAGTATTCCCAGTCAACACACGCCCCACAGAGTTTTTGTTTTTTTCTTTTGTTTTTTTCTATACCCTAAACCCTATATCCTATACCCTAAATAATAGCCACAGAGAACGTAGAGTTTTTTATTGTCTTTAACCCCTCTACCCCGAATAATAGCTGCAGATTAACACGACTGTACCAGGGTGAAATCTTGTGGTTACTATCTGGGGTGTGGTGGGGCTCTGCGTCTCTGCGGTGATATTAATTTGGGGAGTGGTGGGGTAATCTTGTGTTAATCTGTGGAATCTTGTGGTTTCTGTTTCAAGATGTCTTCGGGATAGTTTATTTTGTAAAGTGTGACGTTATATTTTGAAGCTAAAGGGTGTAAATAATCTGAAAAAAATTCTTCAACCAGTTCACTTTTTTCCTTATCGGGGAAATCAAAATATGAATTTAAAGAAAGATAATTTTTGGCAAGTCGAGACATTTCGGAAAAGTTAATTAAAATATGAGTAATCTCTAAGCTATTTAAATTCTGCAGTATTTCATCAACGCTGTTGGCTTTTTTAATAAAGTTACGCAATATCAGTTTTTCCTCATCGACGCCCTGTATTCCAACATGTAAGAGATAGTCTCTCCTGCAATAGTAACCTCGCAACTCGCCAACAAATAAAATCTTGGAGTTAGTTGGGATTGTATTGTTTGCCCATTGGATTACCGGGTAGTAATTGACGCCATGTGATACCAGAAATTCCTCTTTTGATTGATTTCCGAATAAATAAGGAAAAGGGCGTAAAACTGAAACCATTTCAGAAAAAAATAAAAACAAGTGGTATATTAAAACAATGCCAATGCCGGCAGCGATCCATTTTTTTCTATTAGAATATTCCGATAATTGACAAAAGACATAGGCGAGGATAATACTTAGTGGAGGGAACATCGGGAAGGCAAAACGTAAAATCCATGGTAATAATAATATCCATAAAAGAAAAACACATATCGAAAAAAACAATAAGTAACGAATGATGAGCGGTATTTTCTTGAGAAGAAATATGAATGGTAATCCTAAGAAGAAAATTATCCCTGTTTTTCCAGCAGCTCCATTCATAGTCATTGTAACCTTCCAGGGACTACTTAGGATTAATTTAATTCCTTCCGACAAAGACCTATCGTTATTTTTGTATGCATAAAACCAGGAATGGACAGGATTGCCTATTCGCCGCATTACGTGGCTATAATTATTGATTTTTGAACTGTCTGATTTCAACAAAGAATGCGAAAAAGGATACAAAGGATTATTAGTATAGATAATATTTTTTATTAACCAGGGAGAAAAACAGAGGAGGGCAATTAAGCCGAAACAAATACAATATTTTAATCCATTAATAAACGATTTCTTTTTAATGAAATATAAGTGAACAAGCAAAATCGTTTCAAGGGTTAACCAGGTAACTAAGATTGCAGTGTATTTTGTTCCCATTGCAAGACCGCAAAATATTCCTGAAAATATAAACCATCTTTTTTGAGGAGATTTACACCAGTAAAGCAGCGAATACAGGCTCATAAAAGAATAAAATGTAACCGCGAGGTCTATTGAAGTTAAAGTGGAAAGAATCATTATTCCGGGTACAAATATAAATATAGCCGCAGAGAGTATTCCGACTCGATTTCCCCAAAGAGATTTAGTAAAAGAATAAACCGCCAGAGTGGTAAGAGGAGCATATGCCCAGGAAATCAACTTAGCTAACAAATCACCTGAAAGACTGAAAGCTAAAACAAATAACATGCCGAGATTCGCGGGAAAATTCGAGAAATAATTAAGAGGAAGAAAGGAAAAACCATGGTTAACAAGATACTTCTGCGGAACTGCCAGATGATATGATAATGCATCGTAAAAGAAAGGGGGCGTTAGAGTTGTTAGAAGAGTTAGAATAATACCAACAAAGATAAAGCCAATAAAAACTTTCTCGTGAGAAGACTTTTTACTTGAAAGGAATTTTAAAAGTTGATTATATCCTGTAATAGCAAGATATTTGGCATCTTTGTAAACTAAAATAAAAAGTATTAGGAAAAGCGAAACGATTATAATTTCGAAAAGCAATTTCAGAAAAGCAAGACCGATAATTAACAAAATGAAAATTCCGGAACCGATACCGAAAGAGAAACAACATTCTTCAACGAATGAATTCCATTTGAACCGGAATTTTTTTAATATATATCTACCTAAAGCTGTAAAAAATAATAGTAGTATAAAAAGAGCAAACACATTTAAGATGACTTCAGAGAGGTGAATGATTGGGAAACGTCTGAAAAAGTAAATAACAACAACAGTACCCCATACTAATACAAGAGAACTCTTTATTCGATTTTTATATTTATTAAACATTAGCCATAATTACAGAAAAGTTTCTTATTGTCAATAGTGCAACTACACTTGCATCTCCCCATTTTTTTAAAAGGCGGAGCCTGAATCCCTCAAAAAGCCGTGGTTGATTTCTGAAAGCAGAGGAAGCCACCACTTCCGCTCTCGGGCCTGTCCCGTGGAATAGCAAGCTATTTCACGGGATGAACTCTCTTTGGAATACAAATATTCCAGGGAACTACACAAAAAGTAAGTATATTTTTATTTTTAAGATATATAAAAGGTGTAATACTCGCAGGAGGAAAAGGGGACAGGCTGTATCCTTTAACAAAAGTTACAAATAAACATTTTTTACCGGTTGGCAAAGAGTCTGTGATTTACAATCCTATTAAACAATTGATTTTTGCTGATATCAGGGATATTCTTATTGTTACAAGTACACTTCATATGGGAAAGATAGTTAATCTTCTCGGAACAGGCAGGGCATGGTGCTCTCTGTGGTTAAATCGGTTTTTCGGATTTTGAGGTTGTTTAATTAAAATACAATAGAGAAAGTGGAGTGAGGTGTGGCTCTGTGCACTCTGTGTCTTTGCGGTACAATTAAATAAAAAGGGATGTGGTGTGGGTTTTGTGTTCTTTGTGGTTAGATAACCTGATTTAAAATCTTGACAATTCAATTTTTTACATTAATATAAATTTATATAATAGGGGCCGTGGCGCAGTTGGTAGCGCGTCTGACTGGCAGTCAGAAGGGCACGGGTTCAAGTCCCGTCGGCTCCAAAGGTTTGAATGGAGGGTTATTTTTTATGAGGAAATCGCTGGTTTTAATAGTATTATCCTGTGTTTTGGTTTTTATCTCCTGTGGTGGAGAAGCTATCTTTGCCGGCAGGGCGCATCGATTGAAGGCTGAGAAGGGACTCAAAGAAATAAGAAATGCGCTGGAAAAATATATGATAAAGAACGGACAATATCCTTTGGAAGTCGAATGGGAAAGGGTTTTAGAACCTTATTTCAGGAAAGAAATAAATCCTGATCCCGAGTGGATAACAAGAAGGAAAATGTCTGTAATGAGAGCAAAAACCAAAATTACTCAATGTGAGGGTATAGTTAAGGAATTAAAGAAAGATTTATTTACTGCGGATAGTTCCCTGCAAATCAAGATATCTGAATATCTTTATCCGATTGATTCCGCATTAACTTTTGCCGCTTATGAAATTAAAGAAGCGAGAGAATATGATTATAGAAATATTGAACCAGAATTAAATAGCCTTTTGCGTTATATTTCCGGAATTAATATAGAAAAGGAAAAAGACAGGGTTATAAGTTTGATGGTACAGGAAAATGAAGAACTTGCTTATATGATTTCAGGAATCCAAAATAGTCTTTTGATAAGGGATAGTTTGAGAAGAAGTGATCTGATAGAAGAAGATGTTGTTCGGTTTCTGTTTGGGCATATCGAGAAGAAATTGGAAAATCCGCTTTTGGCAGTTCAAAGCAAGGATATACCCGAATCGGTAGATGAAACGGATACGATTCCTTTGTATTCAGAAAGTATTCATGAACAAGTTAAAAAGATTATCAATGTACTTGATTCGAAAAAGGATGTAATTTTAATAAATGATCTAAAAGAATTTGACGATAAAATGGTTTCCTATGTGAATGGAGGCAGAAAAATCGATTTTCTTGGCGATATTGTTACTTTTAAGAAGAAAATCCCTTTAGCGGTAAATCTTTTCAATTCTTTTTATTCGGAGAGATTTGATGTTTTAAATAATAATAGAGTTCTCAACGGTTATTCTTCTCTTTTGAATCTTGTTTCTATGGTTAAACTTTACGAGGATGAGAAAGATATTATTCCACAGGGTAATCTTTATGAATTGTTTAAAGAAGAAGAAGCAATGAAAGAAATAAAAAATGATCTATTGAGCGATCCTTATTTAGAGATTTCAGCTAATGGTTATAGATTAACCTCTGAAGCTCAGGATGAAAATAGGACCCAGTTAGTTATGGAGGTTAATTTTATTAACAATTATAAGGAACTTGTCGAAGAGTCTTTTTCTGAAGGTCCATATTATGAAACTGATGATACGGGTATGACTTATTTTGTCTGGGTTAAAGCAAAGGATGTTGAAAAAACGATTCTTGCGGCAAGACCGAAATCAAAAGGAAAGGGGGATCAATAAGTGAAATTTTTAAGGGTCTTTTTTCTTTTTTCTCTATTAGTTTTAGCAAACTGTGCGTCTGCTCGAGATAAAAAAGATGGAAACGAAGGTACTCAAACACAGGAAGTTTCCGAGGCGGAAAAATTCTACAGTTTTGCTTTCGAACATATGAAACAGAAAAATTATAATGAAGCAATTCCTCTTTTGGAGAAGGCCATTAAAGCGGATCCCAACTATGTAGATGCTTATCTCGCATTGAGACAGGTGTATCTTGAAGTTGGAGATACAAATAAAGCCCTTGCAATTTGCAAGGAAAAGTTTGGATGTTTTCCTGATGCGGAGAGTAATCGTAAAATGGCAAAGGCTATTGCTTCCCTGTATGCGATGATAGGAGAACCTGAAAAAGCAGAGCTACTTTTTAAAAAAGTCATAAAAGAATTTCCTGAAGATGCCAACAGTTATGACTTATATGCGAGTTATCTTGAATCACAGGGTAGGTACGATGAAGCTTTAAACAACTATAAAAAAGCTTATCAATATAACCCTGATGATAGCGGAGTGGCTTTCAGGTTGGGAAATGCTTATTTTGAACGTAAGCGTTATCGCGAAGCGGTTAAGTTTTTTAAAAAAGCTAAAGAGGCTTTTGTTGACGATATCGAAATAATTAAAAAGCTTGCCGAATGTTACAGCGAACTTGGGGAATACGGAAATGCTATCGAAGAATACAAATCCATAATTAAAATAATTCCCAGGCATGTTTCCAGCAGAATACAAATTGGAAACGCGTATTTAAAATTAAAGCAATATCAGAAAGCTGAGAGTTACTATAAAGAAGCATTAAAAATCGAACCTGGCAATCTAAGTGTATATTATCAATTGATTAATCTTGAGCTTACCCGGAAGAATCTTCCAGGTGTTAAAAAATATATTAATGAAGGTTTTTCTATTGATCCGGGCGACGCAATTCTTTTAGCTCTTTACGGAGAGTACTATTATCGTTTGGGATTAAATTATATGCAGGATAAAAAGTGGAATCCATCAATAGAAAAATTTGAGGAATCCATAAGAATCTGGAAAAAAACGATAACGAAGACAAGTGATTCTAAGTGGATACAATATGCTCAAAGGGGCATAAATAATTCACAAAAGAACATAGAACAGGTTAAGAAGGTCAGGTGGTAATTTTTTTGTAGTTCTAATTTTTTTTAGGGGGAAATTTTATGGGTAAATTTTTTCTATGGATTTTAATTGCTGTTGTTTTGGGTTACTGTATTTTGTTTGGTATACGATGGACGAAGGTACGTTTGGACTATTCAAGTATGAAAAGTGAAGCTGAAAGACTCTTCAGCCCGGCTTCTAGTTGTCCATACTCTCAAGTGCCAGGCAGATTAGTTGAGAAAGCCAAAGAACAGAAAATCCCTTTGAGAGAGGAAAATATAAAGATATATGTTGATGATTGGGCAGGTATTAGGGTTTTGAATTTTGGGTACGTTGATTCTTTATCGATATTCAATTATAAAACTATACTCTTTAAATTTTCATTTTCTGATACTGTTTATTATCCCGGTCGGAAGTAATCTTTGGTGGTTGTAGCCATAATTTTTGCGTTGATACCCGGAGATAAGTTCTCCGGGTCTTCTTTTTTAGCGAATAGTTCTTTTAAAGTTGGCGATATAACTTTTTCGGGAAATATCATTTTTTCTGAGAAAAAACTGAGAAGTTTATTGTCTCGAAAAGGAACAGTTTTTAGCAAGGAATTGTTCGAGAAAAATATCGAAGAAATTATAACTTTCTATTCGGATCAGGGATTTCCTTTTATACAGGTTAAGATAGTGGAGTTTTCTATGGATTCTTTCTACATAAATTGGAAATTTATAATTGAACCAGGTCATTTGCAGAAAGTTAAAAATATTTTAATAGAAGGTCTTTCGTATACTAAACCGGATTATCTTAGACAAAAAATTCAAATAGGACAAGCTGATATCTTTAGTGAAACAAAAATAGCCAGAGCGATTAGTGAATTAGATAAAATAGATTATATTAATGTTGATTCGTTTAAGTTGGTGCCGTCAGTAGAGGAGGGTTGGGTTGATGTAATTGTTTTTTTAAGAGAGCAAACCAGTGGAAATTTACAAGGTGTTGTTTCGTATTCGAATAACGGAGGTTTTGGTGGTCTACTTGCTTTTAATAATGCAAATCTTTTCGGTAAAGGTAGGGAAGTCAATATAAAATTGGAAAGGGAGAGTGAAGAATATCAAAATGAAGTATTCGAGTATACTGAACCCGCTATATTGTCTCTACCGTTAAATTTAAATTTTTCTTTAAATCATAATTATATTAAAGATCATTATAATTTAATATCTTTTTCTTCTGGGTTGGAATATTTTTATCATGATGCTTCGTTTTTGAGCCAGTTAGGTCTCGAGATTATTTCGAGTCAAAGTTTAAGTGAATCTTACCCTTTCTTAGACGTTGGTTTTTCATATAACTCAAAGCCGTTTGATATTTTTTACAAAGAAAGATTTCGGAAGGGTAAAGGATGGGACCTTGAAACCTTAGCCAATATATATTTTTTCTTTTTTGTTCTTAAACTCGAATATTTTAAACTTTCCTTTGATGAAGGTGATTTAACTTTTTTCAGATCGTTTAGAGGTTATCCGGGCATAGTTGTTAAGGAGGGTGCAATTGTTGGACTTGAATTTAGAAGTAAATTTGGAATTTTGACCGCCTATCCGTTTGTAGATGCCAATTTTTTTTATAACAGATGGCAATATTCTTATGGATTTGGTCTTAATATCAAGAAATTTACCTTAGAATATGCTGTCCCAAAAGATATTTCTCCTTCAGAAGGGAGAATATATTTCCGGTTTAATGGCAATTGAAGAATTAACCGCAGAGGCGCGGAGAGCGCAAAGCCACACCCACAACCCTGATATTAACCACTAAACACACAAAAAACACGAAACACCACTACACCCCTTAAATTTGTATTTTTAACTACAAAATACACGAAAATATTTATTGTTTTTACTAAAACCTGAAACCCGGTATCTAATTAACCGCAGAGGC
>CAZRYJ010000001.1:4744-23585 GCA_964604245.1 uncultured bacterium | reverse complement strand
ATATTTATTGTTTTTACTAAAACCTGAAACCCGGTATCTAATTAACCGCAGAGGCGCGGAGAACGCAAAGTAATTGAATATTAAATTTCCTTAAAAAAATAAAAGGGTAGGGTGTGTGTGGCTCTGCGTCTTTGCGGTGAATAATCCTGTTTATTTCACCAATTCATAACTCCACGAATTGGTGCCGCCGAAGTTTATTACATTCTCGTAACCCAATTCTGTTAGTTTCTTTCTGGCAACTTCTGCACGTCCTCCTACTTTGCAATAAACAATGATTAATTTATTCGGTGGGATTTCTTCGATTCGTTCTTGAATTTTTGTGTAAGGAATGTTTATTGCGGTTGCTATATATCCGCTTTTATACTCTCCCTCTGATCGCACATCTATGAGTACGTAATCTTTATCCCCTTTATCTATAAGCTTCTTAAGTTCGGCTGCACTTATATTTTTTTTCTCAATAATATCTTCGATTTGCTTGGAAAATCCCTTATGTGCGCAGTTGCTTTGAAGTAATAGTGCAACAAAAATGAACGGAATTAATTTTTTGGCCACTGGACCTTCTATATTTTTCCTTCTTTTACCAATTCTGCAAATTTTTCGAAGGATCTATTAAAGGTTCTTTCGACATTATCAGGAAAAACACAAGCCGGAAGTTCTCTTATTCTCAAGTGATATTGAATACATAGACAACATCTTCCTTTTCTGGAACAAGGTTCGTAAGAACAATTGCAATTTTCTAAATTCTTATCTTGTATACATTCCATATACCCCCCGTTAAATTGCCACGAAGGCACAAAGACACAAAGAAATTTGTAATTTAAAACTACTAATAAAGATTTTAATCTTAGTGCCTTGGTGACTTAGTGGCTAATATCATTTCTCGTATCTCGATCTAATTGATTCTAAATGAGCCTGCAGTCCTTCTATCTCAGCGAGCTTTTCCGCAACTGGTCCTATTTCCTCCAGCCCCTCTTTTGTTACTCGGAGCGTAGTTTGAAGTTTTAGAAAATCCTTAACACAGAGTCCCCCGGTGTACCTGCTTGTTGTGTTTGTCGGTAGTGTGTGATTCAATCCGCTTGAATAATCGCCAAGGGCTTCCGCGGAATATTTTCCGATGAAGAGAGAACCGTAATTGTGAAATTTATTTGTGTGTTTTTCCGGTTCCCTGGTTTGCACTTCCAGATGCTCAGGTCCTCTCTTATTCGCAAGTTCGATACCCTCCCGGATATCGTTCAACAGGATTATTAAACAATTCCTCTCAAGTGATTGTCTTGCTATATCTTTAGTGCTTATTGATTTGAGTTTTACTTCAATCTCGTTTAAGACTAATTTTGCAAGTCGCTCCGAGGTCGTTGCCAGGATAGGCATTGCATCTATGTCGTGTTCAGCCTGTGAAAGTAAATCCGATGCTATTATTTTTGCTTCTGCTGTCTCATCTGCGATTATCATTATTTCTGTCTGTCCTGCTATAAAATCAATGCCCACATTTCCAAAAACTTCCTTTTTGGCAAATTGTACGTACTTGTTTCCCGGTCCGAATATCTTATCGACGCTTTTTACTGTTTCGGTTCCATAGGCTAAGGCGGCTATTGCCTGCGCACCTCCCAATTTGTAGATTTCTGTGATTTTCAACACATAGGCGACGGTAAGAATTAATGGATGTATGCTTCCCTCGAATGTTGGGGGAGAAGTAACTGCAATTTCTGATACGCCTGCTACCTGTGCGGGTATGGCGCACATGAGTAAAGTCGATACCAGAGGAAAATTTCCTCCGGGAATATAAATTCCTACTCTGTTAATGGGATTAATTATTTGTCCTGTAAATACTCCCTTTTTGATTTCGAATTCGAAATTCTTGAATTGTTCTTTTTGTTTTTTTGAAAACTCTTTTATATTTTCAGTTGCTTTTTCAATAGCTGTTATTTCTTCTTTTGAAGCTTTCTTATATGCGTTTTCTATCTCTATACCGCTTATTTGTATTTGATCCAATTCGGTTTTGTCAAATTGTTTAGTATACTTTTTTAATGCCCTATCTCCGTTTTTTCGAACGTCGTTTATTATCTTTCTTACATTGGTTACTTCTTCTATTTCTTTATATTTGAAGAAATCTTCCGTGATTTCGTTATACTTTATGACCTTCAATCTATTTCCCTTCCTTTAATAAAGTTTTTTAATATTTTCATTCCAACTTCCGTTAAAACGGATTCCGGGTGGAATTGTACTCCTTCTATATTGTATTCTTTATGTCTTATTGCCATTATTGTTTTATCTTCAGTCCATGCCGAAAGGGTAAAGCAATCCGGTAAGGTTTTCCATTCTACGATTAATGAGTGGTAACGCGTTGCGGTAAAAGGGTTTTCTATATTTTTGAATATGGTTTTACCGTCATGATGTATTTCAGAAGTTTTACCATGTAAGATTTTATCCGCTCTTATGACTTTACCTCCAAAAACCTCTCCTATTGTTTGATGCCCAAGACAAACACCCATAATTGGAATTTCACCTTTAAAACGAAGCAAGACTTCCGGACTTATACCTGAATCTTTTGGAGTACCCGGACCGGGTGAAATCATTATTGTTGTTGGTGCTAATTGCTCGATTTCTTTGATTGAAGTTTTATCATTTCGTCTTACCTGTATTTCTGCTCCGAGTTCTCCTAAAAATTGAGCAAGATTATATACAAAAGAATCGTAGTTATCGATTAGCAAAATCATTGTGATAACTCAATAGCCTTTTTTAAAGCGCTCATTTTGTTTATGGTTTCCTTATATTCAAGCTTTGGCAGCGAATCTGCGACAACTCCGCCTCCCGCCTGAAAGTAAATTATATCTTTGTATATTACGATTGTTCTGATAGCTATGCATAAATCCATATTGCCCGCGAATCCGAAGTAACCTAAGGCTCCCCCGTAGATACCCCTTCTAACAGGTTCTAATTCATCGATTATTTCCATTGCTCTTATCTTTGGTGCTCCTGAAACGGTTCCTGCGGGGAATGTAGCCCTGACCAGATCAAATGCATCTTTGTTTTCGAGTAAGTTTCCGTTAACTACTGATATGTTATGCATAACTTTTGCGTATTTTTCAATACGCATAAAATCTGAAACCTTTATGCTGCCGTATTCACAAACTCTCCCAATATCGTTTCGCGCAAGATCAACAAGCATAATATGCTCCGCAAGCTCTTTTTCGTCATTCAGGAGTTCTTTTACGAATTTATTGTCCTCTTCTTCGTTTAGCCCTCTTCTTCTTGTTCCGGCAATTGGATTGCTTGTTACAAGTCCACCTGCTTCGAGCTTAATCAATGTTTCAGGGGAGGAACCGAGAATGTATAAATCGTTAAATCTAATATAATACATATACGGAGAAGGATTTGTAAGGCGAAGTGCTTTGTATATATTGATTGGTTCTTTTTCTCTTGGCCCTTTGAATCGTTGCGAAGGTACGACCTGGAATATATCTCCGGAATAAATATACTTTTTGGCTTTTTCTACCACGTCACAATATTCTTCTTTTGTGAAGTTGCCGGTAAAATCGATTTCGCTTCCTTCGGTAAGAGTATAATCAACTTCTTCCGAAGTTTTTATTATTTTTGTCAACTCTTTAATTCTTTTCGCTTCACCATCATTGTTGTATAGAATTATATCCACGGTTTCATTTTTATGATCAAAAAGTATTATTTCCGACGGGAACATAAAATAGGTTTCAGGTGTTTTAATTTCATCCGGATTTTTGTCTGGTATTTTTTCGAAAAATCTAACTGCGTCATAAGAGAGATAACCAACCGCTCCTCCGGAGAAACCAGGTATATAGGGGTAACTATCCACTAAAGACATAAGTTCCCTGAGTTTACTGAACGGGTTACCTTTTTCCTTGTATTTTTTACCAAAAATTTCAATATCTATATCTTCTCCTGTGTTTTTCAGTATAATAAAGGGTCTTCCTCCTAAGAATGAATACCTTCCTCTTTTTTTAATATGTATCATAGATTCTAAAATAAAACTATAGGGTTCTTCCTTGTAGGCTTTCTCAAATAAGGCTTCAGGAGAAGACTTTGCTTTGATTTTTTTATGTATGAATTTAATTTTTTTCGTAGATATGGTCTGCTCCACATATCCTCCTGAGTATTCCGGTAAATTCGGGAAAAGAAACATCGATACATTCGGATTCTGCAAGCGTGGTTTTTCCTTCTGCTATAACCCCTGCTATTGCTAGCGCCATACCAATTCTATGATCACCAAAACTTTCACAAATGTTTCCTTTTAGTGTCGTTGGTCCTTCTACTGTGAAACCGTCAGGCTTTTCCTCTATTTTTGCTCCCATTTTTTTGAGCCCCGCAGCTATCGCGTAAATTCTATCAGTTTCTTTTACTCTTAGTTCGTGGGCATCTTTGATCGTGGTTATTCCTTGTGCTTGGGTTGCAGCTACAGCTAATATAGGGAGTTCATCTATTACTTTTGGGATAAATTTTCCGGAAATTTCTATTCCCCTTAATTCTTTTCCTTTTACAAGTAAATCAGCTACAGGTTCATAAGTTTTATTTCGCTCATTTTTAACAGAAATATCAGCTCCCATACTTTTTAATACATCAATTATACCGGTTCGGGTAGGATTTATACCTACGTTCTTAATTAGTATTTTTGAACCCTTTATTATACTTGCAAGGGCAATAAAAAAAGCTGCCGATGAAATGTCTCCTGGTATAGACAATTCTTTTGCAATTAATTTATTTTTCTCTTTTAGGATTATTTTATTTTCGGAGGATTCTATTTTTGCTCCAAATAAATTTAATATTCTTTCTGTGTGATCACGGCTCATGGAGGGTTCGGTAATAGAAGAATTTCCTTTTGCATACAAAGAAGCAAGCAGTATTGAGGATTTTACCTGGGCGCTGGCTACGGGGGATTTGTAGTCTATTGCTTTGAGATTTCCTCCTTTTATCGTAAGAGGTGCAAATTGATTCTCGTCCCGTCCGGATATTTTTGCTCCCATAAGAGCAAGGGGTTCTATTATTCTTCTCATAGGGCGCTTAGTTAGCGAATTATCTCCTGTTAATACCGAAAAGAAATTTTGTCCGGCAAGAAGACCGGATAACAACCTCATAGAAGTACCCGAGTTTTTACAATCTAATATATCGTCCGGTTCATTAAGTCCATGAAGACCTTTACCTTCTATTCTGATAGTTGATTTGTTTTTAAGAATTGATATCCCGAGCTTTTTCATAATTTCCAGAGTTGCCATACAATCATCGCATTTCGAATAATCTTTTAGAGTAGTTATTCCTTCGGCGATCGAACCGATTATTAAGCCTCTATGTGTAATGGACTTATCTCCGCCAACTTTTATCTCACCCTTTACTTTAGGGGATTTTGATAAAATCAGTTTCACTTTTTATCCTTTATTACGTAACTTCCGAGAAGTTTTAAGTATGTTACTACTTCTTTTAAAGTTTCGACTGCATGGTTACAATTTTCGTCTTCCATGTTGCCTTTAAAATCGATATAAAAAAGATATTCATATGGTTTTCCCAGGACTGCTCTTGATTCTAATTTGGTTAGATCGATGTTCCGCAAGGCAAAGATACTCAGACATCTGAACAGAATACCGGGTTCGTTCTTTACGCCGAAAACGAGCATTGTTCTTGCATTTTCTCCTGTGTATATTTTTCTATCCTTGGATATTATGAGAAATCTTGTGAAATTATCGGGATGTGATTCAATATTCTCTTTTAGTTTTTTGAAATCGTATAGTTTTGCAACCTGGGGACCTGCAATAATTGCTACATCTTTCCTTTTTTCCTTTTTTACTATTTTGGCAGCTCCGGCAGTATCATATACTGATACCACTTTATATTCCGGATGGGAAGAGAGAAAATCTCTACATTGAGCAAGCGCTTCCGGATGAGACCAGACTTCTTTGATTGATTGCAGGTTCGTACCTGCTGGAGCTAAAAGATTATGCTCTATCCTTAGATTTACTGCTCCTATAACCCAGAGGTTATATTCCAAAAGAAGATCGTAATTTTGATGGATGCTTCCGGTAAGAGAATTCTCGACCGGCACTACGCCGTATGTTTCTTTTTTCGTGTTTACCAATTCAAAGATATCTCTAAAAGTTCTTACGCCTCTACGCTTTACATTTTTGGGAAAAAATTTATTTGATGCAACGTCGCTGTTGCAGCCGGGTTCTCCTTGATATGTTATTTGTTTCATATTTTCCTGCCTACCACTTTTGCTATGTTTTTTATATCATCCATTAATTGTTGGAATACGGGAGGTGTAATCGATTGTTTGCCGTCTGACAGAGCTTGGGAAGGTTCTGTATGTACTTCTATCAATAAACCATCGGCTCCTGCTGCGATTGCGGCTCTTGCGAGGGATGGTACGTATTTACTGTTACCTGCAGCGTGGCTCGGGTCTACGATTATAGGCAGATGGCTCAGGTTCTTAATTACGGGTATTGTGCTTATATCAAGAGTATATCTTGTGTAAGTTTCGAATGTTCTTATACCTCTTTCGCATAAAATTACATCGGGATTTCCTTCAGATTGTATGTATTCGGCGGACATAAGCCATTCTTCGATAGTAGCCGAAATTCCCCTTTTCAATAAAACAGGCTTGTTGAACCTTCCCACAGTCTTTAATAGTTGATAGTTTTGCATGTTCCTTGCTCCTATCTGGAGTATATCCGCATATTTTGCCACAAGAGGTACGTCAACTTCCGAGATGACTTCTGTTATTATGGAGAGTCCTGTCTCTTCACGAGCTTCTGCAAGTATTTTCAATCCTTTTTCACCCAAACCCTGGAAACTGTAGGGAGAACTTCTCGGTTTGAAGGCTCCTCCGCGGAGTATCTTTGCACCTGCTTTCTTAATCTTCCTCGCGACACTCAGTACGACTTCTTCGGATTCGACGGAACATGGACCCGCCATAATGACAATCTCTTCGCCGCCGATTGTCTTACCGTTTACTGAAACAAGCGTGTTTTCAGGATGAAATTCTCTGCTGCCCATTTTAAAGGGATTAAGAATAGGAGTAAGCCGCTCAACACCGGGAAGTTGTTCGATTGATTGAATTATTCTTTCTTTGTCGGTCGCTCCTATTACATGAATGACAGTTTTCTTTATACCTTTGAAAGTTTTTGCTTCGTATCCAAGTTCTTTTATTTTTTCTTTGACTTTGTTGATTTCTTTTTTAGTTGCATTTGAAGACATCGTTATTATCATTTTTTCTCCTTGATCACTGTATGACGAGTTGCCGCTTTAAGTTCTTCGCATAACTCCTTCAGATTTTCTTCGTTTTTTATTGCTTCTATTATTCGACTTCCTATGATAACCCCATCTATCTTATCCCGGAGTGATTCTATTTGCTTTGGGGTTGATATTCCAAAACCAAGTGCTATCGGAGTATCCGTGGTTTTCTTTATATCTTTTAAGAATTTGTTAAGATACGGAGGCATTTTGGTTCTCACCCCTGTGGTTCCGAGTACGGAGACACAGTAGACAAATCCACGTGATTCTTGAATAATTTTTTTTCTCCTTTTAGTGGGTGATGTGGGGGTGACCAGAAAAATTAGTTCTATATTGTAGTCCTTAGAGAGGGCGATCCATTCTGATGCTTCTTCTACGGGTAAGTCAGGTATAATGAGCCCTCTCACTCCGCTTTCGTTCATATCATGTAAAAGTTTATCTTTACCATAAGCAAGGAGTGGATTTAAATAGCTCATGAAAACAAGAGGTTTTTTGATTTCGAGCTTTTTAACATTGCTGAGAATTCTTTTTAATGTGGTTCCTTTCATAAGCGAAGTATGTGAAGAATATTGTATCGTTGGTCCGTCTGCAATGGGATCGGAGAAAGGTATCCCAATTTCGATGATATCAGCTCCGCTTTCGGCAAGTGTTTTTATAATCTTCATTGATTCCGCAAGATTAGGGAATCCTCCTGTTGTGTAAAGTATCAGGGCAGTTTCATTTTTCGCTTTTAGTTCCTTAAATTTATCTGATATGCTTATGGAGTTTCGCATAGAACCCCCTCTACAATTTCCAGGTCTTTGTCTCCACGTCCGGAAAGATTGACCAGAATTATTGATTCTCTTGGCATATTTTTAGCGGTTTTTATAGCATAAGCAACAGCATGTGAACTTTCCAATGCCGGAATTATACCTTCTGTTTGTGAGAGTATGTTAAAGGCGTCCAGCGCTTCCGCATCCGTAATAGCTGTAAATTCTATCACTCCAGTGTCTTTCAAATAGGAATGTTCCGGCCCGACTCCCGGATAGTCCAATCCGGGAGCGATAGAATGCGTTTCGGTAATTTGTCCGTTTTTGTCCTGAAGAAGATAACTCATTGCCCCATGAAGTGCCCCGATCCCGCCTTTACATAAGCTTGCTGCATGTTTTTTGGTATCAAGTCCCAGTCCGCCTGCTTCGACTCCAACCATTTTTATATTGTCTTCCATAAAAGGATAAAAAATGCCGATAGCATTACTTCCCCCTCCCACGCATGCAGTAATCAAATCCGGTAATTTATATTCTTTTTCTAAAATCTGTTTTTTCGTTTCTTTTCCGATAATCGATTGAAAATCTCTCACCATCATCGGATAAGGATGAGGTCCTACCACCGACCCAATGCAGTAGTAGGTTGTTTCTACATTGGTTACCCAATCTCGCATAGCTGCATTGATCGCATCTTTAAGTGTTTTAGAACCCGAATCCACTTCTATTACTTCCGAACCCAGAAGTTCCATTCTAAAGACATTCATTTTTTGTCGAATCGTATCCTCTGTTCCCATGTAAACGTGACACTCTAAGTCCATTAAAGCGCACGCTGTGGCAGTGGCTACGCCGTGCTGACCGGCTCCAGTTTCGGCAATTATTCTCTGTTTACCCATTTTTTTTGCCAGAAGAACCTGCCCCAGAGTGTTATTTATTTTATGAGCCCCCGTGTGCATCATATCTTCTCTTTTTAGATATATTTTGGCTCCGCCTACTTTTTCGGTAAGCCTCCCGGCAAAATATAGGGAAGAGGGTCTTCCTGCGTATTCTTTGAGCAAAAAATTTAATTCCTTATTAAAATCCTTGTTTTCTTTAAAAGATAAATATGCTTTTTCAAGTTCGCAGATTGCATCCATTAGTACTTCCGGTATAAATCTGCCTCCGAATCTTCCAAAGTAGCCTTTTTCATCCGGTAAATTATAATTCATTTTATGTTTCTCCATTTCTTAATTTTATAATTCTGTGCTAAAAACAACTAAACCACAGAGCCCACACATCTCCACATCGGAATTTTTAACCACAGAGTACACAGAGATTTTTGTTTTTCTCCGTGGTCTCGGTGTTTTTTTCTTTTTTTACAGTAATTAATTTCTCTGTGCTCTCTGTGGTAATTTTTTTTGTTTTTTTTATTTCCATAACTAATTTCTTTATGGTCTTTGTGGTTAGCATTCCTTTGTTAGATATTCCAGCGCTAAAATGTAACCAAACCATCCGAGACCACTAATCTGTCCTTTACATACAGGAGCGCTCATACTTGTATGCCTGAAGTCTTCTCGTGCGTATATATTACTTAAGTGAACTTCAACAGTTGGAGTTTCCACAGCTTCGATTGCGTCCCGAATCGCAACCGAGGTGTGTGTATATCCGCCCGGATTTATTACAATTCCCGAATAATCTGCGGCTTTCTGAATTGCGTCTACGATTTCTCCTTCTTCATTCGATTGAATAATTTCTATATCAATGCTGTTGTTTTTTGCGAATTTTTTTATCTCTTCATTTATTTTTTCAAGGTTCATATTGCCATAAACTTCGGGTTTTCTTTTTCCCAGAAGGTTAAGGTTTGGTCCGTGGATCACAAGAATTTTTTGCATTCTACCTCCCTGAATATTATTTTGCCTATTCCCGTTGGAACGGGTAGTCGTATTTTTCCTTTTCTAACTTTTTTATCTTGTACGACACACTTTCTCATTTCATCGAGGTCAATATTTTCAGGTATTGAAGTTGGTAATTCATATTTTTGAATCAGATTTTTTATTCTTGACAGGTCGTTTTTCGAAAGCAGATTTTCTTGCCCGGCTAATTCTGCCTCTTTTACCATTCCTATTGCTATGGCTTGCCCATGTGAGTATTTTGAATATCCGGTGAGTGTTTCAATAATGTGTCCGATTGTATGTCCGTAGTTTAGAACTTCTCTAATTCCTTTTTCTTCTTTTTCGTCTTCTTCAACAACTTCTTTTTTTATTCGGACACATCTTGTAACAATTTCTTCTAATAATTCAATATCTCGGTTTAGTATTTCTTTCTGTCTTTTCTCAAGTATATCAAATAAAGTTACATCTTTTGTTATTCCATACTTAATAACTTCGGCTAAACCGTTTCTGAATTCTTTTTCCGGAAGGGTTAACAGTTTCTTAATGTCGATAATTACTATATCCGGCTGATAGAATGTGCCTATCATATTTTTCCCAAGGGGATGGTCGAATCCGGTTTTGCCTCCGATTGAGGAATCTACCTGCGCTATTAATGTAGTCGGTATCTGTATGAGTGCGATTCCCCGTTTCAATGTAGATGCAACAAAGCCTGCGAGATCTCCGACTACGCCTCCTCCGAGTGCTATTAAGTGTGCGGATCTATCCATGTTTTCTTTAAGAAGCATATCGAAAATACTTTTAATGGTATCAAGTGTTTTATATTTCTCTCCGTCAGGTATTATACATATATAAGGTTTAATCCCTTCTTTAATAAGTGTGTTTTCTAACTCATCTATATATAGAGCTCCGACTAATGGATTGGATATTATTGCCACTTTGTCGGATTTAAGTTCTAAATTAATACGTGAATTATTTTCCCGGAAAAGATTGTAACCAATATAAATCGGATAGACTTTAGATTCTGTTTTAATTGTGAGTGTTTTAAAGGATTTTGCCATAGTTTTTGTTTTAACTTCTAATTTTTTAAGTATCTTTTCTGCTACCTGCTTCTGCGTGATTTCTGAAGTGTCGATCTTTTCATCTGCAGATTCATATAGGCCTTTATCCATCCTCTGGTTATATATCTTAATTATATTGTCCCTATTTTTTATTAATGGTCGTGTTTTATCGTTTTTCAATCTCTTTTTTACCGCGTCAAGGTTAGTATATAAATAAACGACTTTTCCCATCCCGGATAATACGTTTCTATTCTCTTTATCTTTTACAACACCGCCCCCGGTAGCAATAACTGTATTTTTAATGTTTTTTATCTCGTTAAGTGTTTCCTTCTCGATTTTTCGAAAATAATCCTCGCCCGATTCTTCGAATATTTTATTTATTGTCCTTTTTTCTTTAAGTACTATATAATCATCTATTGAAAAAAAGGATAAATTGGTATTTTTTGATATTTCTCTGCCAACCGAGTCTTTTCCCGAGCCCATAAATCCGGTTAAGATTATGTTGTTAGGCATTTTTAACTCTTTCGATGTAAGAATTGTAATTTGATTTTATATCTTTCATTGCATCGGCGCCAAATTTATCGAGGAAAGCATTGCTTAATACATATGCCATCATGCTTTCGCCAATCACACCCGCAGCCGGTACAACACAGTTATCTGCCCTTTCCTTTTGTGCCAGAGTTTGCTTTTTTGATATTATATCTACCGATTTAAGGGGAGATGATAGTGTAGGGATGGGTTTTAAGTAAATTCTTGCTATAATATCTTCTCCGTTACTTATGCCGCCTTCGATGCCTCCTGCTCTGTTGGTGCAGCGATAGAATCCTTTTTCTTTAGAATATAATATTTCATCTTGTACTTTAGAACCGTATTTCTTTGAACTTTCAATACCTTCACCAATTTCAACTCCTTTGACAGTAGGTATGGACATCATTGCGTTCGCAATGGATGCGTTCAGGCGACGGTCAAAGTGTACATAGCTTCCTATCCCCGGACATACACCAAGGGCTGTGATTTCACTAACACCGCCCAGTGAATCTCCTTTTTTCTTTGCATCGTCGATAATTTTTATCATTTCTTTTTCCGTTTTTGGATCAGCGCATCTAAGAGGACTGTCTTCTATTTCTTCAAAGCTTTTCCTGTTTTCTTTTACCCGGATTTTCCCAATTGAGATTGTATGTGAGTAAATATTTATTCCGAATTCTGCCAAAAAAAGTTTGAAAACAGCTCCTGCTGCGACTCGGGCGGTTGTTTCTCTTGCCGAAGCCCTTTCCAGGATGTCTCTTATGTCTTCCCTGTCATATTTGAATAATCCCGGTAAGTCGGCGTGTCCGGGTCTAGGGGAAGTAATTTTTTTGTTCGTTGACCCTTTCTCGATTTTCATTATATCTTTCCAGTTTTCGAAATCTTTATTTTTTATTTGAATCGATACAGGTGAGCCGATTGTTTCTCCGTACCTTATACCGGACAAGATTTCCGCCTTATCGCTTTCGATTTTCATTCTCCCTCCCCTTCCATAGCCCTTTTGTCGCCTCGAGAGTTCGTTATTTATGAATTTAGCGTCAACTTGTAATCCCGCCGGAATGCCTTCGATTATAACTAATAAGGCTTTGCCGTGTGATTCTCCGGAAGTTATTAATCTAATCATATCTCAAAACCTATCGCTTTTTTCATTACTTCGATGGGAGCATCCTTTTTCGTCCAGATCGTAAATGCGCGAGCACCCTGTAAAATAAGCATTAAGCTGCCATTTACCACTTTAACCCCCTTTTGTTCCTTTCCCTGGAATTTATAATTTATATCGTAGTAAACTGAATTCTCTTTCATTAGAGGAAGAATTTTATCCTGAAGATCAACCGGCGTTGCGTTTAAAATAATATCCGATTCCGGAATTAGTTTTTCTACTTCCTGCGGGGAAATTCTGTCAGCTTGATAAATTCCGCTGAGTTTTTTCGCTTTTTCTTCGATTGTATCCGTAATTATAAATCTCGATGGATTTTTCTTATTAATTATGTATGAACAGGCATATGCGACTCCGCCTGCTCCGATAAGCATAACTTTTTTATTCGTAAGGTCAATTTCGTATTTGTTCAAAGATTCATCGAATCCGTATGTATCGGTATTGAAACCACTGAGTTTGTTTTCCTCAATCAAAACGGTGTTTACAGCATCAATAGAGGTCGCATCGGTAGAAATTTCATCAAGATATTCCATTACTTTCTTTTTATAAGGAATTGTAATGTTGAATCCTTTGAAGCCGAGAGCGGATAGACCATAGACAGCATCCTTTAGTTTTTCTTCCTTTACGGGAAGCTGTACATATATACCGTCGAGTCCCAGTGCTTTGAATGCTGCGTTATGCATCGGGGGAGACATGGTTATTTTTAAAGGATAACCAATTATACCCGTAACTAACAAGATCTGACCTCCTCAATGAATTTTTTGACCTTTTTCTCATCTTTTTCACCATAATTTTTTTCGACACCACTGGATACATCTACACCGTAAGGATTTAAGTCTCGTATAACTTGCCCCACGTTTTCCGGAGTAAGCCCGCCGGCAATTATGAGAGGTTTCTCGATGCCGCGCGCGATATCCCAGTTGAAGATTTTTCCGCTTCCTCTGCCCGGATCCAGGATAAATGCGGAAGCTGAGTAAGCGTTCATTTTTTTTATTAGACTCTCTTTTGTATCATTTTCAGTTACAAGAATTCCTTTTATGACTTTTCTATTCATTTTAGCGCAATATTCAGGGTTTTCATCGCCGTGCAGTTGAACTACGTCAAGAGAAGAATATTCGGTGATGTTATTTACATCAGTTAGTTCTGCGTCCATGAATATCCCCACGGTAGTAATAAAGGGTGGTAGCGTTCTAATTATTTCTCTTGCCCTTTCGGGAGTAATCTTTCTCTTTGACTCCGCGAATACAAAACCTATGGCATCAGCTCCAAGGTTCGAAACCATGATTGCGTCAGTTGCATTTGTTATGCCGCAGATTTTTAATCTTGTTCTGAGGTTTTTATCCATTTTTTGCCTTCTTCCATTATTTTGATAAAATCTTCTTTATTTCCTTTTAAAACCGATTCAATTACATATGTAAGAGCTTGTTCCAACCTATCATATAGATTATTCTTAAAAGGATTAAACTTTTGTATTGCATAATACAGGTTGGAATTTTCCGTTATTACTTCTTTTGTCGTTTCCATCTGAGATAAGAAAGTCGTACTTGCTATCTTTTTTAAATCAACGTATTCGTATTCTCCGTCCATAAGTGTTTTCATAAATATTATGTTTATTATATGTGATAGAGCTAAAACATATGAGATTATTCTGTCATGTTCTTCCAGCGGGATTTCTACTATTGTTGCGCTTGTGTCTTTAAAGAAATTTTTGATCTTTCCATTTGCGCTAGGGTTGCCGCAGTCGCAAAGACATATTATTCGATCAGTTAGTGTGCTGACCTTTGGTCCGAACATCGGATGTATGCTTGTATAATTGATGCCGTGTTCCAATGCTTTTTCGATGGATTTCTTTGAGTAGTCTTTTAGACTTGCAATATCGAGAACCGTTCCTTTAAATTCTAATTTTATAATTTTTTCAATAATTTCCGGCATAGATTCGAAAGGAATTGCAATAAGAATACAGGAAGCTTTATTAACTGCATCATTAAGATTATCAAAACTTTTAAAATGCTCTGATTTGCCTTTAATATCGTGGATGAAAACATTATGCCCCTGGTTTGCAAAAAATTTGGCAAACCATAATCCCATTTCTCCCAGACCTCCGATAATAAGAATATCTTCTTTATCGCCACTGTAAGAGAAATAATGGAGGATTTCCTGCTGTATTCTTGATTCTGTTATTATGTTTTGCATAATTGTTTTGATTAAATCAGGAGAAAGCTCTACTTTTGAAGCTGCGTCCAATGCATTTTTAATTACTTCTTTTTCGACCTTCCAATCTCTTAAGGGTATCCCCTTTTTTTTCTTCTTTCCGCCTATTTTTTTTGCTATGGAAAGCCTTTTACCGATTAGTTTGATAATTTCTTTGTCGACTTTTCTAACTTCTTCCCTGAGTTTCTCAATCTCTTTCATTTTTCTTTCCAAGGAGTTCTTTTAATTTTTTTCCGATTTCTTGTTCTTTTATAAGTGTTTCACCCACTAATACCGAATCAAAACCTGCTTCTTCTAAATTTATTATATCCTCTCTTTTTTTAATACCGCTTTCACTTACAGTAATATACTTTTCAGGAATGAATTTTCTTAGATCAAGAGAAGGCTCAAGAGAAGTTTGGAAAGTTTCCAGGTTTCTGTTGTTAATGCCTATTATCTCAGCCGGGGTCGCAAGGGCTTTTTGAAGTTCCTTTCTTGAATCAACTTCGACCAGGCAAGAAAGCCCAAGTTGATTTGCGATTTTGATAAATTCTTCTAACTGTTCAAATTCAAGTAGCTTGGCAATCAAAAGTATTGCATCAGCTCCAATATACGCGGATTGATATATTTGATAGGGATCTATTATGAATTCTTTTCTTAATATTGGCAAATCTACTTCTTTTTTGACTTCGGTTAGATAAGTGTTTTTTCCCCAGAAATATTTTGCGTCGGTTAAAACCGAAATTGCGCTTGCTCCATTTTTTTCATATTCTTTCGCTATACTTATATGGTCAAAGTCTTCGCACAGGAGTCCTCTGGATGGCGAATATCTTTTTATTTCAGCAATAATAGAGATATTACCCTTTTTTAAAGCTGATTTAAAGTCCCTTCTTTCTTCAGGTATATTATTGATGAAAGATTTAAGAGGGGTAAATTTTTTCCTCTTTTCAATCTCTACTTTCTTAAATTTTACTATTTTTTCGAGAATCGTTTTTACTTTCATTTTGCTGTATTTATAAGTATCTCCAGTTTTTTTAATGCTTCTCCTGAATCGATAGATTCCTTTGCCTTCCCTATACCATCTAACAGGCTTTCAGCTTTTCCCGCAACATATATTGCAGCTCCTGAATTAAGTATTGTAATATCTCTTTTTCCGCCTGTTCCTCCTTCCAGTAAATTTAAGGCGATCTTTGCATTAGTTTGCGGAGTTCCGCCTTTCAAGTCTTCCGGACTTCTCTTATTCATTCCGAAATCTTCAGGTGAAATAGTATATTCCTTTACTTTACCGTCTTTTAATTCACTGACAAAAGTTTTTCCGGTTGTCGTTATTTCATCGAGTCCATCCTCACCGTGAACTATCATACAATGTATAGAATCAAGATTCGCAAGTACGTTGGCAATAGGAGCGGTTAATTCTTTTGCGTAAACCCCTAAAAGTTGCCTTTTAGTGCTTGCAGGATTTGTTAAGGGTCCAAGTATATTGAATATAGTTCTTACCGCCATTTCTCTTCTCGGCCCGATTGCGTATTTCATAGCCGGATGTAAAAGAGGCGCGAACAGAAATCCAACTCCTGCTTCCTCGATACATTTTTCGACCTTTTCCGGAGGATTTTCGATGTTTACGCCGAGTTCTTTTAATAAATCGGCACTGCCGCAGTTACTTGAAACAGAGTGGTTTCCATGTTTGGCTACCCTGCAACCCGCTCCTGCCGCCACGATAGCGCTAATTGTTGAAATATTAAAAGTGCCGGATCCATCACCGCCTGTTCCACAGGTATCGATAAGATATTCCTCCCGGGCATTGATTTTTGTGACTTTGTCTCTCATCGCTTTTACGAATCCGGTAATCTCATCTACCGTTTCGCCTTTCATACGCAATGCTGTAATCAATGAAGCTATTTGCGCGTCTGTTGCTTCTCCATTCATAATAGCGAGAGCGACTTCATACGCGTCGTCCTGATCTATGTTTTCTCCCGAAATAGCTTTTTTTATTGCTTCTTTAACGTTCATCTCCTTCGCCTCCTTAGTTCTTCAATCACATCATTTAATGGTATGTTATTTTTCGCCAATAATACGGTTAAAAAGTACAATACATCCGCTGCTTCCCAGATGATTTCATTCCTTTCTTTTGCTTCGATAACTTCTCCTGCTTCTTCCATAAGTTTTTTATTTAGTTTTTTTGTGTCCAGAGTTGCCGTATATGAACCTTTAACCGGATTATTTATTCTTTTCGTAATTACATCATATAGTTCTTCTAAGCTAAATTCCTTATTACCAAAGCAGGTATAAGTGCCGAGATGGCAGGCAACTCCTTTTTGTTTTACGGTTGCGAGCAAAGTATCCCGGTCACAGTCTGCTCTTATTTTTAGTAACGCTTGCGTGTTTTTCGAGGTTTCGCCTTTCATCCAGAGTTTACCTCTCGAACGTGAAAAATAACACATATTCCCGGTTTCGAAAGCCATTTTGAGCGAATCCTTATTCGAATATGCGAGCATCAGCACCTGATTATTCTTATCCTGAGTAATCGTAGGAATCAATTTATCTTTCCAGTTCAATGATTCTATAAAACCTTCCGAAAGGGATATTTTTCCTGTGTAAAGAGCCATACCGAGTTGAACGTCACACCCCATTTGTGCTAATTTTCTTACCTCGGAGATTTTGCTTGCTCCTCCCGCTACCGTAACTTTATTCTTCGTTTTTTTCAATAGTTTCTTTACGATTTCAAAATTGATTCCCGTTAAAGTCCCTTCTCTTTCGACGCATGTGAATAAATATTCGGATGCAAAGTCTTCTAAAGTTTCTGCTGCTTTGTAAAGAGGAATTCCCGTGGTGTGTTTCCAGCCTTTTGTAACGATTTCTTCATTTAAAGCATCGATAGCTATTATGATATTTTCTTTGCCTATCTCTTTTTTTAAAGTTTTTAAGTATTTTTTATTTATTTTATCCTTTTCAAAAGCCTTTGAGCCGATTATGACTTTTCTTGCCCCAAAAGAGATCATCTCTTTTGCTTTTTTTACGTTTCGGATACCTCCGCCGACTCTGCATTCAGCTTTTTTTAGTATTTTTTTGATAACTTCTAGATTGTCGCCTTTTCCCATCGCGGCGTCCAGGTCTATTACCGCTGTCTCGCCATATTTGTTGAATTCTTCAGCAAGTTTTAGCGGTTTATTATCCTCGAGCATTTTTTCTTTGCCCTGTTTTAACTGGACCGCTTTTCCGTTCATCAAATCGATTGATGCAATTACCATCTTACGCAAATCTCCTTTTTTTCGAGATGTTCTTTTATATCTTTAATTGTGTATTCGCCGTAGTGAAGAAGAGAAGCAAGTAATACCGCATCGGCTTTTCCTTCTTTAACTGCATCAACCATCTGGTCCGGGTTTCCCGCTCCGCCTGATGCGATTACCGGAATATTTACACTTTCGGATATTTTTGCGGTAAGTTCAAGATCGTACCCTTCTTTTGTTCCGTCTTTATCTATAGAATTGAGAAGGATTTCTCCGGCTCCTAAATTTTCGCCTTTTTTTGCCCACTTAATTGCGTCTATTCTCGAATTATTTCTGCCGCCGTGAGTGTATGCATACCATGAATTACCTTGCCTTTTTGCGTCTATCGAAAGCACAATACATTGTGAACCGAAAATCTTTGCGCCTTCGGTTATTAATGAAGGATTTTCTATTGCTGAGGTGCATATGGCGACTTTATCGGCTCCTGAATTCAGGGCTCTTCGAATATCTTCACTTGAGCGCAGTCCTCCGCCGACGGTAAGAGGAATGAAAACTTGCTCGGACACTTTTTCAAGGACTTCTATCAGAATTTCTCTGCTTTTATAAGAAGCTCCTATATCGAGGAATGTCAATTCATCGGCACCCTGTTCGTTATAAGATTTAGCCATTTCAACAGGGTCACCCACATTATCCAGGTCTTTAAATTTTATTCCCTTTACGACACGACCGAGATCTACATCGAGACATGGGATGATTCTTGTTGCTAACATATTTCTAACCAGTTACTTAACATTTTTAAACCCGCCTGCCCGCTTTTTTCGGG
>CAZRYJ010000001.1:1345-4644 GCA_964604245.1 uncultured bacterium | reverse complement strand
ATATTTCTAACCAGTTACTTAACATTTTTAAACCCGCCTGCCCGCTTTTTTCGGGATGAAACTGGACTCCGAAAATGTTCTCTTTTTGAATCATCGAAGTGTAGTTAATAAAGTAATCCGTTGTAGCGATCACTGTTCCGGTGTCGGTAGCTTCTACATAGTAGCCATGCAGGAAGTAGAAAAAGGATTTATCTTTAATTCCCTCTAATAGGGGAGACTCACGGATAATATTTATCTGATTCCATCCCATTTGAGGCACTTTGCCTTCTTTGAAACGGGGGCATTTTCCTTTAAATATTCCGAGACCCCTGGTATCTTCGGATTCCAGGCTTTCTTCGAAAAGCATCTGCATGCCGAGACAAATACCAAGAAAGGGTTTATTTTCGTAAAGCCAGTCGTAAGTAGCTTCATAAAAGCCCGTCTCTCTAAGTTTTTCTATTGCCGATCCGAATGCTCCGACTCCTGGTAAAACAACTTTATCGGCTTTGTTCAGGTCGTCTGGGGTATCGGCAATTATGGTGTCTTGTTTTAGATGATTAAAAGCTTTTTTCACCGAACGAAGATTTCCGGCTCCGTAATCAATTATCGCTATCATCCGTTATTATACCTTTTGTACTTGGTATATTTTCCTTTGCTCTTTTGTCCTTTGAACATGCCATTTTCATAGCTTTTCCAAAAGCTTTAAAAATTGCTTCGATTTTGTGGTGATCACTTCGTCCAAAAGGCATTCTTACAGCCAGATTTGCTCCGAGGCTCATCGTGAAACCCTGGAAAAAGTCTTCAAGAAGGTCGGTATCCAATTCTCCGCAGAATCTTCTTTTCAATTTTACGTCGAACTGAAGGTAAGGCCGTCCGCTGATATCAACTGCCACTACTGCAAGGGCTTCATCCATAGGATAAACGAAATACCCTGCTCTATTGATACCTTTTTTATCTCCCAATGCTTTTTTGAAAGCTTGTCCCAGTACGATGCCGCAGTCTTCTACCAGATGGTGCTGGTCCACCTCCTGGTCTCCTTTGGCTTTCATTTTAATGTCGAAAAGACCGTGTTTGGAGAAGTTTTCAAGCGAGTGGGTCAAAAACCCGATTGGATTTTTAATTTCGGATTTACCGCTGCCTTCGATTTTTAGATCGATCGTAATATCCGTTTCTTTTGTTTTTCTTTCAATTTTTGCTTTTCTCATCTTGTGAGAACCTCTTTTAATGTTTTAAGAAATATTTTATTCCCCTCGGGTTTTCCGATTGTTACCCTTAAAGTGTTTTTTAATCTTGGCGTATTAAAGAATCTTAAAAGAACTCCTCGCCTGTACATTTCATCGAATAATTCTTTTCCGGGCACATTCTGTGTTTTAAATAAGATGAAGTTTGTGGAAGAAGGTACGGGCTTAATCGTTGGAATTTGCTTGAGCTCGGAAAAGACTTTTTCTTTTTCATCCAGAATTTTTTTTACCACATCGTATATATATTCTTTTTTATTCAATACTATTTCTCCGGCAATTTGCCCTAATATTCCCACAGAAAAAGGAAGTTTTGCTTTTTGAACTGCCCCGGCAATATTCTCATTGGTTAGAAGATAGCCCAATCTGAGCCCGGCAAGTCCGAAAGCTTTCGATAACGTTCTAATTATGATGATATTATCGTATTTGTCCAGTAGGGAAATTGCAGTTTTTTTTGAAAATTCGAAATACGCCTCATCAACGACAAAAATCCCGTTTATATTTTGTGCTATTTCTGCTATTTCTTCTATCGGTATCGTAGTTCCGGTAGGATTATTGGGCAGGGCAAGGATAACCATTTTGGCATCCCTGCCTTCTTTTATTATCTCAGGAACATCAAAGCTGAAATCTTCGAGCAGCGGAACTTCAATCAGGTTCAGATCCATAATTTTAGAGAGGTATGGATATATTGCAAAACCGGGTGAAATAGCGATTAGTTTATCTCCTGCGTCACAGATGGTCTGAAAGACGCCCTGTATTACTTCGTTCGATGCGTTTGCCGCTACTATACCTTTTGCAGGGAAATTCGTATATCCCGATAATGCTTCTACAAGCGGTATGGCAGTTCTTGAGGGATACCTGTTCCAGTCCGCATCCATGATTCTCTTTGAAATTTCTTCTTTCAAATCTTCCGGTACATCATAAGGTGATTCGTTTTGATTTAATTTTACTTCGTATTTATCCTGCGGGACGGTATATTCTTTTAATTCCTGAATCGATTTTCTTATGTATTTCATAATACCACCTTACTTATCTCGTATTCCAGTATATCTCTCGCCCCGTATTTCTTAAGCTTGGGAATCAAATCAAGAACATCCGACTTCTCTACTGCTATTTTAACGGCATATCCTTCTTCTTTATACAGCGGTGCTACGGTAGGGGACCGCATGCAGGGAAGAAATTCAACCAAATCTTTCAGCTTATCTGCAGGAACGTTCATTTCCAGCAATACTTTATTCCTTGCATCCAGCACTGCTTTAAAAAGCATTTTGAGTTTATTTATCTCCTTTTCTTTCTTTTTCATTGCCTTTTTATTGGCAATAAACCTTGTTGAGGATTCCATAACCGTATCTACTATTTTTAAATTGTGTTCCGCAAGTGTTATTCCCGTTGAAGTATTATCTATAATCATATCCGCGTCGTCAGGCGGGAAAACTTCCGTTGCTCCGTAAGTTCGCAGGAATTCAAATTTGTATTTTTTCTTTTTCAGAAAATCCCTGGAAATATTTTCATATTCCGATGCAACGATAATCTTCCTTTTTTTTAGGTTTTTTATAGAATATTTCGATGGAATCGCGCTGACGATTTTTACCGGGTCGAACCCAAGGTCCATTACCTCTACTACGTTAGCTTTCTCCTCGATTATCCAATCGTGTCCCGTAAAACCAATGTCGCGTGCGCCCATATCAACGAGTTTCGGAATATTTTGAGGTTTCATTATCTTTATATCGATTTCTTTATTGCGTACCTCTGGGCGGTAATTTCTGCCGTCGGTTTTAAAATATATACCGGCAGAAATCAACAAATCCGCGATATTATCGTAAATTCTTCCCTTTGGAATTACAATTTTTAATTTTTTCATTTTTCTAATTATCACCGCAAAGGCGCAAAGAACGCAGAGGGTTTTTTATTTTCATCTTTCTAATTATCACACAGAGCCACCCCGATACGGTCATTCTTCCCTACGGGGCAGGCAGAGAACACAGAGAATTTTTTTATTTTTTTGACGCTATTCTTCGTCTCACTGAGTTCCAGTGTGGTTTTTTTATTTGGTTTTGTATAATAATTAATTACAGAAAAAAA
>CAZRYJ010000001.1:0-1245 GCA_964604245.1 uncultured bacterium | reverse complement strand
GTTCCAGTGTGGTTTTTTTATTTGGTTTTGTATAATAATTAATTACAGAAAAAAACATTTTCCTTACTCTCCGAGTTTCTAATTTTGCCCAGTTATCGACTTTAACTTCAGGCTTTGAACTCGGATGTATTTTCTTTTTTGTGCCACCAGTAATAGTAAATGTAGGGGGAAACGTAATAACGAACGGTTCTTTCGGAAGGACTAAAAAAAGACCTCCTGATAGGTTTTTGGATGTTCCTATTTATTGAATTAATTTTTGTATCGTTATTATTCATGACACTAATATAGATAAAAGTTAAGACCTGTCAAGGGGTTTAATGAGCTGGAATGTAAAAATTAAATATCAAAATGGAAAATGACAAATCAAAGTTAAAAAATAAAAATAAAAAAAGAGGAACAACAAATTACACAGATAACACGAATCCAGACCACATTCCAAATTTAATTTTGTTTTACTAAATCCCAACCCCCAAATTCTAAATCCTAAAGAATTGCTACAAAGTACACCCTGGTACGGTCGTTCCGCCCTACAGGGGGGCAAAGAGCACAAAATTTTTAATTCTTGTTTTTTTAGCCAACAGCTAAAATCAAAAAGCTAAAATCTTAGTTTTACAACAAATAACACAAATAGCAGAATATTTTTATTAGATTTAAACTATTTACTCAAATCTCTTTCTCTAAAAACTTCTTTTGCTGCATACATTCCATTCAAAGCAGCAGGGAATCCCGCATAAACAGCCATTTGCATGATTATTTCGACTATTTCTTCTTTAGTACATCCGACATTTAAAGCTGCGTTGATGTGGGATTTCAATTGGGGAATAGCATTTCCAAGAGCTGTTAATGCTGCAACGGTGACAATCTCACGGGATTTTAAATCTAAACCGGGTCTTGAATAGATATCCCCAAATGGGAATTCAATGGTATATTTCGCTAAATCAGGAGCAATTTCTCTTAGGGTTTCAGTTATCCTTTCTCCTGCTTCACTATTGATTTCTTTTAATCTTTCCCAACCTCTGTCAAATCTTTCAGTACTCATTTATTAACCTCCGAATTATTGTTTTGTTTTTCCGTTATCTATCTTTAATTTTTTCGATTGTAGATATTTGTGAGAGTTTGTCAAGGAATTTTTGCCATAGCGACACCCTGGTACGGTTATTCTTCTCTACCTCGATACAATCATTCTTCCTTACGGGGCAAGCAGGGCAGGCAGAGAACACAAAAATTTACTTTTGTTTTTTTTAC